>JADFDB010000100.1 GCA_018263175.1 Spirochaetota bacterium
CGAGGGCGCACCATGCCCCCTTCGTATATTGAGCCTTGTTATAGTATCGGCAGTTTATGACCCGGAATTGAGGCCGAAACGGGGCCTCGTCGAAAAGCGTTACAAGAGAAGAGGTGGATGTGATGTACACCGCGGCACGGGCGCGACACCGAATCCGGGACCTAAAAACGGCACGGCGCCTGCCGGAGGGCGCGCCTTACACGTCCATCACCTGAACCTCGATGAGGGGGTTTCTTCTGGTGAGGCGGAAGATGGAATTTTTAAGGTGCTTTCTTAAAAAGATGGTAATCTCCTTCTCCTGTGCGCCGTCGGCGAGCATGCGGTGCACCTGGGCCTGCACGTCGGTGCGGATGGAGTCGATCACCTTGACGTTCTTCCCCGCCACAAAGCCCTTCGCCACGATCTCCGGAGGGCGGACGAGCATGCCCTCGGCGGTGACGACCGTAACCATCACGATCCCCTCGGCAGACATTGATTTTCGGTCGCGTATAACGCCGTTGCCCACGTCCTCGATGTCCTGCCCGTCCACGTAGATCTGGTCGAGGTTCAGCTCCCCCGTCTTCTCGAAGCCCTTCTTCGAGAGCTCCAAGATGTCGCCGTTGGCGGCGATCAGAATTCGCGCCGGCTTAATTCCCAGCGATTCGGCTATGCGCGCGTGCGCGCGCAGGTGCCGGTACTCGCCGTGGATCGGCATGAAGAACTTCGGCTTCGTGAGCGAAATCATGAGCTTCAGCTCCTCCTGCGAGGCGTGCCCCGAAACGTGCAGGTCCTCGTCCTGCTCGTAATAGACCTCGGTGCCCATCCTCATGAGCGAGTTGATGACCGTGTACACCATGCGCTCGTTTCCGGGGATCACCGACGCGGTGATGATGACCGTGTCGCCCGATCCGGCGACGAAGTGGCGGTGCGTGTTGGACGCCATCCTCGAGAGGGCCGACATGGGCTCGCCCTGGGAGCCCGTACAGATAATTACGAGCTTTTTCGCCGGAAGCGAGTTCGCCTCGCTCACATCGACGACCAGGTCGTCGTGGTACTCGAGATAGCCCAGGCTCCGCGCGATCTCGACGTTCTTCAGCATGGTGATGCCGCTGATGACGACCCGCTTGTTGTATTTCTGGGCCGCGTCGAGTACCTGCTGTATACGATGTATGTTCGAGGCGAAGGTCGCCACGATGATGCGTCCCCGAACTGAAGAGAAAATATCGAAGAGCCGTTCGCTTAAAATGCTCTCGGAGCGCGTGTAGCCCTTCCGCAGGGCGTTGGTGCTGTCCGACATCAGGAGCAGCACCCCGTTTTCGCCGTACTCGGCGAACTTGTAGATATCGGTGACCCTGCCGTCCACCGGAGAGTAATCGATTTTAAAGTCACCCGAATGTATGATGGTGCCCACCGGAGTGCCGATCGCGATGCCCGCGCCGTCGATAATGGAATGGTTGACCCGTATGAACTCGATCACAAAGGCCCCGACCTGCATTTTGTTACCGGGCGTAACCTCGATGAAGGTCGGTTTCTGCCGCGGCGGCCGCTCCTCGAGCCTGCTCTGAATAAGCCCGAGCGTGAGCCGCAGGGCGAATACGGGCGCCGAGACCTCTTTGAGGAGAAACGGCACCGCGCCGATATGGTCCTCGTGCCCGTGGGTTATGATGATCCCCTTTATGCGATTACGGTTCTTCACAATATACGAAAAATCGGGGATGATGAAGTCGATCCCCGGCGTCTCCTCGGTCGGAAACTTGATACCACAGTCGACGACGATGATGTCCTCCCCGTATTCGAAGACCGTCATATTCTTCCCTATGGCATCGAGCCCGCCCAGGGGCATTATTTTCACGCTTTGATCCTTTCCCTGTTTCATATTCCGCTGTGACCGAATCCTCCGTCATTTCTCTCTGTTTGCGAAAGCGCGTCCACGGTGACGAACTCCGCGCGGAACACCCGCGCGAACACCATCTGCGCTATCCTCATGCCGCACTCCACCACGAAGACCTCGCTTCCGAGGTTCGCCAGAATCACCTTTACCTCGCCGCGGTAGTCCGAATCGATCGTTCCGGGGGTATTGAGGCAGGTGACGCCATGGCGCAGGGCCAGACCGCTCCGCGGGCGTATCTGCGCCTCGTAGCCCGCCGGGATCTGCACGGCAATGCCGGTCGGGATGAGGGCGACGGTGCCGGGGGCGATCGAAACCGGCCCGTCAACGCAGGCGAACACATCGGCGCCGGCCGCCCCGGCCGTCTGATAGGCGGGAATGGAGGCCCCGGACAGCACCGTAATCCTGACCGGTATCATGCCGCGCCTTCCCGGGAGTACTTCCGGCGGTGCGGAAGTCGGGTATTTCCGGTCGTGGTATGCACGGGAGGATACTCCACATACATCGACGTCAGGGTAAACACTTTTTTTAATCGTCAATACTTCCCGAAACCCGATCGGTACGCCTGGGGCTATATATCACTATCCGCCTTGACGCGGCGGCGGCGGGGTGCTACTTTATACGGGTGCCACACCCTCACGACCGGCGGGGAACATGATAAGCACAGGAATAAAGCGACTCAACCGATTGATCGGCGGCTTCAAGCCCGGCGACACCATCGTGCGGCGGAACGCCGACGAAGTTCCAGCTCCGATTCCCATAGGGACATAATATTTTCGCTTTTCCCCCGCTCCGGTTCGGCCGATACTGTATCAGAAGAGCGGGGCCGTTCTCTGAGCGCGGAAACCGATCGTCTGACGGAGAGGATTCCCATGCGCCGTAGTGCGTCATCTCAACGACTCGAAAAAGCCCTGCTCCTCGAAAAGGAGGGGAATTACCTTATGGCGATGCACGAATACATGGCGGTAATCGAAAGCGACGCTTCGAACAGGGAAGCGTATCTGAACCTCGGCTCGCTCTATTCACGCATGAACCGCCTCGGGGAGGCCATGGAATGCTACCGCAAGGCGCTCGAGCTCGGCGATGACTACCTGGTCCACTTCAACATGGGGAGCCTCCTGTACAAGACGGGCGAGTACAAGCAGGCGGTGCTGGCGCTCGAAAAGTCGAGAAGGCTCAACGGATCGTTTACACTCACCCTGCTCGTCATGGGTCTTTCGTTCAGCCGCATGCGCAACCACGCCGGCGCACAGGCCTGCTTCGAACGGGTGCTCGTGTTTGAGGCCGGCAACCGCGTGGCCCTCACCGCGCTTGCCATCATCGAGCTCGACAAAAACAACTACGACCGGTCGCTCGAGCTCATAGACCGCATTCTATCCGCGGACACGGCCAACGCCGGTGCGAGGAAACTCCGCGCGGACGTTCTCTATCGAATGAACCGCCTGGACGAATCGGCGAGCGAAATCAAATCGCTCAGAGACCAAGAAGACGACTACCGCGCCTACGACGACTTCATCCGCTCGATCCCTCTCGAGATCTACACCGACCGCTACGGAACGATCGAGGAGAAGATCGCGTCTCTCGGCAAAAAGGCGGCTCCCGGCGACCGCGACAGCCTGCTCAGCCTCAGCCTCTGCTACCTCCTCGCGGGGGATTCCGACAGGGCCATCGATCTCCTCTTCAAGGCGAAAAAGAGCATCCTCAACTGAAAACCATACCGCCCTTTTCTTTGATAATGCTTGACATTGGCCGCCGCCCCGCCATAGGGTTTCCACGGCGGGGCGATTAGCTCAGTCGGTTAGAGCGCCTGCCTCACATGCAGGAGGTCACTGGTTCGAGTCCAGTATCGCCCACAGCCCCGCCTGCGGTCTTCAACGGAACCGGAAGGAAATACAGAGATCCATGCTCGGTCGCATAACGGCGGCGAATGCCGCCGAAAAGCCTGCTTATGGGGTATGGTGATGAACAGACCGGTTCTTCTTGACATTCTCATCGGCAACCGCGAGATCACTCCCGCGCAGGCGAAACGCTCGCTCGCCATCCAGAAGGAGTCCAACAAGCTCATCGGCATGATCCTCGTCGAGGAGGGTTATATTAGCGGCGAGATACTGTGCAAATATCTCTCTATGGAATACGAGACAGCCGTCGACCCGCGCGCTTCCGAGTAGCCCCCGCCACCGGCCACGAAGGCCGACCATCTTCTCCGGCCATGCAAGGACACCGTCAGACGTGTCGCCTATCGTGCGGATATCGGGCTTCCCCCCGGCCTGCGATGTGAGGAAACCGGTTTACTTTCCAGCTATGCGGCAACACCATGATTACCGAAAGATTTAATAATAGAGCTGTTGCATGACTGGAATTAACCGGTTTTTCCCCCGCCTGCGGCGGGGGAAAAACCGATATCAGCACGATATAAAACAAGTCTAATCTTATTTGTTGACATTCGCGGCTTCCTTTTCTTGAATAAATTGCCGTCCAAGATATTTTAAAGGCCATATTCGCGAAATCACCTGCTCCGCGGGGTTTCCCATGCACAGGAAGAAAAACGGCATCGATATACGTGGAATTCTCGACCGGGGGGGCGTCGTTTCCTTTTTCCAGCCGATCATTTCGGTCAAAAAGAAATCGGTCATCGGCTTCGAGACCCTGAGCCGCGGCCTCACGGAAGCGGGCGGTGAGATGCTCCCTCCGCAGGCGCTTTTCGAAGCGTCCGGGAGGGAAGGGCTTAGCAGAGGCCTTGACCGCCTGTGTCGTACAAAGGCGTTGGAAAGTTTTGGCGCGTATAAACTCGATCCCGATCGCTATATTCTCACCATCAACATCGATCCATCAATCCTCGACGATGAAACCGTCGGTTCAAATCACCTTATGGAGCTCGTCCGTTCGCTCGGCATCCAGCCCGGAAAGGTGCTCATCGAGATCATCGAGTCGGGGATCACGAACATCGAAGCGCTTAAGAAATTCGTGACGCTGTACCGGGGATCCGGCTTTCTCATCGCGCTCGACAATATCGGCGCGGACCTGTCGAACCTCGGGCACGTCCCGATCATCAAGCCCGACATACTGAAAATCGACAAATCGCTCGTCCGGAGCGCCGTCGCCGGGCACCACGGCGGCGAGATCGTTCAATCGCTCGTCGCCCTGGCTCACCGCATCGGTTCGCTCGTCGTTGCCGGGGGTGTCGAGACGGCCGACGAGGCGGTCATCGCGCTCGAGCTCGGTGTCGATATGCTGCAGGGGTATTACTTCGCCAAACCCGGACCGCAAATGGAAGCGCTCGTGGACGGCATCGACGAAAAGATCGAGACCGTCGCCGCGAACTTCAGGGAAAGGACCATCCGGCGCATCAACGCCAGGAAACTCCGGCACCGCAGTTACAACCAGATCATCAACACGCTCATAAGCGAGCTCTCCCGCATTCCTGACGAGGAATACGACGCCGCACTCGCCGCGCTCATCAGGCCGCACCCGGAGCTCGAATGCGCCTATATTCTCGACGAGGACGGCATACAGGCGAGCGGCACCATTTTCGGGGAGCACGGCGACGGCACTTCGAAGGGGTTCTTTTTCCAGCCGGGAAGCGGGGGAACGGACCAGTCGTCAAAGGACTATTACTTTTTGCTGGCGGCGGGATTGCCCAAGTACACCACCGAGCCCTATATCTCGCTCGCGTCGCGTAACATCTGCATCACGATCTCCGTGGCCTTCCGCGACGTCAATTTCCGCAAGCGGATCCTGTGCCTGGACATCATACAGGACAACGGCATCACCGCGTAGCCGCGCCGGGGACGGCCGGAGGGATAACACCCGCTTACGGAACGAGTTCCCCCACGCCCTCGCCGATGGTGCATTCGAAAACCTCGGGCACAACGCCGTACGCGGCGCGAAAGCTTTCGGTGATCTTACGGGCGAACTCCCCGGCGGCGCCCGCCTCGACCATCGTGATGCTGCATCCGCCGAAACCGCCGCCCATCATCCGCGAGCCATAGACTCCGGCAAGCGGCGCGGCCCATTCCACCAGCCGGTCCAGCTCCTCTATGCTCACCTCGAAATCGTCGCGCAGGCTCGCATGCGAGGCGTACAGCAGCCCGCCCGCTCCTTTATAGTCCCCGAACCTCATCAGGCGGTGAAACTCGAGCGCACGCCCGTTCTCCGTCACCGCGTGGCGGGCCCGTTTGCGCTCCACGGGCGGCAGCTCGGGTGCCATCCGCTCGAAATCGGCGGGGTGGAGCTCGCAGAGGTGCGCGATTTTGGCGCCCATTTCGCGAAGCATCGCAAGCGCCGATTCGCATTCGGCCCTGCGGTCATTGTACCCGCTTTCGCGCAGCGAATGCCTGATCCCGCTGTTGACGAGCACAAAATGAATGCGTGACGAATCGATATGAAGATACTCAAATGAAAGATCGCGCGTATCGAGGAGCATGGCGCTGTCTCTTCGGCCGTGTATGACCGCAAACTGGTCCATTATGCCGCAGGCGACCCCGGCGTATTCGCGCTCCACGCGCTGTCCCATCCTTGCCAGCTCCGCCGTATCGATGGGCCGGCCGAGCATCGAAAGCGCCCCATACAGCGTGACCGTGGTGACCGCCGCCGAGCTCGAGACGCCCGCTCCCGCCGGGATCGCGCTCAGATAGCTCAGGTCGAGGCCTTCATCCCAATCGCTTCTCAGCAGCGCGAGCGCACCGGCCGGATACAGCCAGACCCTGGGTACGACCGAGCCGCCGCCGAAGAGCGCAAGTTCCAGCTCTCCCGACGCCCCGAAGCCCGTGTCATTGAAACGAAAGCGTCTGTGCGCGTTTCCGGAAACGCAAAGGTATACGGCGCGGTCGATGGCCGCCGGCAGCACATGGCCGCCGTTGTAATCGACATGCTCGCCGATGAGGTTGATCCTTCCAGGACAGAAAAACACGCGCACGGGACCAGTATCCGGAAAAGCGAAACCGTGCGCCTCGATGAGCTTTTTTGCGGTATCGTTCATGGGGGTTAACGGCATGCCGTTGTTACGCTGCCGGCACGGCGCCGTCAGATGCGCTGGAGGTGGCCGAAGAAGGTCTTGCCCTGTTCGGTCGTATGGATGCGGACGGCGTCGCCGTCGCGCGATTCGGCGTATTCCACCAGCCCGAAGTGCCTGAACCAGGTGAACAGGTAAAAGTCTATAAACGAGATCAGAAAGACATCGTCGCGGGTCCCGAATCCCGTCAGATCGAAGAATTCGCCGGCGATGGCGTCGAGGTCGAAGCGGCCGCCCTGCCGCATGATGAGGTCGACCAATATGTGCCGGTTGTGCCTGAGCTCGCGCGCGGCCGCCGGGCTGGAGGGGAAAATATCCTCCCAGCGCACCTTGCCCCAGAATGATGCAAAGAGCGCGGGAAAGACGTTCTCCCCGGTATACTCAGGATTGATGAACGCGGATGCCCCGGCGGTTTCGATCATTCCCGCCGCCTTCATCATGATTACGCACTGCTTGATGAATATTTCAAGCAGCTCCGGATCGCCGGACTCCTGGAAGAGATCCGTGTCGGCAATGGCGCTGACACAGCCGTCATAGAAGCCCTGATCGAGGCTTCCGCCGCGAACGACGCGCGCACCGCCCTTATCGATGACCGCGGCCACAAACCGGCACAACCGCACGGCAAAGCACGTCTCAAGCCCCCGGCCCGAAACAGCGTCGTCGAAACGGGCAAAAGCCCTCACGAATCCCCCGGTGCGGGAGCGCACGTCGCCGGTCCAGGCCCGTTCGCAGCTTCGGCCCACCACGACCGAAAACAGCGCCGATTTCTCGGCGCCCGGCAGGTTCAGGAACATCCTGTCTATTTCTTTAGCTATTCTGTCGCGGGAATAATCCATAGAAACGACCTGTTGAACGAGTACATTAATTTCCTTATCGCGCTGGTGCCCCGTTTCACCATGGGTGTGTTTCATACCGACGAGATTCTCCCTTTTTCTATATGCGTTACAGGAAGCGCCAATGGGAACAAAAGCACGGTCAATTAATTTCTATGAAATTAATTGATTATCATTTATATTTAAATTAATTTAAAGTCAATGAAAATTTAAAAAAGCCGGCGGTAAAATAAAAAAAAACGCATATTGCGCGTTGCCGCACACGGCCCTTCAAATCACCACAAGCATTTACCTTGTCCATAATAATAAAATTAATAATAAACTTGTTTCATTTCTTGCGGATCTCCGGTTTCCCCCCGCCTGCGGCGGGGGGAAGGCAGTTAAATTCACGGTTATGAAACAATTCCAATAAACTTGTTGCGAGTCCTGATGATATCGGTTTTTGCCCGCCTGCAGCGGGAGAAAAACCGGCCCTGGTCCCGGGTTATGCAGCGACGCTACCGATTCTTAATCGATCACATCGCTCTGCTCTCGACCTTATACACAGGCACACCATCGCGAAGCGATCGCTGTGGATAACAATGTGAATAAATGTCCGCACCCGGACATTATCGTCCTCGTTTTTAAATTGTAAAAATTCAGGGAACCCGTATGATAATGGCGAATGGGCATTTATTCCGCGATAAAAAAGATCTACCGCCCCACCGTTTTCCAGGGCGACCTCGGAAGAAACGGTTATTTCGAGGGATGGTACTTCAAGCAGGTATCGGCTGACTCCGGGCGGGTGCTCGCGTTCATACCCGGCATATCGCTCTCGGGCGAGCGCCACGCCTTCATTCAGATGATCGACGGCATGACCGGCACGGCGCGTTA
>JADFDB010000101.1 GCA_018263175.1 Spirochaetota bacterium
AAATGGGAATTGACGCCCGAGAGCCGGTACAGGCGCATCTGATTGCATATCGTATGAATGATATCGATAACGCTGTCGAGCTCGTGCGCGAGGAGGTGTATGTCCTCCCTGTCGAAAGGCGTAATGAAGGTTTTGTTGAGCCTGTTTATAATCTCGTGTGTGATGTCATCGCCCTCGTGTTCGATGTCCCGCATGCGCTGTACGGTCGCGTCGTCGAAGATGCCGGACTGTACGAGCTCCTTGAAATAATGCGCGGCCTTTACGGCGCAGTCGGCCTGTTTGTCGAACAGGTCGAAAAATACGAACTCACGGGGAAGAATGTTGAATTTCATATAAGTGCCTCGGAAAATTCGAGCGGAATCCGGCGATCGAAACGTTACGAACGGCGACGAGAGGCACATACCCCCTGTTTGTCGATTTTCGCAATAATAAAATATTTTGATTATTAAGAAAATAGAGTTGTTGCATAACTGGGAAATAAGGCCGGATTCCCCCCACCGCAGGCGGGGGGAATCCCGATATTCGCAAGATATGAAAAAACTCTAATATTTACCATACATTTTTAGCAGACTGTTACAAATTGCAGGGATATCGAGTTTCCCTCGTCACGAACTCGGTACTCACACTATTTTTGAAGCATCTGCCTCGCCTGCCGCACGTATTATTGCACTCATGTGGAAAATTTACTTGCTTTCACTGAATTTGGGAGTGGATACTCGTGATTGAAACGACACATTTCCGGTGATCACAATCTGAAATGGATAGGGGACACCCCTGCGCGCATGAAAATTAAAAAGATATCCGCGTTTATCATCTTTTTCTTCGTTCTGGCCGGCGGCTGCGATGAGCCCCGGGCGCAGTTCGCCGGCATTACGCACGATTTCGGCCTGACCGGGCAAAACCGCGAGCTCAGGCATATTTTCCGTTTCAGCAATACCGGAGGCTCCCCTCTGATAATTCAAAAGATCCATGCCGGATGAGGCTGCACCGGCGTCCTTCTTTCAGAGAAGGAAATCCCCGCCGGCGGCGAGGGACAGATTGAGATAACGCTCGATACCGGACAGAGAACCGGGAAGCTCGTCAAGTATATAACAGTGCACAGCAACGATCCTCAAACGCCATCCATCAGGCTGAGGGTCGAGGCGAACATTGTCGGACGCGCACGATCGAACCAGGAGGATATATGAAGAGCTCGCGGCTTACACTTCCCGGCTTTCCGCTTCCTCTCGGCGTGAAACTCGATAAAAACGGGGCCCAGTTCTCCCTGTTCAGCCGTCATGCTATTGCGGTCAGCCTGATACTTTTCGAACCGGGTAATGGGAAAAGCGATGAGATAGCACTCGATCCCCTTGGCAACAGAACCGGGGATATCTGGCATATCTGGGTGGAGGGAATTCGTGAGGGACAGGCCTATGGCTACCGCATCGATGGCCCTTACGAGCCCCGCCAGGGCCACCGCTACAACCGCAACAAACTGCTTCTCGACCCGTACGCCAGAGCGGTAACCGGAAGTTTCAAATGGGATCTCTCCGACGCCCGGGGTTTCGACCCGGATTCGGATCTTTCCGATCTCTCGTTCTCGACCAGAGACAGCGCTCCCGCGGCCCCTAAAAGCATCGTTGTCGACACCCGGTTCGACTGGTACGATCGTCAGATAAATAACCCCCTTCAAAGCAGCATAATTTACGAGCTTCATGTAAAGGGCTTCACGCACCACACCTCCTCGAACGTCGACCACAGGGGCACCTTCTGCGGCCTGACCGAGAAGATCCCCTACCTTAAAGACCTGGGCATAACGGCGGTAGAGCTCATGCCCATACAGGAGTTCGATGAGGACGAAAACGTACTCATCAACCCGAAAACCGGTGAAAGGCTGAAAAATTACTGGGGCTACAGCACCTTCTCCTTCTTCGCGCCGCGCGGCCGGTATTCATCCGGCGGGTCTTCCGGCGAACAGTATGCGGAGTTCAAGGCAATGGTGCGCGATTTTCACAACGAAGGCATCGAGGTGATCCTCGACATCGTATTCAACCACACCGCCGAGGGGGACCGGCTGGGCCCCACCCTCTGTTTTCGCGGCATCGATAACTCGGTCTACTACATGCTCAAGGAAGACCGCCGCTTCTATCAGAACTTTTCCGGATGCGGCAACACCTTCAACTGCAACCACCCGCTGGTGCGCGATTTCATTTTAGACTGCCTCCGCTACTGGGTCATCGAAATGCACGTGGACGGTTTTCGTTTCGATCTCGCCTCCATACTCGGCCGCGATCAGGACGGTAACATGCTCAAAAACCCGCCCCTCGTCGAACGCATCGCCGAAGACCCCATCCTCCGAAACGCGAAGATAATCGCCGAGGCCTGGGACGCGGGGGGCGCCTACCAGGTGGGCGACTTTCCGGGCAGATGGGCCGAGTGGAACGGCAAATTCCGCGACGATGTCCGCCGCTTCTGGCGCGGTGACAGCGGCTCCATAGGCGGCCTCGCCACAAGGCTGACCGGGAGTTCGGACCTGTACTGGGCCAAAGACAGCCCGCTCCACAGCATCAACTTCGTAACCTGCCATGACGGGTTTACGCTCAACGACCTCTACTGCTACGGTGAAAAACACAATATCGAAAACGGCGAGGAAAACCGCGACGGCGAAAACCACAACCTCGGCTGGAACTGCGGCCATGAGGGTTCCGACGCGCCTCCCGAAGTGGAGCGCCTGCGCCGACGCATGATAAAGAACATGCTCGGCACACTGTTCGTATCACAGGGCGTCCCGATGCTCCTTGCAGGCGACGAATTCAGGCGCACGCAGGGCGGCAACAATAACGCCTACTGTCAGGACAACGAAATATCATGGATCGACTGGACCTTTCTCGAAAAGCACCATGAGATCTCCCGGTTTTGCAGGAACATCATCAGATTCCGCATGGAGCATATCATCCTGCGAAAAAAGGGGTTTTTTACCGGTACGGCAGTGGACGGCTTTGTCTCGGCGGACATCGCATGGTATGGCCCAGAAGGGAACGCACCCGATTGGGGTGATGAAAGCCGGCTGATCGCCTGCCTGATCAGCGGTGAGTACGCGGTTTATAAGGATGGCAAACCCGACAACGATATCTATATGGCCTTTAACGCCGGCGACAGGGACATTGAATTCGTGCCGCCCGACGCCCCTTCAGGGCGGATGTGGCACATCGCGGTCGAAACCGCGAAGGATTCGCCTGACGACATACACGACAGGGGCAAAGAACCCGCACTCGGGGCACGCTCCATTGTAGTCGAACATCATTCGATGGTGATTCTGTTTGCCTGACAGGTTTTAGCTGTCAATATTGGCCTTGTTTCTGTCGAAAATTATAGCAGGCGGGCCCTGTGCTGGCGCAAATAAACGGGTACGGTCGTGATTCGGAACATTTCTATACAGATGCGCGTCAGCCGCTTCACACAGGCTACCTCTGTTCAGGTATAGTGGTTGCCAGGGCGGCTCGCGTACCATATAATTGAACCATGAATACCATCCTCATCATCATCCTCCTGGTCATTCTCTTCATCCTCGCCTGGGCGCTTTTCGGCGCGGAGGACCAGGGCGCAAAAACCGCCGATAAACAGGCCCAGCCTGAAGCGCTCCTCCGTAGAAGGTCCTCCGACCGGGAGATCGAGGAAAAGTTTCCCGACAGCCATGCGCAACCATTGCGTCGGAAGAGCGATCTCGATTCCCTCGAGCACATCAAAGACGTTTCCGAGGAATTCAAGCTGCCGTACATGACCGATGAAATAATATCTGAAACCTCCCGCTTCCGCGTGTACAGAAGAACGCTCATAAACGCCGAAATCTACGCTAAAAAGGGCGATTTCGCCACCGCCGTCTCCCTCTATGAAGGAGTCGTATCGCGTATCAACGACCTCGAAACCAACCATAAAATCGAATCGAACATCGAATACCTCAGACGCTATCGCGAGTTTCTGAGCGCCAGAAAAAAGAAGGAAGATCTGATAGAGTCCGTCTCTCCGAGGAAATCACGGGAATTGAAATTGAGCCTCGACGGTCCTCTCACCATTCCCGACAGAATACAGATAGGGCTTACCGCGCCCGCAGCCCCGGCCATCGATATCGATCAGATCGCCGATCAGATTTCTCGCAAGCTCAATCTCGGCCACCCGTCCGCGCGCCTCGACGAGGATGAAAGAAACCGGTACCGTGACGAAGTCGAACGCCTGGAGCGCCGGCTGAACGATCTTTCCGGGGACCTGGCCGCCCGCAAGGCCGTCGAGGAGGTCGAGCGCAGGCCGACCATCATCGAGGCCAAATACGACTCTCCCATTCCACTGATACTGGACCCTCAGCCCATACTCGACCTTCTCGAAAAGCTCCCCGTGCGCCGTCCTCCAGAAACCGAAAAACCAAAGCGTCCGACCGGACAGGAAGACAGTGCGCCGGCACAACCCGGAACGCTGACCAGGGACGAGAAGGAGGAGCTTCGAAAGGAAACGATTACCCGTGATGAAAAGGAGACCCCCGATGAATGGGAACTCCTGAGCAGGTATGGACAGGACGAAGAGCAGGCGGCGGAAAATCTTTCTGATGAGGATATATTCGAAAAAATATTGAGCGAGGACGCCGCTAAAAAAAAGGACGACATTGAAATCCTCGGGGACTCCAGGCAAGCCGATGAGCTCGAATTCGACGCGCGGGACCACGACCTTGAGCTCAAAAAAGAAGATGACGCGCAATTTTACCGCAAATTCCTGCAGCATAACCGGCGCAAGGCGCGTGAACTGCCGATTTTAAAGGTCAGTTATGATTTTTCGAAGCTTCCCGACGAGTTCAGCCTCGCCCGTGAGAAGAACATCCTGGAGTATTCATACTATAAGTACAAGCCGATGCTGGAGCGCGCTGCGGAATACCTCAAAAGACGAAAGGTAAAGGACGCTATCAATTATTATAAGGTCGTCATGTCGCAGAACATACCGCCGGAATTCAAAATCATGATTCGCAAGAATATCGGCGACCTGACCGAATACCTTGAGAAGTATCTCGCTACCGATTAAAGGCTGGTATCCGACTTAGCCGTCTTGCCGGAGCGCTCGGGTTAATCGCGTCCGTTTATTTCGTTACGATTTTAAATATTGTTCCGGAAAATCCTTGAAATGACTTGATTTTATGCCGATTTTTACTAAAATCGTTCATATTAATGGAATCATGAGGATTTCGATTCTCTCATGCGGCAAAGGATAAAGAGGAAGAATGGCATCCACGCAATTTAAAGTAGAAAACTACATGGCGAAGTCCTTTATCACCGTAGAGGGAAAAAAAGATTCGAATAATTTCTACATCGTCAGGGAAGGCAAAGTCAGGGTGATGCGTGAGAATCCCGTCGCGGGCATCGAACCATTCTCCGTACTCGGTCCCGGCGATTTCTTCGGCGTGGTTTCATGCATGAGCGGGCACGCGCGTACCGAGACCGCGGTCAGCCTTTCTGGCGTATCCCTCATCTCCGTCGAGCGCGACCAGTTCGGCATCCTCATTCAGAAAAACCCCGCGATCGCGATGAAAATCATCCGCTTTTTCAGCAAGCAGCTCAGGGAGTTCGACCAGGCAATCACACAGCTCACCTTCAAGGGAACCGCCGAGGAGGACCCCGAACATCTTTACAATATCGGTGAATACTATCTTAAAAAGCGCGCGTTGAACCATGCCGCCTACGCCTTCCAGCGCTATGTGCAGTACTGTCCCGCGGGGACGAACCGGGACACATCCATAGAGCGGCTGAAAACCCTGAAGGCCCCCCTCAAGGTCCCCGACAATCCGCAGGGCGGCACCATGACCCGTAATTACCGCGACAACACCATGATTTTCTGCGAAAACGAGCCCGGCAACGAGCTCTATATCATTCAAAACGGCAAGGTCAAGATCACCAAGATCGTCGACGAGGAGGTGCTCCTTGCCGTGCTCAAGTCCGGCGATATATTCGGCGAGATGGCTCTCCTCGAAAATCGCCCCCGCAGCGCCTCGGCGATCACGTTCGGGGATGCCACCCTCCTCGCCATCAACAAGTCCAACTTCGAAAATATGGTCCAGGCCCAGCCCCAGCTGGCCACACGTCTTATCCAGCTTTTAAGCGAGCGTATATGGACCGCGTATCGCCAGCTCGAAAACCTCATGATACGGGACCATCTCGGAAGGATCTACGACACGCTGCTTATCCAGATTGAAAAGCAAAAGATAAAGACCGCCCCGAAACAGGCACACAACTTCGAATTCGGCTTCCGCGAACTTTTCAACATGGTCGGACTCCCCGCCGAAAAAACCGATATGCTCTCCGTTCAGGTCCTCGAGGACAAACACTTCAAGCTTGAGGAGGGAAAGCTGATCTGCACCGACCTCGATGAGCTCGAAAAGAGCGTTCAGTTCTACCGGAAGAAGTCCATCATGGAAAGAAAACGTGAAGCGCAAAAAAGCTCTTAAAATCGCGATCGCCATTATTCTATTGCTTATGCTCGCCTTCGCGGGGGGCCTGGTACTGCTGTATAATTTCTATCCGAAAGACAGCGTTCTTGCCATTCTATCGGCACAGGCCGAAAAGGGGCTCGGGCGCTCCATTGTCATCGAGGGCCTCGATTACAGTCTCAGGGGTATTGTGCTGCGCAGTCTTAAACTGCATAACGGGGAAAAAGACTGTCCCGGAGTGCTCGCTTCCGCTGATGAAGCCGTCGTAAGGTTTTCTCCGCTCAAGCTCATCTTTAACAGAGAATTCGACATCCATTTCATCAACATCATAGGCCTCAATCTGAGTATCTGCTACAGGGACGGCACCTCGAACCTCAAAAATCTGATCGACGACCTCAGCACCGAAGATCCCTCATCCTTCGCCGCCCGGCTCGACACCATAAAACTTTCTCATGCAAGGGTGAGCCTGCAGAATCCCCCGGCATATCTCAAGCCGCTTGAAGGCGAATACCTGCTCAGCGGTGTCGTCGGCTTCACCGGGGAAAAGTCGCTGACCTTTACCGACGCCACCATCACCCTCCCCGAAAAACGGGGGGCGCTCACTCCCGATTTGCGCATCAGGGTGCTCGATCATGATTTTGAAATAACCGGGAACGTATCGCTCGAACAATGCTCTCTCAAATGGGTTTACCGCTGGGGTACCGACCTCTCCCTGCCGTACCAGGACTTCTCGGGAAAGGTCTCGAACCTGAAAATAAGCAGGAGGTCGGTCGAGGGCTCCCCCAGAGGAACGTCCAATCTTCCGGGCAAAAGGCCCCTCATGGTAAATGGTTTCTGCCGCGTGAACATCGCAGGCGAACGTGTTTTCATCTCGAACACGCAGGGTTCCGTACTCTCCTCATCATTCCTCATCGAGGATTTTCTTTTCGACTTCAAAGGCAGCATTAAGAAGTTTTCCATTAAAAACATCGACGCCCGTATCGACGATATCCGGCCCGTGCTCTCATTCCTTCCTGAGGGGCTCAACGGCTCCGCCAGGGGTTCGCTCGCGTTCGGTGAATCCGGCTATAACGGCACTCTCCAGATAGATGCCGCATACGGCACCAGTGCCCCTGTCGTTAAAGACGCCCGCGCGGCGCTGACGATCAAAGACAATCGAATCGAATCTACAATTGTAAAAGCGCTTCTATTCAATCAGCCATTCGATATCACTATAAGCTCAACAGACGGCTCGTTCAGAAAATTCCGGATCGACCTGTCCGCCGCCTCATTCACGCTGCCTCAGGATCTTAAAAAGTTCATACCCCCTGGTACGCCCGATGGACGAAAAACTATGACCACTATCCCGTTCGATGTGTCAGGCGCCGTCTCAATAGCCGCTGTTGCCATCGATGAGCTCTCTTTCGGGCGCACCACCGCCTCCTACAGCCTCTCGCACAATCGCCTCGTCTTCGGGCCGGTGCAATCCGAATTCATGGGAGGCGAGATCCGCGGCAAAGGCACTGTCGATCTCAACGCCCGCAACACGCCTGTGGATTGCTCCTTCACTTTCAGCAACCTGCGGGTGCAGAACCTGAGCCGCATGAGCGAGCGTTTTAAGGACCGCATCTTCGGTGTCGCCGGCGGCAACGCGGACATCAGCTTCGCGTTTACGGATACTACTGAATTTCTCAAATCGCTTCGCGGGAAAATGGAGTTCACCATCGACAAAGGGAAGATCGTGGACACGGGCATTCAGAACGGTCTTGGAATACTGCTTTCCGATCTGAAGTACAAGCTTAAAGATCTGGAATTCAGCAAGATCTACGGGAATTTCACCATTACGGGGCCGGAATACGAGATAAATTCGTTTCTCTTCTCCGCTCCGGAGATACGGCTAAAGCTCGACGGGCACATCAACTCGGAGCTTGAGGGCGATCTTAAAATCGATCTAGAGTTCACCCGTCAGTTTATCCAGGACCTTCCGAACCCGGTACTCTTGCAGTTGAGCAAGTATAAAAGGGACCGATGGTACGTTATCCCATTTCAGTCCAAAGGAAAGGATGTTTCAGACAGCAAAAACATTACACGCCTTCAGTGATTCC
>JADFDB010000102.1 GCA_018263175.1 Spirochaetota bacterium
TTACGCTGGCCACGACCTTCCAGTTGTGACCGTGCAGGTTTTCGCATTTGCCGCTGTAGCCCCTGAGCTGGTGTGCCGAGGCGAAACTGTCTTCAACCGTCAGGATATACATTTTGTCCCTCACTTAGCGCAGATGTGACTGCCGGAGCATTAAACAAACCGTCCGAGCGCGCGCGCGATCTTTTCGATCTCCTTTTTAGAAAGCGTCGGATAAATCGGCAGCGCGTACAGTTTTTTAGTAAGCCGGTCGCTCCGGGGATAGTCGAGGCCCCGCAGCGCGAGGTGATGGTGGAGCGCCTTAGGGTACGGCCTGATCACCTCGATTCCGCTCTTTTTCCAGTACTTTTCGAGCTTCTCGGCCGGCGCGTCGAAGAATACCGGGAAAGACTGATAGACGAAAGAATCGCCGTACGCGTACGGGGCACGGTGCGGTGTCGTTTTGAGGGCGTCGAGATAGACGCGGGCGATCTCCCTGCGCCTTCGGATGAAATCCGTTAGCCGGGAAAGCTGGGAGATTCCCATGGCGGCCTGAAAGTCGGTCATCGTGTAGTCGTAGCCGGGGTGTTCGGACGAAGGGCCGCCGCGCAGGTCGCGCATCGTCGAAAAAAACCGGGAATTGTCGGTAAGGATCATGCCGCCGTTGCCCGTGGTGATTACCATGGATGGCGCGAACGAAACCACGCCGATGGCCCCGTTCTGTCCGGCCGGGCGTTCGTCGAACTCCGAGCCGATGGCATGGGAGGCGTCCTCGACAAGGGGAACGCCGACCTCCCTGAGCTCGCCCATGGGCGCGTGGAAGCCGAAGGTATGACCGGCGACGATCGCGCGCGTTTTATCCGTTATCCTCGCCCTGATATCGTCTGCCGAGGGGAAAAGGGAGCCTTCGCCCGCGTCCGCGAGCACCGGAAGGCCGCCTGCCTGCCGCAGGGCGCTGAGCGCGGCCGAATCGAAATAGGAGGGGATGATGACCTCGTCCCCGGCCTTGATATCGAGCGCCAGGAAGGAGAGGTGGTACGCGGCCGTAAGCGAATTGACGGCCAGGGCGTGCCGTACGCCGGCGAGGTTCGCGATCTCGACCTCGAGATTTTTAACCGCCTCACCGGGTTCGAGCCGCTCGCTGATCAGGCAGTCGAGCACGCTCTCGAGCTCCTTGCGGGTAATGGTGGGTTTGCTTGAAACGATGCTCATCATTCACCTCTTCTGATCCTAACAGGGTATCAAGCAAATCGCGCCGGCAGCACTCCGGTCAAGAAGGATTTTTTATGTATAAAGGCATTTTTTGCAGCATCCGATAATTCAAACAGATGAAAGTCTGGAGGTACGATACGATGATGACGACACGCCGGGTTGCGTTTGTGCTGGGGGTCGCGGCGGCGATTTTGATCGGCGCCTGTGCGCCCAATAGAGCGCTGACCAAGGACAAAATTCTCGGGAGAGAGACGCCGCAGAGGGAAAGCGGTGATGAGTATGTCTATAAATATGATGATGCCGAGAATGCCGCGTACGAGCCCTCCCGCAGCGAAAAGGGGCCGTCGGTTAAGCCGGTCGCCAGGGCGGGAAAGGAGTACGGGATCCGCGAGGAGGAAGCCGCAGATACCGGCTTAAAGAAGGAAAGCTTTTTCCAGACCGGTATTGCCTCCTGGTATGGTCGGGAATTCCACGGGCGCATGACCGCTTCGGGAGAGCGTTTTGACATGAAGGCGCTCACGGCCGCGCACAGGACCCTCCCTTTTGGAACGATGTTGACGGTTAAAAACCTGGATAACGGCGAGACCGTTAACGTGCGGATCAACGACCGCGGCCCGTACAGGAAAAACCGAATCCTGGACCTTTCGTACGCAGCGGCGAAACAGATCAACATGCTTCCCGAAGGTGAGGCCAAGGTCGGGCTCGTCGTCCTCGGCAAGGGCGGCGCCCCGAAGGTGGCGGCGCGGACGGATGACGGGGTGGAGCCCGTATCTGGAAGGGACTTCGATGCGGAACCGGAGGATGCGTATGCGGATGGGCGGCGCGCCGCCGCGGGTGATGACACAGGCAGGTTCGCGCTGCAGGCCGGGGCCTTCTATTCGAAGCGGAAAGCGGAGAATCTGAAGGAGCGCCTCGAGTCCCAGGTCAAACAGCCCGTTGTGGTCGTCCGCGAAAACGATTTTTACAAGGTGCGGATAGAGGGGATCCAAAGTCGCAAGGAGGCCGAGAGCCAGAAGCGGCGGCTGATGAAGGATGATATAGCGGCCTACGTTATCGAGGCGAAGGAATAGCAGTATAACCCTCAGCCGTAATCTTTGAACGATACCGGGCGGAGCCCTGCCGGGCCCCGCCCGTCTAATCCCGCAGCCGTTCAGTATTTTAAAAATTTATTATTGACAAAAACGGCCTGTTTTCAATAATAGTGTGCCTCTGTTGCCCACGTAGCTCAGTCGGTAGAGCATTTGCATGGTAAGCAAAAGGTCACCAGTTCGATTCTGGTCGTGGGCTTATCGACGCACATAACAAGCATCCGCATGCTGAATTCACGGCTAATCCCAGATCAACTTCCGGGGAGAGGGTACTGGTTTTGTAATTAATGCTTGACGTTGAAAGGGCGGCGAATAGTTTGCTCTTATTTTTACTATGATACAGGTTGAGATATGCGCGAGATAATACTATTGGCATGCAAGGACTGTAAAAACCGCAATTATTCGCAGACGAAGAACAAGAAAACCCAGACGGGTAAGCTTGAGGTCAAGAAATTCTGCAAGTTCTGCAACAGGCACACGCTGCATAAAGAGACCAAGGCGTAATTCCGGCAGTATATCAGTGTATTGGAAGGTGGTGCGTGTTTAAAAAGATTGTGGCCTATGTTAAAGAGGCGCGCGAAGAGCTCAAAAAAGTGACCTGGCCGGACAGGGACGAGGTTACGAGCTTCACCATGGTGGTGATCGTTTCGGTCATTATCGTATCTCTTTTCCTTTGGTTGGTTGATTCGGTGCTCATGTCGATTATCAAACGGGTGATCAGCTGACCATGGCAAAGGAATGGTACGTTATCCATACGTATTCGGGGCACGAGAACAAGGTAAAGCTTGCGCTGGAGAAGAAGGTACAGAATCTCGGCCTGCTGGAGAAGGTATTCCAGGTAAAGGTCCCAACGGTAGAGGTCCCCGAAATAAAAGACGGGAAGAAGCGCATTAAGTCGCGAAAATTCTTTCCGGGATACGTGCTGATCGAAATGGAGCTCGATGATGAAACCTGGGTGCTCGTTAAGAACACTCCCGGCGTGACCAGTTTTGTGGGGGCGTACGGCACCAATAAGCCGAAACCGCTGTCGAGGAACGAGGTCAACGCGCTTTTCGACCAGATGGGGGAGCAGAAGGCCAAGGAGAAGGTCTCCGTGGTAATGGACTTCTCGGTCGGCGAGCACGTAAAGGTAATAGACGGCCCGTTCAACAATTTCAGCGGGGTTATCGAAGAGGTCTATCCCGACAAGGGACGTCTCCGGGTGAAGGTCGAGATTTTCGGACGCGGCACACCGGTCGAGCTTGATTTTCTTCAAGTGGGCAAGATCTGACAATACGCCGTAGCGGCGATCATTCTAACGTATGCAAGGACAGGGCGATGGCACCAGTAACCACTAAAAAGAAGAAAAAGATAGTAACCGAGATAAAGCTGCAGATTCCCGGCGGCAAGGCGAATCCCGCTCCTCCGGTCGGCCCCGCGCTCGGACAGCACGGGCTCAACATCATGGAATTCTGCAAGGCCTTCAACGAGCGCACCAAGGACCAGGACGGAACCATCCTCCCCGTGGTCATTACGGTTTACGAAGACCGAACCTACACCTTCGTCATTAAAACGCCTCCGGCGTCGGTGCTGATCAAAAAGACGCTCGGGCTCGAGAAGGGGTCGAGCGAGCCGAACAAGACGAAGGTCGGCAAGATCACGCGCAGGCAGCTCGAGGAGATTGCGAAGATCAAGATGCCCGACCTCAACGCCAATACGGTCGACGCCGCCGCGAATATTATCGCGGGGACGGCTCGCTCGATGGGTGTAGAGGTGGTGGATTAAGCGGAAAACCAATGGTGAGCGGCGGCTACCGTCGCTCCGAAGAAGACTAAGCATAAAGAATCGATGAGGAAGCACAATGGATCGCGGCAAGAAAATAACGGATGCGCGCAAAAAGATCGAGAAATCGACGCTCTATTCGCTGGACGAAGCGGTGGGTCGGGTAAAGGAGCTCAAGTTCGCCAAATTCGACGAAACGGTCGAGGCCTCGATGAAGCTTGTACACAAGAGCTATCAGAACGTTCGCGGCTCGGTGAACCTTCCCGGCGGCACCGGCAAGCAGGTCAAGGTGCTCGTTATCTGCAAGGGCGACAAGCAGAAGGAGGCGCGCGAGGCGGGAGCCGACCATATCGGCGCCGAAGACGTCATAGAGAAGATAAAGGAAGGCTGGATCGATTTCCAGGCGGTCGTCGCGACCCCCGACATGATGAAAGAGGTCGGCAAGCTCGGCCCGGTGCTCGGTAAGAAGGGACTGATGCCGAAGCCGAAGGCCGGCACGGTGACCGAGGACATAAAGGGCATTGTCAAGGAGCTCAAGGGCGGACGAGTGGAATACAAGGCCGATAAAACGGGCGTCGTCAACATGGGGGTGGGCAAGATATCCTTTGAAACGAACACCCTGGTTGAGAATATCAAGGCCTTCTACAATCAGATCGTGAAAGACAAGCCCTCCGACGCGAAGGGCAATTATATCAGGTCGCTTCATATATCCTCGACCATGGGGCCCGGCGTTAAAATCAATCACAAGGGGATCGAAAAGTAATGGTCAAGCAATATAAGGTCGACGAGGTCGCGAGCCTTGTAAAGAAGCTCCAGGACAAAGGGAACATCATCCTCACCAACTATTCAGGAATCAAGGTCAAGAGCCTTGCAGAGCTGCGCCGCAAAATCCGCGACAAGGGCGGTGAGTACAAGGTCGTTAAAAACAACCTTTTCAAGCGCGCCATAAGCGAGGTCGGGGCGGTCGCGATCGACGAACATCTCAAGGGGCCGATCGGCGTCGTATTCATGAAGGATGAGGTCGGCGACATTGCCAAGGTGCTGCGGGACTTCGCAAAGGAGCAGGATAAATTCGCTTTTTCCCTGGGCCTGCTCGACAATGTCGTGTACAGCGCGGAGCAGGTAAAACGGATAGCCGACCTTCCCTCCAGGGAAGTGCTGCTTTCCCAGGTGCTGTCGCTCGTTAACGGCCCGGGAACGAAGATAGCGATCGGTATAAATCAGATCATGGCCTCTCTCGCGAGGGGTATAAACGCCGTGGCGGAAAAAAACGCTCAGTAGAGCTTTTTTTATACAGACGTTAAGGGTTACAAGGGGTTTGTGATTTCATGGTATCAGCCCTGTGCTGACGACGGGTTATTACACAACTTGGCTTTACCCTTATAGGTTTTTACGGGTTTACCGTATTAACTTGAATCTTTTCACTAAGTATAAGGAGTAAAACAATGGCAAAACTGTCTACTCAGGAACTGCTCGAGGCGATCGGCGGCCTTACGCTCATCGAAGCCGCTGAGCTCGTAAAGGCGATGGAAGAGAAATTCGGCATCTCCGCCGCCGCTCCGGTTGCGATTGCGGCGGCCGCCGCTCCGGCCGCAGAGGCGGTCGAGGAAAAGACCGAGTTCGACGTTATCCTGACCGGTTTCGGCGACAGCAAGATCAATGTGATCAAGGAAGTCCGTGCGATCACCGGGCTGGGGCTCAAAGAGGCCAAGGATCTCGTGGAAGCCGGCGGAAAGGCCGTCAAGGAGAAGATAACGAAGGAAGAAGCCGACAAGATCAAAGAGCAGCTGGTTGCGGCCGGCGCCACGATCGATATTAAGTAAGCGCGGCACCGCCCATCGTTGCTTTAACTTATAGCGGCAGTTTAACAATCCAGGCGAATCCGATAGGTTTGATTGTCCAGCAGTCAAACCTATCGGCGTCTGTGTTTATGGATGAAAAAAATCGGTTTTTTCGCAAAAAAAATGGACGAAGCGCTTCCAGGGCGGGTACTATTGGTGTTTATCGCGCACTTGCCCGTACCGAACCGGCAAAGTCCTGGGCTTTAATCTTCAGAAAGCAGCATCCGATCGTTGATTTCAGATCATAGTAATCGAGGATAGTCCGTCCATGCAAAAAGCAAAAAACGTATTGAATTTCGGTAAAATCGGCTCGAAGCTCGACCTGCCGAATCTCATCGAAATACAGCTGAAATCCTACGAGTGGTTTCTACAGGATAAAATCGCTCCGAATAAAAGGAAAAGTCAGGGCCTCCAGGCGGTTTTCGAGGAGGTCTTTCCAATAGAGAGTCCGCACGAGGACGTTGTGCTCGAGTTCCTCGCGTACGAAATCGGGATGCCCAAATACCCGGAGATCGAGTGCAAGGAAAGGGACGCGACCTTCGCGGCGCCGCTCAAGGCGACCATCCGGCTGATAAAAAAGGACAGCATGGAGGTGCGCGAACAGACCGTTTATATGGGCGACATACCGCTCATGACCCCCCGCGGGACCTTCATCATCAACGGCGCCGAGCGCGTCGTCGTCAACCAGCTCCACCGCTCGCCCGGTATATTTTTCTCGTACGAGGAAATCGAGCGGATCTATACCGTGCGGGTCATTCCCGACAGGGGCTCGTGGCTCGAATTTGAAATGGATTCCAAGGGCTATCTCATCGCACGGATCGACCGTAAGAAGAAGTTTCCGATCACCCAGCTTGTCAAATCGCTCGGCTACGAGTCGAACGACGAGGTGGTGGGCCTTTTCTACGACACGAAAACGGTCAAGCTTTCGAGCGAAGAGGCCTTCGAGGGACTTATCGGCAGGCGCGTCTCAAGGGATGTGGTCAGCAAGGAAACCGGTGAGGTCATTATCGAGGCGGCGGGCCGCATCAACATCGACATCATAGACCGGCTCCGGGAAGAAAAGATAAAGGACGTCAGCCTCATCGAATTTCCAAACAGCAAGGACGACGCCTATCTCTATAATTCGCTGGAGAAGGACGAGTGCAAGACCTCCGAAGAGGCCATTCTCAAGATGCACTCCAACCTGAGGCCCGGCGAGCCGTCGAATATCGACAACGCCCGCAAGGAGATCGACAGGCTGTTCTTCAATCCGCGCACCTACAGCCTGGGCGCCGTCGGCCGTTATAAAATCAACAAGAAATTCGATCACATGAAAGAGTTCGGCTACGGCGGACCCGGTGCGACGAAGGTCGAAACGCTCACGAAGGAAGATATCGTCGCGACGGTCAAGTATCTGCTCTTTCTCATTGCGGAGGCCGACGGCTATCACGTCGATGACATTGACCACCTCGGAAACCGCAGGGTGCGCTCGGTCGGCGAACTCATCATGAACCAGATAAAGGTTGGGTTCCAGCGCATGGAGCGCGTCATCAAGGAGAGGATGACGATACAGGACCTCGATCAGGTGACGCCCCAGGCGCTGATCAGCATCAAGCCCATCACGGCCGTGATCAACGAATTTTTCGGATCGAGCCAGCTTTCCCAGTTCATGGACCAGACCAATCCCCTGGCCGAACTGACGCACAAGCGGCGGCTCAACGCGCTCGGCCCCGGAGGTCTCTCGCGAGAGCGCGCCGGATTCGAGGTGCGCGACGTACACCCCTCCCATTACGGAAGGATGTGCCCGATTGAGACGCCTGAAGGCCCGAACATCGGCCTGATCGTTTCCATGAGCACCTATGCGCACATCAACGAGTTTGGTTTTCTTGAGACGCCGTACAAGGCGGTTGAGAAGGGAAAACTGAGCGAGCGTGTCGATTATCTGACCGCCGACGAGGAAGACCGGTATTTTATCGCGCAGGCGAACGCCCCGCTCGACGATCATGGCAGCCTGATGAAAGGGCTTACCCCCGCACGAAACAGGGGCAACTTCCCCTACAAGAAGGCAAACGAGATCCAGTATATGGACGTCTCGCCCTCGCAGGTGTTTTCGATTTCGACATGTCTCATACCCTTCCTCGAGCACGACGACGCCAACCGTGCCCTCATGGGATCGAATATGCAGCGCCAGGCGGTTCCGCTTCTTACCTCGGAGACACCGCTGGTCGGGACCGGGATCGAGCCGGCCGCCGCATACGATTCCGGCGTGCTGCTCATCGCGGCCAGAGGAGGCGAGGTGCTGTATTCCGACGCGAAGATGATCAAAATCAAAACATCGAGCGGCGAGATCGACGAATATCCGCTTTTGAAATTCAAACGGACCAACCAGGGGACCTGTTTCAACCAGACGCCGATCGTCCGTGAAGGACAGAAGGTGAAGGCGGGCGATGTAATAGCAGACGGCCCGGCAACCGACAACGGAAGGCTTGCACTGGGCAAAAATATCCTTGTGGCATTCATGCCGTGGATGGGATACAACTTCGAGGACGCCATACTGATCTCTGAGCGCCTCGTTAAGGAAGATATATTCACCTCGGTCCATGTTGAGCAGTTCGAGATCGAGGCGCGTGAGACGAAGCTGGGCCGCGAG
>JADFDB010000103.1 GCA_018263175.1 Spirochaetota bacterium
ACTATATTCTGCTTGATATATGTATACAATATGTATATAATGCATAAATATTTCGTTTAATGCAAACGCTACAATAGACGGGAGGGAGTATGAGCGAGAACAAGCTTCCCATCGGCGTCAAGCTCGGATACGGGGTTTGCGACCTTGGAGGAAATCTTTTTTTTACGGTAATCGGCTTCTGGCTCCTCAACTTCCTTACCGATACGGTCGGTCTGGCGGCGGGACTTGCCGGATTGACCATCGCGATTGGCAAAATCTGGGACGCCGTAACCGATCCCATGACCGGCTATCTTTCCGACCGGACCAAAAGCAAGCTCGGAAGGCGCCGTCCATGGATGCTCTTCGGATCGGTGCCCCTTTTCATCACGATGATCCTGATGTTCACGAATCCGGCGCTGTTCGGCGGCCCCGCCTGGAACCCGGCCGAACAACAGACATTCCTTTTTGTCTGGGCAACCGTACTTTTCTGCCTGCTCTGCACCGCCTACACCGCGGTCAACATACCCTATAATTCGCTGACTCCGGAGCTGACCCAGGACTACCACGAACGCACCTCGCTTAATGGATACCGGTTCGGCTTTGCCGTAATCGGTTCGCTGCTCGGGGCCGGCGCGTCGCTGCCGATTGTTATGGCTTTTCCCGACAAGAACATCGGATTCGCCGGCATGGGGACCATTTTCGGCGCGATTATGCTTATCACCGCGCTCATAACCGTGGTCAAGGTGCGCGAGCCGATGTCTCCCGGCGAAGTCGGAGCAAAAGGCTTCTTCGGAACCTATCTGAAAGTTTTCAAAAACAGGCCGTATGTCCTTATCCTCCTCACCTATGCATTGCATATCACCGGGCTTACCGTGGTAATGGGAGTGGCCATATATTACTTTAAATACATTCATCACGACGAATCCAAGACGACCATCGCGATGGTAATCCTTCTGCTGACCGCGATGTCTTTCATTCCGGTGAGCGTTTTGCTCTCGAAAAAGATCGGCAAAAAGATCGTCTATGGGATCGGTATGGCGATCTTCGCCGTGGCGGTACTGCTTCTTTTCGCGTTCGGCCACCTGTTCCCCGTATCCTTTTCGTTCTGGGTGATGTTCTTCGCGGGCACGGGTTTCGGCTTTACCTACGCCATGCCGTACGCAATCGTGCCCGACGCCGTGGAATACGATTATCTGCTGACCGGCGAACGTACCGAAGGGGCCTTTTACGGGATATGGACGTTCGGTATAAAGATAGGGCAGGCCCTGGCGCTGGCCATCAGCGGCCTGATCCTTTCGCTTTTCGGTTATCTGCCCGATGTGCCGCAGAGCGAAACCTCGCTCCTCGGAATACGGCTGCTTCTCGGTCCGATCCCGGCCGCGATTCTTCTCCTTTCTCTCGTAACGCTGTACCTGTATCCGATCAACGAGAAACGCTACAACGAAATTCTCGCCGCGATACGGGAACGTGATTCCTGAAAGAGTTGAACGCCGGGCTTATCTGCCGTAACGCGCCCGTTCCAGCCCGGCCAGCAGGCTGTACGCGCAGGGGACTACGAAGAGCGTGAGCATGGTCGACACGATCATTCCGCCAAGCACCGCGACCGCCATCGGAATGCGCGCCTCCGCGCCCGGACCCAGCGCGAGCGCCGGCGGGACCGCGGCTGCCACCGTGGCAAGGCTCGTCATCATTACGGGACGCAGCCGTATCGGGCATGCTCTGACCAGCGCTTCGCGCACACTTAACCCTTCGTGTCGAAGCTGGTTCGTGAACTCGACCAGAAGAATCGAGTTCTTCTTGACGAGCCCCATCAGGAGGATGAGGCCGATGAAGCTGTAAATATTGAGCGAATTTCCGGTAATAACCAGCGCGATGACGGCGCCTGAAAAGCTGAAGGGCAGTGCGAGCAAGATGGTAAGCGGGTGTATATAGCTGTTGAACTGACTGCCGAGTACCATGTACGAAACGATTATGCCGACAATGAGCGCGAAGAGCAGGCTGTCAAACGATTCGCCGGACGTCTTCGCCGACCCCGTAAGTTCGGCCGAATAACCCGCGGGCAGTACGTCGCGCGTAATTTTCATTGCCTTTTCGATGGCCTCCTCCTGCGAAAATCCCGGAGCGGGGCCGGCATAGACGGCGATCGAACGTTCACGGTTTACCCTCGTTATTGAAAGCAGCGACTTCGTCGGCAGGATTTTCACCACGTCCGACAGGCGCACCAGCTCCCCCCGATTGTTCCTGACAAAGATATATTTAATGTCTTCGGCCATCCGCCGCTCAGGCTCTTTCAGGCGTACCCGTATGTCGTATCGGTGCCCCGCATCGGTAAACTTGCCCATCTTCTTCCCGCCGATAAGCGCGCTGACCGCGTTCCCTATCGAGGTCATGCTCACTCCGCGAAGTTCGGCGGCATTTCGGTCCGGCAGTATTTGAATTTCGGGCTGCCCGGCATCGAACCCGGTATCGACATCGACCATCATGCCGCTCTTGACCATGCGCGCGGCGATCTCGTCGCTGTACCTGCCGAGTTTCTGCCAGTCCGTTCCCCGTACCGTAAACTCGACAGGGTATCCGCGCGTGGCCGAAAAACCGCGGGTGGAAAGATCCTGAATCGTGGCCTTCATGTCCTTTGATATCAGGTTTAGTTCACCGCGGACGATCCCCGCGAATTCAGCCTGGGTGAGTCTGCGCTTTTTATTCGGATTCACCGGGCGCTCCTCGGGCTCCTTCATCGTCACGAAAATCATCCCCGTGTTTACCTCTCCGCCGCCGAAGCCGCCCACCGTCGAGAAATACCTGAGGACCTCGCCGTGGGAAGCGAGAAGCGCCTCGGCCCTGGCGATAAGCATGTCCGTGTACTCGAGTGATGAACCAACGCTTGTCTTCATTCTTACTATGAACATGCTCTGATCCTGGGCCGGTACGAACTCCTTTTTCATCGGGATGAGAAACAAAAGCGAGAGCACGAAAAATGCCAGGGCCCCCAGAATGACCGTCCAGCGCCGGTTGAGAATAAATCCAATGGCGGTGCCGTATGATTCCGAGAGTGACTCGAATGCACGGTTGACCGCTCGCCCGAAGGATCCCGTGCTGCTGCCGACCTGGAGAAACTGCGAGCAGCGCATCGGCGTAAGCGTAAGCGCCTCGAGGAGCGAGAGCGCGACGGCGACCGTAATGGTGATGCCGAACTCGAGGAAGTATTTGCCTATGATGCCCTTCATAAACGCGACCGGGAGGAAGATCGCGATCACCGAAAGAGTCGCCGCAATCGCCGCGAAGGTGATCTGCCGCGCGCCGAGGCCTGCCGCCTCGATGCGGCCATGTCCCATCTCCTGATACCGCGATATGTTTTCCATCACCATGATCGCGTCGTCGACGACGATACCGATGGCGAGAGAAAGCGCGAGCAGCGTGAAGGTGTTGAGCGTAAACCCCCAGAAATACAGAAAAATAAAGCTCCCCATAATCGACGTCGGGACGGCGAGCAGGATATTGAAGGTTGAGCTGAACGAACCCAGAAAAACGAGGCAAACGGCCCCTGTAAGGAGCGTTGAGAGAATTATGGTAAAGATGAGCTCGTCGGTGGAGTCTTTAACGAACTTGGTCATGTCGTGCGAAATGGCGACGCTGTATCCATCGGGCAGTCGGGTCTGCAGCTCGGAGGTGAGTTTTCGCACCTCCTCGGCCACGGCGATCGTATTGGAGCGGCGCTGTTTCATGATTCCAAGGCCGACCGTCGGCTTCCCGTTAAAGCGCGAAATTCTCCGGATATCGTCGAGATCGTCCTTTATCTCCGCGACCTCGCCCAGCAGTATCTTTCGGTAGATCGGAGCGCCTCCGCGGGAGGTTATGGGCAGTTTTTCGAGCTCCTTTACGGTCGAGGCCTCTCCCATCGACCTGACCACATATTCGCTTTTTGAGGTCTCGATGCGCCCGCCGGGTATCTCGACATGCTCCCTTCCGATGGTATTGAGCACATCGTCGATGGAGAGCTCGAGATCCTGGAGTTTCTTCCTGTTTATCCAGATTCGCACCGCCCGGTCGACGTAGCCGCCCATGCGCACATCGGCGACCCCGGGCAGTGTCTGGTAGCGGTCGCGTAAATGATTTCGCGTATAGACCATGAGGTCTTTAACGGGCTTTTCCGAGGTCACGGCGACCCACATCAGCGGGAAATCCTCGGGGTTTCGCTTCGATATGATGGCCGGTTCAATCTCGTCCGGCAGCAACCGCTGGGCCTGCGCTATCTTCGTCTGCACCTCCTGCAGCGCCACATCCACGTCCCTGCTGACGTCGAGCTCGACGGTGATGCTCGCCAGGCCCTGCCGAGCGGTGGATCTGACCTCGTGTATACCCTCCACGCTCATAACGGCGTTTTCGATGACGTCGATAACGTCGGTTTCAATTATCTCGGGCGAGGCGCCTTCGTATGTAATGTCGATGTTCACGATCGGAAAATCGATATCGGGCATCTGTGATATTCCCATTCTCCCGAACGAGATCCCGCCGAACATGATAAGGCCGAGCATGAGCATCCAGGCGAACACCGGGTTCTTTATGGAGATATCGGACAATGTCATGGTCCGGCGCTCCCTTCAACTCCGCGATCGCGTAACATGCTTAGTTCATCATTAGGGAACTCACCGGTCGCCACGCCGAGACGAACACGGCTCAGGCAGCTTTCGAGCACCGTCCGCTCATAATCGTCGCGTGCCGATTCCAGCGTTGTCAGCGCATTGAATACGTCAAGGAGCGTTACGAGGTTCAGGCGATATTCGCCGAGTATCGAACGGTAGTTGTTGTCGGCCGCGTCGAGCGCTTTTTTGAACGATTCCATCTCGTGAAGGGAACTAAAGTGGGACGAGTACGCCTCCTCGATCTCCTGTCGGGCGATGCGACGCGACTGTTCGAGCCGAAGCTCGGCCTGCCGTCTTACCGAGGATGCTTCACTGACCCTGGCCGAGGTGATGCCGCCCGAAAAGATCGGCAGTTCCGCCCCCAGTCCTGCGTAGAAATCGCGGCCGGTCTCATATTGCTGATAGAGCCTGTACGTCCCTTCGAGATAGAGCGATGGCAGGTGGCCTCCCTGGGCCGCCAGAAGCCTCGATCGGGCAATCTCGAGCCCCTCGAAGGCGGCCTTGATGTCGAAGCGTTTGTCGATCAGTTTATCGATGTCCCGATGTAGTGCGGGAGCGGGGGGAAGATAGACATCCTCCGCAAGCCGCTTGTCCTTCGAGACGCCGGCGGTAATCGTAAGCGATGTTCTGGTCTTAAAGTATTCGTTCTGTAAGGACTCTATCTCCGCCTCGATTTTGTAGATCTGCGAATTGGTCCGCAGAAGTTCGCTCTGCCGCGATCGCCCCACCGCCACGCGCCTTCTGAGCTCCCCGGCGATTCCCCGGTAGTGTTCGAGCGTTTTCTCCCTGTTTTTCAGGTTTTTTTCTATCTGAAGGGCCTTCAGATATATCGTCGCCGTATCGAGCAGTAAGCGGGAGGCACTGTCATGGAGGAGGAAGCGCCGATACCGCTGCTCGGCGGCACTCCCTTTGAAGGAGGAGTATTCGTCGAGACCGGTCAGCAAATTCTGCCTTGCATACAGATTTACGGTACTGCGCTGCGCGGAGGGGGTCGTGCGGTCGACTTCCGAGAGGGTTCTGACGGCCTTCAGGGAGACCTTTGGAAGAAAAAGCCCCAGGGCCTGCCGGCGGCGCGCGTCGGCCTGCAGGGCATACTCTCCCTCGATCGCCATCCCTTCCGTGCCGGAGACGGCGAGCACATACACATCAAAGAGATTCAATGCTTCCTTCTTCCCGGCCCGGTCTATATCGGCCCCGCTAATACCTGTAGCCTCAAAGAGCAGGGCATCGGTCTTTTCCCCGGCCGCGGAATAGGAGGTGATGCCAAACACAATCAGCACCGCGAGAAAGGCAGGCCCAAGTTTCGGCCTGCCCTGTATGCTGTTCTTCGAAGACACCACTGGTTTCATCGTACTTGACATAGTCCCATGCAGGAATGCACCCTGATTCCGCACAACCGCTTTCATCGTATTCGGCCGGTACTTCGGTACGCCGTTTTCAGGTAGTTTGATACTTCACTGTTAGACCCGGCCCGGTTCCTGCCGGTTCATTTATTATTTGAACTTGCTTCCTTTCTGTGGCATCTTTAAAACGTGCCGCGCAGAGGCCCGATAAACAACGGGCGGCCGGATGTAATCGATATTCCGGTGCGCGCCGGCGAGGAAAAGTGCCCTTCATACGGATTGACGGATTCAGCGGACTCGTATACTCCCCGGATTTCAACGACGCTCCGGAGAGAAAGCACAACTGCCCCGATTGCGCCGCCTGCCTGCGCTGCAGCGACGAGAAGTGCGCGCTCTGCATCAACTGTAAAGCCGGACCGGGGTGCACGCCCCGGGGGAGCGGTGATGGAACACCCTGAGCCCTCTCAGGCGCTCCGTACGAGTATCTCTTTGGTCAACTCCATATAATCGATCGCCCCGCTCGAATCGGGCTTGTATTCGAAGATCGTCTTACCCCAGCTCGGGGCCTCCTGCAATGAGACGTTTTCGCGTATCAACGTCTCAAAGAGCTTGCCCGGCAGCCGCTTTTTCGTTTCCTCGAGGACCTCCCGGTTTATCGTCTTGTTGGCATTGTACATGGTCGCGATGATCCCGGTTATCTCGATCGACTTGTTGAGGCGCTTTTTCACCATCTCGGCCGCCTCGAAGAGGTTGTACATGCCGTGGAATGGCAGGAACTGTACCTGCAGCGGCACATAGATCTCCTGTGCGAAGGTGAGGGCGTTCAGCGTGAGCACGCCAAGCGACGGCGGGCAGTCGATCAGCGTATAATCGTAATCGTCGAGGTCCGCCAGCGCGTCGCGCAGCAGGAACTCCTTGGCCGGGATCGGCAAAAACTCGAGCCCTTTCAAATCGGGGCTGGCGGGCAAAAGATGCATTCCGTTTCTGTCAATCATGATGTCACCGTAGGGGAGCTCCCCCTTCAGGACATCGTAGATGGACCGCTTCAGCTTGTTCGATTGCACGCCGAGGTGATAGGTCGACTGCGCCTGATGGTCCATGTCGATCACCAGGACTTTCTTGCCGAGGATCTGAAGCGCCGCCGCGATATTGACGGTGCTCGTCGTCTTCCCGACGCCACCCTTGTTATTTGAAATGGCGATGATTTTCATTATATCCTCTGCAAGTCGATGCGGGGAAGGGACACATTTCCCCCTTCCAGGACAGGGCTTTTATTTTGACTCATTTTTGTAAACTATACGTTTCGGCGCCGGTCAATCAAGCATAAAATCTCACAACCGGGAAATATTCACGTTCTCCGATACCATCGCCGCTTCGCTTGAGAGATCGCCGGCCTGCTGAGGCGTCATCTGAAACCTCAAGATTCTTTGAAAATCCGATTGACTGATCCTCGCTCCACACTGCAGGCTATTGTGTGATGATACTCCACCCATCCATACTAAAACGGCTCCTGACCGCGGCATGCCTCATCCTCTGCATGCTCTGCGTACGCTGTGTCTCGAGCGACGGTACCGGCAGGGACAAAGCGGGGCGTGATGAATACCTTCGCATCTGGGCCCATTCCGACATACAGCCGAAGACGCCCCTCGAAAAAGTGCATTATGAAACGGCCATGGCCGACATCATGCATAACGTGCCGACTATATACGCGGCCATAGTTGCGGGCGACCTCGTGCACCGGAAGGACGATGCGCGCTCATACCACGAATGGCTTGCCGGATTGCGGCATGCTACGGGCATTCCCTGGTGGTTCGAGATCGCCGGCAATCACGATCAGAACGATATCGCGATGTATTTGAAATACACCGGGAAACCGCTTCATTACGCTGTCACGATCGGCAACATGCTCATCATCCTTATGTCGGACGAAATACGAAGCGCGGTGACCGACATCTCCGACGAAACCTTCGACTGGTGGAGCGGCCTGGTGCGCACGCACCGGCACATGATCATCGTTACCGTCACCCACGCCGCGCTCCACGGGAGCGGCCTGCTCAGTACGGTCAATCCGACCATGAGGATAGGGCATTCGGAGCGTTTTCTCGAGGTGTTAAAAAAGCACCCGGTCGACCTCTGGCTCTCCGGACATTCCCATCTTCCATCAGTTCTGTCCGGCAAATATTCACAGCCGCCGGGGCTCGGAACCCTCTTCCTCGACATTTCAAGCATTCACAAGAGCCGGTTTTCTCCGATCGAGTCATACATCATCGTTTTCAGAAAATCGAGCGACAGGTTCACCATCCTCGCCCGCGATCATGAAAAACAACGCTACAGGCGATCGAGAAGCCTAAAGAGTACATTGCGGATGCCGTTTATCTGGGATGGCGGGGAACCGAGGATTATTTCGCGCTGCTGCGGGCCCTGATGTAGTGCCTTGCAGGTGAACCGGGCGGGGAGGGCGATCGATGGCGCTCCCCGCCTTA
>JADFDB010000104.1 GCA_018263175.1 Spirochaetota bacterium
GCTCTTCCCAGTGCTCGACGAGCGCGCGGAACATGGCGAAGGCTCCGGCGAAACGCGGCTCGAGCTTCAGAAGCTCTCCACGGAAGCGGCCGGAGTTGTACAGGGAGTCGACGAGGCCCGCCACGCGGCGGAGCAGGGCGAGATCGTTTACGGAGAGCCAGCGAGTTTCGAAAATTTCGTACGGGGGGGCGGGATTACAGGACATTCCATATTCCGCGGCGCGATCGTGTATCTCGGTGCCGGGCAGTACCTTCAAAAGTCCGATCTGCAGGTGCTCGGGGTGGAGCGAATAGGCCTCATCGAAGGAGCGCGCCGTGCTTTCGAGAGTGTCGAACGGCAGGCCCGCGATGAGGTCCAGATGCGTACGGATGTTTCCCGGCGCGAGGAGGCGCGCGATCGTCCGGTGCCCGGCAGGCCAGTCTCCGGCGCGGTGGACCGCCTGCAGGGTGTCGGGATTCGTGGACTGCACGCCGATCTCGAATTGAAAAAGCCCCGCGGGGGCCGATTCGAGCAGAGAGAGGTCCTCGTCGTCGAGAAGGGCGGGGTGTACCTCGAAATGGAAACGCTTATCCGGCCCCGACTCAATGAGGTGCCGCCAGATGATACGCGCGCGCTCCGGCCGCGCGTTGAAGGTGCGGTCCACGAACTTCACGGTGCCGGGCGCGTTCGCGATCAGCACGTCGAGCTCGCGCAATACGGTGTCGGTTTTGCGGAACTCGAGGCGCGCATCGCCGCGCGACGAAAGGCAGTAGGCGCATCGGTACGGACAGCCGCGGCTGGACTCGTAATAGACGTAACGGTTGGCGAAACGCGTGAAGTCGGTGTCCTCGTAGAGAAAGGGAAGCTGTGCGAACGGTGGATTGGTGCCGCGGACAAGCCGCTCGCGAATGTTGCAATCACCCGAAACGATTTTCCGGAAGGCCGTCTCGCCGGGGCCCGCCACCACGCAGTCGACCTCGTCCATCGAAAGCCAGTTGTCCGGCGCATGCGTGACCTCGGGACCGCCGAGCACGATGCGGCAGTCGGGAAGCCGTACCTTTATTCCGGGAATGAGCGTGCGCACCATGCGCGCGTTCCAGATGTACACGGAGATGCCGACGAGGTGCGCGCGCGAGGCGGCGACCTCGGCGATGATCTTCTCCGGTGCGGCGTTTATGCTCGCCTCGCGGATTTCGATGCGCCGGTCGAGACCGCGGCAGTACGCGCACAGGGAATAGAGCGCGGGATTAGAATGCGAATAACGCGCGTTGAGGCCGAGGAGGATGATGCCGCCCGTATGGTGTCCGTGGTTCGTCATTGTGCGCCGCGCCCGGCGCGGGCGTACGGCCCTGCCGGAGCGCGTTATCCGCTCCTATTTCGCGCGGATCTCCGAGATGCAGGTGTCGCGATATTTGCTCCCGGGGTATACCGACAGTATCTCGATTGCGACGAAGGTCGTGATCTGGTCGAGGCAGGCCGGCGACGGCTTTGCCTTCAACGGTTTATGCAGGGGAAGCGGCAGCGGCTGAAATGCGTTTACGTCTTTGAGCTCGACCGTGTGCCGCGCGAGCACGGTGACGTCCGTGAAAATTTCGGAATACTGATTCACCGAGCAATCGACGGCCTGGAGCACGCAGACGTTCACCCTGCGGGGCCGGCCGTTCTCGCGATGGAGCTTTTCCGATTTTCCCAGGCCCGTCCAGATCTCAAGCGGTTCTCGCGTGTCGACCCGGGCGATCACGATTTCGCCGATGCCGTCGCCCTTCGCGCCCTCTGCCCAGCAGGTTTCGGGCCTGCCGTCGGAAAGTCGTCCCGCGGCGTACATGCAGCTCCAGTCCATGTAGGCGCTCATGGACTCGAAGTCGGGCTCTTCCTCCGCGCCGCTCGCGGGAGGCTTCGGTATGTCGGGTGGTTTCCCCGTCGCGGCGAGGGTCGACGTGGCCCAGGCGCACTCGTAGCCGTACCAGGGGTCCAGGGCGGGAATGACGTCGCCGGGCCTGAGACCTTTTTTGAGGGATTGCTTTGCGCACTCGCAGGAGCGTATACCATCGTACGAGTGGTCGGCGGAGTAGGCGATTGCCGCGCACAGGAATGCCGCGGCGCAGAAGGCGAAAATGAAGCGTTTCATGGCACAGCACCTCCAGACCATCTGATTGGCTGTGAGACCTGGTGCAAATCTCAGGAGTATCGGCTTTTTCCAATCATGATGTAACTCTAAGATAGGGTGCGATGCTCACCCCGGAATGTAAAGAATTAATCGAGCGAAATCGACCCGAAGGGTCGATGGTCGCTCGTTTCTAATAAAGAATACGGTTCGACGTATTTTAGAACATGGGCTTGCATGCCATTGTTCCGTATCGGTACGCGTCCTTTGATATACTTGTAATATTACTTTATGGCACTTATGGTGAATAACAATTGACTTTTTGCAAGTGTGAGCGTAAAAAGAATCGTTGCGAATATGGGGAATGTCGGGTGTATCCCCCTGGGCGGGGATACGCCGGCCTTATTTTTCGGTTATCAAGCAACCCTGAAGTTCGGTTGTAACGGTTCACCATACATATGGTGCTCTGATCTCGGATCCAGGAGGGAGAACCATGAAAAGAAATAAATTAGTGCTGTGTGCCTCGATGCTTGCGGTGCTGTTCGCGTTTTCCGCGGCCGCTCAGGCGGCCGACCTCAGCGTGGGAGCGTCGACCTGGTATTCGTGGTGGCGCCTGGAGGAGAGTAACACGACGCGGACCATCGATCCGACCCTTCTCTATGGTCCGGTTCTGGCGCTCGGTTTTGGCGGCCATTGGAGCCTGTCCTCCATTTTCCTTTATGGCAGATTCGATATGGACAGTGAGGGCGGGAAGAGTGAAAAAATAGACCGTTTCGATTCCGATACCGCGCTCAATTATTCCATCAATCGCTATGTAAAGTTATTTGGCGGCGCCAAGTTCATGGGCTATACGATGCCGCAGAATTCCTTTTCGCACATGGCGCTCGGTCCCGCGCTCGGGATCGGGGTGACCCTGCCTCTTACCGACAGTCTGTTCGTGCTGTGGAACGCCTCCGGAGCGTTTCTGTTCGGCAAGCACAAAGAGGAGGATGACAGTGGGATCCGCATAAAATCGGACTACAATGAGCCCGGACTCAACACCAACCTGTCGCTCGCATGGTACATCGAGTCCGCGTCGACGACGATTACGCTGGGATTCCGTTACCAGCGATTCAACACCTATTACGAAGAAGACGGCTGGAGCGACATGACGCACCAGTTCTACGGCGCTACCCTCTCGGCCGTGTATGCGTTCGAGCTGTAATACGGACAGCCCGCGGTCCGTCGGCCGGGTCGCGGGCTGTAATCGTTTACCGCTTTTCGAGCGCGCCATCCTTGATGACGACCGTTTCCGAGCCGCTTGCCTTTACGCTTCCCACGCCGACAACCTCGATTTCGCAGTCGGAGCACACGCTCATCTGCGTGGTGCCGCTCTCGATCGATGTGTGGGTGGTCCCTCCTGAGTGGATCTTCACCTCATAGCGGCGTGAATCCTCGTTTCGCAGGTCCACGGCCCACACCGAGGCGGCGCAGAATATCACAAGCACGACGACGATCTTTTTCATCCTTTCCTCCCATGTTATGGTTTTGGGATGAATGGAATACCGGTGCGGTCGGAAAGTCAAATTCAAATCATCCGTCGGGAACAATTATTTTCAGTAGCGCTTCCGCAGTTCCAGGCCGCGGTAGTTGACGACAAAGCCGAAGTCTTTAAGGGCCGGTGCGTATTCGCTCGATGCCGCGGGGCTGCCGTTGATGGTCTCGACGCGGACCGAATGAGGGGCGTTGAACTGTCGTCCCAGCAGGGCCTTGAAGAGGTGCAGGTAACGGTGAAGGTGGGGTGAGTCGGGCGGTGCGTTAATTTCGAGCGCGGCGCCGTTCTTCCGCGCGACGAGTACGACGCGGCTGCCGTGATACACCAGGCTCGTTGAGGCCATGCGCGGAGGAAGCGTGCCGCGGAGCGCCTCGAGTTTCACGCCGCAGAGCGAGGCCGGGTCGGCCGCGTTCATCCAGCAGACCGCGTCGTCGGGGAGCTCCCGGTTTATCGCCGCGAACGCCTCGTGCGAGGCGAACTGAAGTCCCGGCACTCCCTCGAAGAACTGTCCGGTGAGGATTTCCCCCGATAGCTCCATGAGCCTGAGCGTTCGGAAGAGTTCACCCCAGCGCAGGAGCGGCGGCTCGCGCTCCAGGAGCTCGCGAAAGAGCACGCCGTAGCGCCTGAGGAGTGTGCGCACGCGGTCACGCCGCAGTTCCTCTTCCTCCAATTCGTCGCGCCCGCCGCCGGCCTCCGGAACGATAAACCAGTTGCCCGCCATCGGGCGGGTCGATTGCCAGCGGTGAAAGGTCGCCAGCGTGCCCCTGGGGTCGTCGCTCTCCCGTGTGTACGGAGAGAACGCGTGCATCGCGCCGCTTCTCACCACATGGAAGCCGTCGTTGGCCGCCATTCCCTTCCAGGCGAGTTCCCACAGACGGTCGGTGAGTTCGTCGGTCGGGATTCCCGAGTGGCGGGCGCACTCCATGAATTGATAGCGTCCCCGCCGCGAGGGAATGACGGCGAGCGCCTCCTCGAGGTCCCGCGGTGCTCTGAAGAAGAACTCGCGCTCGCCGCTGAAGCAGAAGCTGATCTTCTTTGCGCCGCATCCGGTCCAGTCCAGGTCGCTCGTCTGCATCAGGCTGTCGAGCCATGAGGTGTAGTAGGGGTCCAGGCGGGAGGGCAGGATGTATTCCTCCCACGCGGCCGCCGGGGCGGGCCGGCCGAAGAGCTGGTCGAGCCGGTTTTGCATGGCCTCGATCCCGCTTCCCTTTTCGGCAAGTCCCTGCCAGGCGGCCAGGAAGAGCTGAAGGCGTTCGATCGGGAGCGCCCTGAATAGGGGCCGCCGCGAGCGGCGCAGCATGCGGAGGAGGCGCTCGAGATTGTCCTGGTCGCATATTTCCGCCGCCGCGCCCCCGGCGGTGAAGCGCCCGATAACGACGCGCCGTTCACCGGACAGGTCGGCGAGCAGCGGCTCGAGTCGCTCGGTGGAGAGGCCGAGCACATCCTCCACGAAGGAGGCCCGTACCGGCCCGTAGAACGAGAGCCATTGCGAAAGGAGGTCGGCCGCGCGCGCCTCGCTCTCCTCCGGCAGTGAGTCGGCGGCTTCCGCCGGTACGGCCATGCCCCCCGACAGCGTTGAGGCGAGCGGCAGGGTCTCGAGCGCGCAAACCGATTCAAGCGACGCGCCGGGCATGGTAAATCGACGGATTTTTTTACGAATGGAGCCCTCCGCGTGTATCGGGTCAAGCCCGTGGTCGCGCGCGGCGGCGGCGAGCAGCTCGTCCCATTCGAACGCGGGCACGACAAGGCGCTCCTTGAGCCAGTCGAGCATGTCGTGCGGCGTAGCGGGGGCGTAGCCGGGTGCGGTGCGGCGAAGCTTCGCCTCGAGCTCGTGTATCAAATTTTGTGGAAGTTCCGGGCGCAGTCCGGGGGACGAGGCGACCTCCCGGAGCAGATCGTCGCCGAGGCGCGAGCGGCTCTGCGAATCGGGCGTATCGTCCCGGTACATGTAGGTATTGGTCTGCCGCCAGATGAGGCCTTCGGCGAAGGGTGAAGCCTGAGTCGTTTTGACCTCCGATACCGAGATTTCGCCTTCACGAACTTCAGTTAAAAGCGATTTCAGTGTCGCAATATCGAATTCGTCGCAGAGGCAGGTCCGCCATGTTTCGAGGAGTATGGGGAAATCTTCGAAGTTCATAACGGTGTCGAGGAGTTTTTTGGAGCGCAGGCGATTGAGCCACAGCGGCAGGCGCTTGCCGAAGCCCCCGCGTGGCAGCAAAAGCGCCCTTCCGGCGTTCTCCCTGAAGCGGGCGCCGAAGAAACCGGTCTTCTCGAGACGGCCCCGCAGAAGCCCCTCTATCCCTTCGACCGGCAGGAGATCGATGAGGTCGCGTTTTGAAAAGGCATGCGGAAGCAGGAGCATCACACACTCGTTGTTTGCCGTCACTTCAAGCTGATGGCCGAAACGCTCCTCCCACGCGTGTGCGAGCGCGTGCGCGAGCGGCTGGTTTATCCTGCCGCCCCACATCGTGTGCAGCAGCACCTGTTTTCTCGCCGATGTGTTCAGCGGGTCGTCGAAGTGCTCGATGAGGAGGTGCCGGCGATGGGGAAGCGCCGCGCCCGTGCCGGTGCGCTGGCGCGCGAGAAAGCCGACGAGTTCCTGCGCCGCGGCGGGCTCCATAAAAAACCGGCCGGCGAGTTCGTCCACGAAGCCGTCGTCGTCGATGCGTTCCTCGGCCTCCTCAAGGAAGAGCAATATTTTCTCGGCGAAGTGGAAGTCACGGTGCTGCTCCTCGGCGCGCCAGAAGGGGATGATGCCGGGTGTGGCGCCGACCGGTACGACCTCGACGTCGTTGTGCGTTATTCTCTGTATGCGCCAAACCTGCGGACCGAGTGCGAAGCTCTCGCCGACGCGGCGCTCCCAGACGAACTCCTCGTCGAGCTCGCCGATATGCGCGCGTGTATCCTGAACGCGCAGGTCGAAATAGCCGCGGTCGGGAATGGTGCCGCCGGAAAGATAGACGAGCATGGGCGAGCCGGGGCGGGCGCGCACGGTGCTGTCGATGCGATCTATCGAAACTCGCGGTGAAAGCTCGCGAAGCCTGGTATCCGCATAACGGCCCGCGAGCATCTCGAGGACAAGGTCGAAGTGCCGCCGCACAAGCGCGCGGTAGGGCCATGCACTCCGTATGGTCGCGTAGAGCCGGTCGATGTCCCATTCCTCCGCGCAGCACATCGAGAGCAGCGTCTGGGCGAGCACATCGAGCGCCCCCTCGACCGGGCGCACCGGCTCGATGTCGCGGTCCATAACGGCGCGCGCCGTCACCGCCGCGGACAGGAAGTCCCTGCCGTGGGTGGGATAGAGCAGGCCCCGGCTCGTACGGCCGACGCCGTGCCCGGCGCGGCCTATGCGCTGCACCGCCGAGGAGATGGCGAACGGAGTCTGCACCAGCACCACGCAGTCGAGATCGCCGATATCGATGCCAAGCTCGAGCGAGCTCGTCGCGACGATGGCACGAAGCCCGCCATCCTTGAGCCTCTGCTCGACCTCCATGCGAAGTTCGCGGGAGAGTGATCCGTGGTGCGAATAGGCGAGCGGGAATGGCTCGTTCTCGTTGATGAGACGGGCGAGTTTCTCGGCGGTGCGGCGGCTGTTGGCAAAGAAGAGGGTCGAGCGGTTGTCCGCGACGATTTTTTTAAAGTCGGCGACGAGCGCGGGCCACCACGAGCCGTTATCCATCAGTTCGCGCGCGTTATCTGGAAATGAGACCCGGATATCGAAGCTCTTGCGGCTTTCCGGATCGGCGATGACGACATCACGCGGCTCGTAGCACCCGGACGGCCCCTCTCCGATAAGACGATATCCACCGATGAACGCGGCCACCGTCTCGAGGGGCCGGACCGTCGCCGAGAGGGCGATGCGCTGGAACTCGCCGGCAAGCGGCACAAGCCGTTCCACCGCCGTTATGAGGTGGGTGCCGCGCTTGGTTCCCGCGACGGCGTGAATCTCGTCGAGAATGACCGCCGCTATACCGGTGAGGCTGTGTCTGCCGCTCTTTGAGGTCAGGAGGATGTTAAGGCTCTCGGGCGTGGTGATGAGTATCTCGGGGGGCCTTCTGAGCATGCGCCGGCGCTCGTCGGCGGGCGTGTCGCCGCTTCGGGTGAGCACCTGTATGGAAGGAAAGGGCTCGTTCTCGGCGGCGAAGAGCGCGCCGAGTTCCTCGATAGGTGCGATGAGATTTCGACGGATATCGTTGTTGAGCGCCCGAAGCGGCGAAACGTAGAGAACGCGCGTGCCCCCGCCGCTCCAGGCCCCCGAGACCATCCGGTCGATGCTCCACAGGAAGGCGGCGAGCGTCTTACCGCTTCCCGTGGGCGCGGTGACGAGCACGTGCGAGCCCGAGGCGATGAGCGGCCAGGCGGCGGTCTGCACCGGCGTGGGGACGCCGAAGCGCTCCCTGAACCACCGGCGGATGAGCGGGTGGAATCCGTCGAGCGCGGAATATGAATTGTTTGCGGTCATGGAGCATTGTGAATATCGCGTGCACGGCCCCCTGTCCACGAAAATTTTATCCGACGGGAAAAGGAATTGCGTACCGGTCCTGTTTCCGCATCATTGGAGCCGGAGCGCCCGCCTTCAGCGTAAGGATTTCGGGCGTCCGGCAGGGGCCATGAAGATACTGGTGATTTCCGATTCGCACGGCAATACCGTCATGTTACAGCGCATTATCGAATGCGAGGCCCCGTTCGACCATCTCGTGCATTGCGGCG
>JADFDB010000105.1 GCA_018263175.1 Spirochaetota bacterium
GTTGCGGGGAATCCAGTACGGGACCACGCGGGTAAATAATTTCAGGCGGTCGCGCCGGGAAATCCGCATGGGATTGGTGCCTCTGCTGCCGATGCGCAGCAGGTCGGTGATCATCGCGATGACCCCTGAAAGCTCCGGCTGGATGAGGGCGGATTTGCGGTGGCTGCCCATGTTCCCCGCTATGAGCTCATCAGGAAATATGGTCGTGGATTTGTTGTTCATCAGATAGCGAAATGCCTTCGCTTTCCTGACGATCATCGGGTCTGTGGCCGAGTCATGTTTTTTATAAAATTCGGTGATGAGGCATGCCCTTTCGGGGCACAGATGCATCGGCTCGGCAAGAAGTATATTCTTTATCCGGGCAAACCGGCTGGATCGATGCTCGCTGTTAGCACTCTTTTTTTCATCAACCATCGGAAATCCTCTGCGGACTGCGAGGCGCTCTCTCCAACCTGCTGCCGATGGAGCTGCTGCATAACCGGGAATTTAACCGGTCTCCCCCGTTTGCGGCGGGGAAACTCAATATCCGCAAGATATGAAACACCTGCAACGAAACTATCTATATTGCCGGTGGTATTCAAGGAAAATTTGAATTTCGAAGATAATCGTCCGGCGGCCGATATTTCAACAATCGCGAAAAAGCCTTCAGTGTAGCATGTTCCTATTTCACTTTCCCGCATCCTATTTCCGAAATGCAGGTGTCGTTGTATTTCGCTCCCTTGTAAACCGACAGAATTTCAATGGCGAGAAAGGTGCTGTCCTCCGGCTTGACTTCCGGCTCTACCGATCTGCTCACGCTCTTAAAGGCGAGCCTTTTGTGCGGGGGGAGGGGGAGCGGCTGCCAGCCGTTCCGGTCCTTAATGGTGATCTCATGGGAGCCAAGCACGGTGATGTCCTCGTAAGCGATTCCTATATCATACTGGCCGATCTCCTGCCGGGCCTGTTTGGCCTGCAGTACCCATATCCTGGCTCGTTGAACGCGGTTATTGGCTTTATACAAACTGTCGCTCGCGCCCAGCCCGTTCCATATCCGTACCGGCTTTGTCGTATCCGTCTTTACGATCAGAATTTCGCCGATACCTTCGTCCTTTTTTCCCTCGCACCATGCCGTCCCGGTATTGCCGTCCATGGCGCTTACGGCGCTGTACATGCACGACCAGCTTCCAACGGCCCTCCAGTATTCGTACTCGACATCGTCTTCGTCACGGCCATCGGCAGGAACGGCCCTGACGGGTGCTTTGCCGGTGGCTTTAAGGTGTGAGCTGCTCCAGTCGCAGATATAGCTTCCGAAATGGCCGTCTCCCCACCAGGTCAGTTCGCCTATGGAGCCTTTCTTCAGCAGGGACGGCAATTCGGCATTACCGGGTTTGTCGCACGGAGAGGTCATGCTTACCTGTGGACAGGCCTCTGAGGAAAAACATACGAGCGATATCGCGATAAGGACCGATAAAAACGAGATGCGTTTTATCATTATGAGGGCCATGACGCTTCCTCCATTCTTGCGGTCACCGGCATACGTTGACCGTACTCATGAAACCTATCACCATGATTTCTTCTTGTCAAACGATAACGGCAGCCTGATATTATTTATAGGGGCCCATCCATCGCGATTGCCCGAATCGTCTGAATGTAGAACGATGAGATTCCGCCGGTGCTTTGGCGAAAATCCTTGATGGTGCGGTGCGCGCGGATTGGGAGGGTAATTTAAAAAAACGAGCGTTCACTCATATAATTGCAACCTTAACCTGAAACCCGTGTCTTTTAAAACAGAGTGTTGCGATACCCGCAGGATCGGGTTACTGCTTTGGCCCGACCGTGCCCGGACGGCCTCTTTACGGTGTGCGCAATAACTCCGTTGAACTTTCGACATATAAAGGAGCTGTGAGATACCGCTATGACCACTGCATTTAACGAGCTCAAGCTTGCGCGGAAATCGCTTGAATTAACCAATCGTCTTATAAAGGAATACGGACCTCGCCTGGCGGGAAGCGATGCATGCCGCCAGGCCGCTGAAGCACTGCACGCGGATCTCGCGCGCTGTTGCGACCGCGCTCATCTGGAAAAATTCAGCATGCACCCGGGCTCATTCCTCGGTTTTATGTACGCGTCGTCGACCCTGTTCATCGCGGCCGCGTTCCTGCTTCTGTTCGATTACGGTGTCGCTGCGGCCGTGGCGTTTACGGTGGCCCAGCTCATGGCATTCACCCAGTTTATCTGCTACTGGAAGGTCTTCGACCCGCTGTATCCGAAACGGGAGGGTCGCAACGTGTACGGAGTCATCGAGCCTGCCGGCGAGGTTCGCGCACAAGTCGTGCTGAGCGGACACCACGACAGCGCACATGAATTTCTCCTCATGAGATGGCTGCGCGTGGCCTACAGGGTAATCCTCGCGGGGATGATTCTGTCGTTGACCCTGGCCCCGTTCTTCGCGTGGGCCCTGGTGGCATACCGCGCTCTGACCGGCACGACGCCGGCCTTCGCGTCGGCGGTTACTGCTGGCGCGTTTGTATGCCTTCTGTTTATTCTCCCGATGTATTTTTTCATGGGCACAAAGGGAACCCCCGGGGCGGGTGACAACCTCATAGCATCGGCGATGGTCGTCGAGCTTGCGAAGTACTACGGTGCAGCAAAGAAAGCCGGAAGCACCGTACTCCGGCACACGCGTCTCATATTTGCCAGTTTCGACGCGGAGGAGGCGGGCCTCAGGGGCTCTCGCGCCTTCGCCGCAAGCCACAGAGACGATCTGCGCGCACTGCCGACCTGTGTGCTGAATCTTGACAGCATATACCGGCGGGATAGAATAAAGTTTCTCGTTTCCGACATTAACGGCTTTGTAAAGCTTTCCCGTGCCATGGCTGAAGAGTGCGTCAGCGTGGCGGAAACGGCGGGGTATGAAGCGAAGCTCTTCCGGTTCTACCCCGGCGTGGGCGGCACCGACGCGGCCGAGTTCGCGAGAGTCGGCATCGAGGCGACCACGCTGATCGCCCTTCCCACCGACGTTGAGAAGGAGCGCATGGTGTATCATACACAGGATGATACCGTCGAGAACATCGAGCCCGGCGCAGTGGAGGCGTGTCTGCGCATCATGTATGAGTACATAATGAAAAAGGATGCCGAAGCCGGCGGCGCCTGATCTTGCCGCGTAGTTAATCCTGAAAGGCGGGAGGATGCCGCTTTATGGAAGCAATTGGTATCGTGCTCTATGGCTACTCCGAAGACATGGCCGGGCACATCGTTACTTTTCTTAAAGACGCCATTGGACGGGATGTCACCCTCGTCAGCGCCTCGGGCCGTGAGGATGATACCGTCGACGAAATCCTCGACGAAGACGGGGCGGTCGTATTCGAGGAGCGGGAAGACCGGGTACTCATGTTCCTCGGCTTCGATGAACGGGAGATCTCCCTCGCCATGGACCGCTTCCCGAAGGGCGGCGAAATTCCACGGCCGATATTCTGCGGGCTCACCGAAGAAAACCACTGCTGGAAATTTTCGTATCTGCTTGAGCACCTGCTTGAAGAACATAGACGCTGGAGCAAGCCGGTGCAGAACGGAGAGCGGGGCTGAGATCGATGGGGGAGTGCAAATGGTTCCCTGCGTGCCCCATGAAGCGCTACACCGAGCGGGGAGTGCTTTCGGGCCGCTGGACAGAGGAGTACTGCCGCGGGGACTGGCGTCGCTGCGTTCGCTACCAGGCCGAGGAGCGGGGAGAGGACCATCCCGACTGGATGCTTCCCGATGGCAGTCTCGATTTGGGACTCAAGGGTCGTTGACAGGAAGGCTCCGGCCGAGATACGGGTGGAAGGACGGTTCGGTGCTCCGGAAGGCCTGGAGCGTAAATGCATTGACATCACCATAACAAAGTGAACTCTTTAAGCACTCTCTCTGTGAGGATAACGATGGATACAGGAAGCCTTACACACGCGATCGGCAAAATACCGAATATCGGCCGCATCGATCAGCTCGGCATCGTCGTGCACGACGCCGAAAAGGCCATGCGGCGCTATGCAGCGACGCTCGGCATGAGGCGGTGGTACAGGGCCAACAGCTCCACGCCGCCGGAGGTCCTTTCGCGCGGGAAGAAGATGGCCCTCGATATCGATATATTTCTGGGCTATCTCGGAAGGGTCCAGGTCGAACTCATCGAGAGCCGCGCCGGGTCCGGGGGCATCTATGCCGAACACCTTGCCGCCAGGGGCGAAGGACTGCATCACCTGGGATTTTTCGTTCCGAACCTGAACAAAAAACTCTCCGCGCTGCATGCAAGGGGAATCGCCCCGATTCAGAGCGGCGAAATAAGGAGCGGCGGGGGCGCAGTGACCCGATACGCGTATTTTGAAACCGGCGGTGCCGGAAACATCATGGCCGAATTCATCGAAACGAAAATACTGGGCATTCCCGTTGGTATGCCTCATTTGATGATGGAAATCGGCTGTCTTACCGGCGACGCTGAAAAAATCCGGTTGTAAAATAATACCGAACGGATTGATATGTACCGGAAGCGTTCGGTCGACGGCCGTCCGCTCATACCACCCGCGGGGAGAAGCGGTACATGCTGAGTGCGCAGTTTATCAACACGGTGATGGTGATCGCCGCCGCCGCAATCGCGCTGTTCATCATCTACTACATCGTTAAGGGCATACTCAAGCTTGCGGCCATCGTGCTTCTGCTTCTGCTTCTTTATGCCGGATATCTTTCGTATACGGGCGAGAAGCTTCCCCGAAGCGGCGCCGAGATGCTCAGGCGGCTCTCGGAGCGGGTCGAGATGGTGCGCGATAAAAGTGGCAGCATGCTCGAAACGATACTGGGCGTACCCGAAGCGCGGGAACGCTGATGCCGCCTCTGGACAATGAACGACAGGGATTGACACACGGGACGCGTCGATGCGAACTTCACTCCGCGCGCCGGCCCGATAAAATACTGCATGTATATGGAGATTGCCAATGAGCACGGTATGGTATGGACTTGAGGAAAAGGTTGTGGTCGTCACCGGTGGAAGCCGCGGGATAGGGCTCGAGCTCGCGAAGGCGCTCGCGGCGCAGAAGGCGAAGGTCGTGATCTGCGGACGCAAGAAGGAGGGGCTCGACTCGGCCGTCGCGGCGATCAACGGTGGTGACAGGGTCCTCGCGGTGAGCGCGCATATCGCCAAAGAAGATGACGTCAACGCGCTCTTCGACGCCGCCGTCAAGGCATTCGGCCGCGTGGATGTTCTGGTCAATAACGTCGGGATGAACCTGCTCACCGCGTCCGTGGTGGATACGGAGCCGGCAACCTGGACAAAAATAATCGAGTCGAACCTTACGGGCACGTTTTTGTGCTCCCGGAGGGCGGCGCTGCTCATGCGGGAACAGAAGCGCGGGCGCATTATAAGCATATCCTCGATAGCGGGCAGGAAGGCCGCGCCGGGCATGGGCATTTACGGCGTCGCCAAGGCGGGAATTGAAATGCTTACGAGAGTGCTTGCGTTTGAACTGGCGCAGTTCAACATACAGGTCAATGCCGTCGCGCCCTGCATGGTGAAGACCGATTTCAGCAAGCCCTTCTGGTCCAACGGCGACCTGCGCGCCCAGATAGAAAAAGGCATACCCATGGGAAGGATAGCGGAGGTCGACGACGTGGTCCACCCGGTGCTCTTTCTCTGCTCCGACAGGGCGGAGTTCATTACCGGTCAGGTGCTGGTGGTCGACGGAGGCTCGCTGGCCTGATGGGGATGAAAAATAGCAACTTTTACTTGTGCAAAGTGTCGAAATGTAGTAATAGAGACCTGACTGATGGGTGCGGGAGGGCGCCATGGAGGTTCAGGCTATAAGCGGTCCGGATATCGTTCCGCAGGGCTTTTCGGTGCGCGGCGAAACGCCCGTCGCCCAGGCCCCCGCCGAGGAACGGCGGGAGCCCGAGCGGACGGAGTCGAGGGCGGAGGATAGGGGCGCCATTATTGATGCGTATGCATAGGGTGGCGGAATGGCCATAACCAAGGCGGAAAAATCCGTTTATAACGATTACATCAAAGACTTCAAGATACAGATAGACGCATCGTATAAACGGATCACCGAACTCGAAAAGAAAAAGAAGGAAATGCCGCGGATCAAAGGCTACCTCGCGGTTGAGACCGTGATTGAGCTTTTGAAGATAATTATGCTTAACATCAGCATGAACGACGCTTCGTTCGAGATTCTGAAAATCAAGAACGAGGCGGCGCTCAAGAACGCGCGCAAGGAGTTCTTTTCCGTTCTGCAGAAGCTGGAAGAGCTACTCGGCGACCAGGTCGACCGTTCACTGAAGGAGAACGAGGAGTACCTTGCGTCAATCGATCGAATCAGTCCCCTGCAGATGCTGAAGATTATTCAGCGCATCAACTACGTTCTCTCCACACTCATAGACCGTATCGGCGAAACTTCAAAATGGAAATGGTCCTTTGTCGACCTTCAGGCGCGCGTCGCGACGATAGCCAAGAACAGCATCAATTTCTCGGAAGTACAGAAATACCGCGATCCCCGTACCGAATTTTACCGGGAGCGTCAGCAGCTCATGACGCTGTGCAAGCAGAGCCTGCGCGACGCGGCCCAGCAGTATCGCACCAAATACGAGCAATCCACCAAGGTCCCCGGCGACATGTTGAAATCGATAGAGTTCCTTTCGGTACTAAGGCGCATACATGTGCTCTTCGGCGAATCGGACGAGGCCACCAGGTTGAAAACGGCGATCGACGCCATGCGGGCGAGGCTTGAGGCCGACGAGAAGGAAAAGGAAAAAGAGAAAAAAAGCGGCAAAAAGTAGCCCTCCCGCACCATCTTCAGAGTATTTTCCTTTTTTTTGACTTGACGCCCCGGATAATTTTTTGTACGTTATTAGCACTCATTCATGTAGAGTGCTAATAACGGTGACTCGATGAATACCGACGAAAAAATAGACCGGCCTTTAAACGAACGCGAGGCGGCAATTCTCGGCGCTATCGTTTATGAGTATATCACGACGGGCAAACCGGTCGGCTCGAGGTCTTTTGTCCATAAATATTCGTTTACACTGTCGCCGGCAACCATGCGCAACGTGATGTACGATCTCGAGATGATGGGCTATCTCATGCAGCCCCACACGTCGGCCGGGCGCGTGCCGACCGACAAAGGCTACCGGTATTATGTGGATTCCCTCCTCGACACCTACGAGTTCGTGATGAACGAGAAGGTCAGCGTTCGGGAGGAATTGATAAAGCGCGAGATGCAGCTCGACAAGATTTTCAGCTCGCTGACGAGGACCATCTCGCTTGCGTCCCAGTACGCCGGGGTGGTGCTAACGCCGCGGCCTGATTTTACGGTGCTGAAGCACATCGAGCTCGTCCTTCTGGACAACAACGAGATCCTCGCGATCCTCGTCACGCGCAACGGCATCGTCATCAACAAGAAGGTGGTGGTGTCGACCAACATCACGCAGGATGAGCTCTACCGGTTCAGTAAGTTCCTGACGGGTGAGCTTGGAGGCTATTCGCTCTTCGAGATCAAAAAGGACATGTTAGAGTCCCTGCGTGAGGAGCAGAGTACCGAAATAGACACGGCGATGGCGCTCGACATAGCCGAGCTCGCACTGTCCGAAAGCGAGGACCCCGACCTTTATATAGACGGCGTCCAGAACCTCCTTCATATTCCGGAGATGATAGAGGCCGACCGCCTGAAGGGACTTTTGAGCCTGGTCGAGGAAAAGAAGGTGCTTCGGGGCATCATCGAAAAGACCATGGAACGCGACGGCGTGCAGACGCTTATCGGCGAGGAGATTACCGAAGCGGAGGTGTCCGGCTGCAGCATCGTGACATCGTCGTACAAGATCGGAAACAGGCGGGTGGGGGTCGTCGGCATTATAGGCCCGACACGGATGGATTATAAAAAGGTCGTTCCGCTCGTCGAGTATACGGGAAAGATATTTTCGGATTTTTTAACCAAGATGTCAAAATGAAGTCGGTTTCGTCGTAGAGGCTTGGAGAGCATTGCAGGAGGAGCGAGGATGATACGGGACTCAAAGAACAACGCGAAAGAAAATGACGCCATGGAACAGGACGATCAGCAGACGATTGAGAAGCCGCAGCGGCAGCCCGACGGTTCCGCCGGCGGCAGCGAAATAAACGGACGGCTGAAGGGAGGGGAGGGTCCTCCGGGCGCGATGAACCCTGAAGATGAAATGATCCGCCTCGGCCCCGAAGAACTGGCCGAAGTGATCAGCAAGAAAGATGAGGAGATAGTGAAGAAAAACGAAGAGATAGAAACGCTCAAGGACCTTTTACAGAGAAGACAGGCGGACTTCGAGAATTACAAGAA
>JADFDB010000106.1 GCA_018263175.1 Spirochaetota bacterium
GTATGATTCCGAGCATGATCTCCGGAAGTCCCATCTGTGCCTGGTCTCCGGCCACCCGCAGGTGGCACGCCAGGGCAAGTTCGGTGCCACCGCCAAGCGCGAGTCCATTGATCGCCGCGATGAAGGGTTTGCGTGAATTTTCTATCAGGTTCATAATACTCTGGGCCCGTGAAGTAGTCGCGACGCCGTCCTCGAATGTTTTGACTTCGCGGACACGGTTGACATCGGCCCCTACTATGAACGTGGGTCCGTCCCCGGTGATTACGGCCACCTTGCAGGCGGCATCGGCGCCGATCATCCGTACGGTTTCCTCAAGGGCTATGAGCATCTCCTCGTCGAACGCGTTCATCGGCGGGTTCGAGAGGGTGACGAGCGCAATGCCCTTTTCGTCTATATGGCAGGTGCATTCCCCCATAATCGTTTCCATGCCTGTTCGGACCGGATTGCACGCGGGGACGCGCCGCGTCCCCGCGCAGAGTCCGCTACCGCTTCTTTAGTCCCATGATCTCGCGTGCCTCGTCCGGAGTGGCGGGCTCCCTGCCCTGACATTCCGCTATGCGCACGGCCCATTCTACCTGCTCGTAACTGCCTTTCGCCATCTCGCCGGTAGGTATGCGAATGTTATCCTCGAGACCGACCCGCATGTGCCCTCCCACCAGGCAGGACATCGTGATCGCCTGGAACTGGTCGGTTCCGACGCCGCAGGTGGTGAAGTTGGCGCCTGCGGGAATCGCGTTCTTCAGGCACAGAAACGCGTCGGGCCTGAACGCCTGACCGCCCGCAACGCCCCATACGAAGTTGAAATTCATCGGATCGGTGAAGAAGCCCTGTTTCATTACGAGCAGGGTGTTGTCGAGCCCTCCCATGTCGTACACCTCGATTTCGGGCTTCACACCGTTCTCTTCCATGGCCTTGCCGAAATCCTGCAGCATGGTAAAGGTGTTCTCGAACACGAAGTCGATGAAGATCTTGCCGGTCTTTCGGTCGACAATGCTGAAGTTCATGGTGTTGGTGTTGAGCGACGCCATCTCGGGCTTAATATGGACGATCTGGCTTATGCGCTGTTCCGGGGTCTTCCCCATGCCGACGGCCGAACTCAGGTTGACGATGAGCTCGGGGCACCGGTCCTTGATCGCGTCGTGCGTCGCCTTGATGCGGGCATGCTCGTGGGTGGCCATACCGGTGTCCTCGCGGGCGTGCATGTGTACCATGGCCGCGCCGGCCTTGTAACACTTGTATGCCTCCTCGGCGAATTCCTGGGGAGTGTAGGGTACGGCCGGGTTCTGGGTCTTCATGGTGGCGGCACCGGTAAGCGCCGCGGTGATAACAACCTTCTTGGACATTGCTTTCCTCCTTTCATCCAGCTCCGGCTGGTGTTTTGTTTTTGCCGCCGCCGGTGCCTTTTCGGCCGGCGCGCGATCGGATACCTGCACCTTCTTCTTCCTGGATGGCGCGAAATGGTCGATATCGAGGATGGTGCTGGTGGTCTCATTCGCGAATACCGCTTCGACCTTCATACCGATTTCGACTTCCTCCGGCTTGAGGCCGTCGAGCACGTGGGCGAACGGCGTATCGGCGCCGTCAAGCTTTACAAGCGCGAGTACGTATGGCGCCTTTCGGGGGAGATGGCCGTCGTTATAGCGGACAACGGTGAAATTGACGACCTCGCCCGTGTTACCGACGTCCACCCAGTTGTTGCGGATATCCTCGAGACAGCGCTCGCAGGTCTGCCTCGGCGGTACGAATACCTTGCCGCATGTATTGCACTTCACCCCCATTATCTTCTTCTGATCCCTGATCGTGGTGATGAACTTGCTGCCCACTCTCCCCGCGAAGTACGTGTAGGGGAGCGCGAGTTTCCCATCGACAATGAAACAATCCTTTTTATCGTATTCCAGACTCATCGTTTCCCCTCCTCACTCGTCTATCTCGAAATGCTTGATGTCGAAGACGCTTCCGACACGCTTGTCGTTCCACACGGGGCGGACCCGCGTCCCGGCAATCTCGTTGTTGCCGTTCTTGATGATGTCCATCTGGTCGCGCCGTATCAAATGGGCGAAGGTGTCGTGCCCTTTGCAGCCGTCGAGCAGGATGTTCACCATGCCGTATGGCGTCTCCCTGGTCTCACCCGTCAGCGGGTCGGGGCTGGCATAATAAACGTACTCCATATACCGTACCTGACCCTTCGGTCCCACTTCCACCCATTCATCCGCGCTGACCCGGCACTCGGCGCACACTTCGCGCGGCGGGATCTGTATCCGGCCGCAGCTCGGACATTTGTTGGCTATGAGCTTTTTATCCTTCATCGCATTGAGAAACTTCCCCATGACCGGACCCGTGGCGAAGCGCTGTTTGACCGCTATGGTCTTCTTCAGCACCAGCAGCTCCTGTTCCGGTTCGCCTCCAATCGACGCGGGCGGCTGGTACTTGGCGAATAACTCACCGAGTTTCATGGCAAGCGCGGTCTCGCCGACGATCGCCGCCTTTCCGGCCGACAACAGCGAAAACGGGTCGGACTTCCCCAACATCACATCGACCCAGTCCTTCGCCTCGTTTATTTCGAGCTTAACCGTGGCCTTGTCGACATGGCCCTCTTTCAATGAGCATTTGCCGTCTTTAATGATCGCGGTCCATACCCCGCCGCCCTCGCCGCCAATCTGATAGGTTATCGAGGCGTCCAGGCCCTCTGCGTTCTGCGGCTGGAAGCGGCCCACCAGCGTTCCGAACATGTCGAGGATGAAATCCTTCGTGGTGAATTCGATTTTCGGCGGCTGGTACTTGGCGAAGATCTCACCGAGTTTCATGGCAAGCGCGGTCTCGCCGACGATCGCCGCCTTCCCCGCCGACAACAGCGAAAACGGGTCGGACTTCCCCAACATCACGTCGACCCAGTCCTTCGCCTCGTTTATTTCGAGCTTAACCGTGGGTTTTTCGACGTGCCCCTCTTTCAGGGTGCATTTGTTGTCCTTGATGATCGCGGTCCATACCCCGCCGCCCTCGCCGCCGATCTGATAGGTTATCGACGCATTGAGGTCCGGTACGTTTTTGGGCTGAAAGCGGCTGACCAGCGTCCCGAACATGTCGAGGATATAATCCTTCGTCGACATCTCCTTTTTGCCGATGACGAATTTCTTGAACATCTTCGCGGTCTTCCCGAAGGCGCTGAAGTCCCCCTCGACCTTCACCTTACCCGAGGTGAACGCGTTCACGCCGTCCACCTTCCCGGTATTGACTCCGACGAAGGTTTCGCCGTCGGCCACCATGATCGAAACACAGCCTGCGAGGTCGGCGGCCTTCTCGATCTTCATGGCCCCGTTTTTCACCGTAAGCTTCCATTTGCCTTCGTCCTTGATGTCGTAGCCGAACGAGGCATCCACGCCCTTCGCGCCGTCAAGCCTGAACCGTTCGGGCATGGTGTTGAATATATCTTCGACTTTTACGCCCCAGTATTCTGCCATATCGTCCCCCTTACCAGTTGAGTTCCTTTTCGAGCATCGTGAGCACCGTCCACATGGTGCCGCCGAACCCCGACGCCAGCGCGTGATTGACGGGCGTGGGGATCTGGTGTTTGCCGGCGTCGCCGCGCACCTGCAGCGCCGCCTCGGCTATGCGCACCAGCGCGGTTGCCCCGATGGGATTCGACGCGATCACGCCGCCCGAGGGGTTGACCGGCATTTTGCCGCCGATCATTATCTCCTTGTTCTCGACGAGCTTCAGATGCTCATCGCCCTTGAGCTGGAAAAAATCGCGCAGCCAGTCCACGGCCCACCACGCGGCGGGGTCGTACATCTCGAAGACGTCGAAATATTCGAGCGGCTTCTTGATACCGTTACGCTTGTAGAGCTGTTCCGCGGCGAAGCGGTGCGTCATCGGGACCGGATATTTTTCATCGTAGCCGAACATCACGAACGTCTCCTCTCGATGCACGGTGATGTGGTCGCGCACCCACACGGGGGTCTTTGCCAGCTCCTTCGCCTTCTTCTCTACGGCGTAGATGACCGCACACGCCCCGTCCGACTGCGAGCACATCTCGATGAGCTTGAGGTCTCCAACCAGCTTTGGCGAGGTCCGCACGAGATCATCGATCTGCTCGAACTCCAGCCCGAAGGAGCGGTGGGCAAGCGGATTCAGGCCGGCATGCTTGTCCATGATGATGCGGTACATGAGCGAGACCCTTTTCGCGCGTTCTTCGCCGAACTCGCGTATTACGTCGTAGGCCTTCGATCCGGTGAGCGCCCCGGTCTGGAGGTTCCTGAACCAGAGCGGATCCGCCATATTGGTGATGCCCCCGGTCGTGTGGCCCTCCTGCAGCTTCTCGAAACCGATCGCCATCACGATATCGTACATCCCGGAAGCGACCAGATTGTCCGACGCGCACCCGATGGTGGCGCCGACCGTTCCTCCGGTGGTGATGCGTATGGAGTCCTTGCCGTAGGCTCCCGTACCGAGGACGTGCCACAGGTCCGGCTGGTGAACCATTTCGAAAAGCTCCATATTGCCGTGCACTATGCAGTCGATGTCCTTTATCGTTATGCCTGCGTCTTTCAATGCCGCGCTGACCGCTTCATGAATCATTTCCGGCTGGTTGACGTCCTCGCGGTGACTCGAATACTTGGTCTGCCCAATCCCTATTATTCCGACATTCCTGTTTTTCTTTCTGTGGGCCATGGGTTCACCTCCCTTTTTCCATAATAACAACCGCCTGGTGCTGTCCCGCGGCTCCGTACGTGCCGTGTGCGAGCGCCTTCTTGACGCCCTTCACCTGGCGCTCCCCCGCCTCGGCGCTAAGCTGATGAAAACATTCGATCGCGCGCGCGGCCCCGCCGAGAAGAAGCGGGTTACCGTTCAGCATTCCGCCGGAGGTGTTTACGTTGAATTTTTCCATTCCACCGCCGTCGATCCATTTACCGCCCGCGCCCTCGTCCGCAATCCCGAGGCCTTCGGCCCACATGGGCATCTGGTAGGCCGAGTGATCACAGAGCTCGAAAACGCCGATCTCTTTTTTCGGGTCTTTCACTCCCGCCATTTTGTATGCGCGCTCTGCGGCATTTTTAAGCGAGAAATTGGACAGCAGGTCCCTGTCCCCGAGAAAATAGCTGTCGATGGAGCTGCCGTAACCGCTGATCCATACCGGGTTGTCGGTGAACTCCTTGACGCGCTCCTCACAGCAGAGCAGCATCCCGTAGGCCCAGTCCGTAACCGGGTAATAATGCAGTTCCCGTATCGGATCCGCGAGCATCGGCGAATTCAGAACATCCTTTTCGCTTACCGCGGCGTTTTCCCGCGCAAACGGGTTCTTTTTGGCATTCGCGCGCGAACGCAGCACCACCTTCGCGAGGTGTTCGTCGCGTACTCCCGACTTTTTCATATATGCGCGCGCCTGCATCGCGTTGACGTTGATGAAATCCATTCCCAGCGGCCGGCAGTAAAAGGGATCGAATGCAAGATTCATATTCATCCGGCGGCTTTCGGTCTGGGACTCCTTGCAGTGCCCCATGTACAGGATGACGTCGTCGTGACCGGAGAGTATGCACGCCATCGCATACCCGAGGCCGTTGATGCTCTCCTGCGCCATCTTTTCCTCACCCCTGAAGTGGGCCCCGACAACGTCCGTCATTCCGTTGTCCGAGATGGTACGGGCATCGAACACGTCATCGGAACAGGTGATAACGTTCCGTATGCCTTTTTCCATATCGAACGTTACTCCGGTCTGCCCCATTATGGATTCAAAGCACTCCTTCAGCATGTTTTGAAAGCGGGCATACCAGAGGTCTCCTTCGTTCTTGATCTGCGCCACGGCGCATATCGCGACTCGTTTACCCATTTACCATGACCTCCTCTGATTAGTTTGGACTATTGCGAAACCCGGGAAGCTCGGCCATTCCCGGATCGTGAACACATTCGTCTTCACACATAACAGCTCCAGAAATCCCCCTGCCTGATCCGCCGGATGATCGAGTCCTTGTCCCTCGGTGCGTCGAGCTCAATCCATGCACGCCCCACGCCAAGACGGGTGTGCGCGTCGTCGGACGCTATTTTAGGGAATCGGATCTCCGGTATTTCGTATTCCGGATTGCGAAACCCCTTCGAGGTTGTCTCAACGGCGTCCAGCGGAAACATCGTCGCGACCGTTTCGATCCTTTCCAGCACCTGGGCCAGGCCCAGATCGTATTCCCCGAGATGGTTGAGGATGTACAGCTCATCATCGTCGCCGTGAATACGGTTTACGTGCACATACCCCTTTACGAACACCGTAAGCTCTATCCCTTCGAAGATGATCATTCCCGACCTGACTCCCCGGTAGAGCGCCGTGCTCTGCGGCTTGAGGAGATAATCGTGATCGGTGAACGCGATGAAGTCATAGCCTTTCTCCTCGTAGGCATCCGCAACCTGCTGCGGCGTCAACTTGCCGTCGGAGCAGGTGGTATGCGTATGCAGGCAGCCCTTCATCAGCATGATTGACCGGCCGCTTCCCGCACCGCGTTTACCCGGCAAAATGAATCAGATTGAAAATATAAATTAAATTGGACGCTCAACCAACTTATTGATAAAAAAAATATCACTTTTGACCATGTATCCAATAATTTGATTTTCCGTCCAATCAACAATTCAGCCTTACTTCCTCCCCATTATATGTCAACATATTAATACATTTTTTTCGCAAAAAATCCGTCAAACGGCGGAAAGCCATATCTTTACTTTTTTTTCTTTTATTGATATATTAGAGTTGTTTCATAATCTTGGGCCAGGGCCACTTTTCCCCCGCCGCAGACGGGGAAAGCCCGATATTTCAAAGATTCGCAACAACTTTGATACATGCGGACAAGTCTGAACGATCTATCATGGAGGATCCGATGTCCTTAAATAAACTTCTTCCCAGAAGGGATTTTATAACGAAAATGCTCGGCATGGCCGTGGGCCTGTTTTCAGGCCATTTTTTTCATCCGTTTACCCGCGCGCTCATGGCACAGAACCGTTCGGACGGATCGACAATCGCCGTTATCACCGGCAAAAGCCTCTCCAGGGAATCAATTGCTTCAATGCTCGAGTCGGGTTTCAAACAGATGGGCGGGATCGATCGATTCATCAAAAAGGGAATGAGGGTGGTCATTAAGCCAAACATCGGCTGGAACTCGACCCCCGAACAGGCCCACAACACGAATCCGGACCTTGTCGAGACGGTTGCGAAAATGTGCATACGCCGCGGCGCCACGGTCACGATATTCGACCGCAGCGTCAACTCCTCACGCATGACCTACCGCAGAAGCGGCATGATAGAGGCGGCCCGTAAGGCCGGCGCGGCGATCGAATACGTCGACTTCGGGAAGTTCAGGGACGTCAAAGTGCCCGGCGGCCTGTACGTCGATTCCCTGCCCGTCTACACCGGCATTCTCGATGCCGACTTCGTCATCAACATGCCGATCGCCAAACACCATTCATCGTCGACACTGACCCTGGCGATGAAGAACCTCATGGGGGTTATCGGCGGCAACCGCGGCTATTATCACGGCAACATCCATCCGAGTATCGTGGATTTCGCCAAGACCGTCAGATCGGACCTGGTGATACTCGACGCGACGAGGATACTGACGGCCCACGGTCCCAACGGCGGCACGGCGGCCGATGTCAGGGAGCTGCGCACCATCGTGATGGGCACCAACCCCGTTACGGTCGACGCGTTCGCGGCCACTTTGTTCAATATTGAGCCGTCGTCGCTCGGCTTTCTCAACCTCGCCTCACGCGAGGGTATGGGCGAGATCAACATCTCGAGGATGAATATTCTTCGCGCCGCCGTATGAAACACCGCCGATGGTTTTATATCAGGGCCGCGGTACAGCTATGCTTCTGGCTCGCCTTCGTCGCGCTCCTCGTCTCGACGAGGGACCCCATCGAAGACGGATACCTGTACGGGCTGTTCCCCCGTCTTTCACTTCACCTTGGAATCACGGCGAGCATTTCCGCCCGCCAGGTTCTCACGGCCTTTCTGCCCGCGATCGCGGTCCTGGCGCTTACACTCGCATTCGGAAGGCTTTTTTGTTCCACCGTGTGCCCCCTCGGCGCGACCATCGACGCAACCGATAGACTGATCGCGCGGCGGAAGACTGCCCTTCAGGCCGGAACCGCGCGCGCGGGTCGTGGCGTAAAATACATCGTTCTTGCGGCTTCCCTGATTCTTGCCTTTGCCGGCGTTCAGGCCGCCGGCATCATCGATCCGCTCTCCCTGTCGCTCAGGGCGT
>JADFDB010000107.1 GCA_018263175.1 Spirochaetota bacterium
ATGATGCGCGCATCGTTCTGAAGCCTGCTCACCTCGCGCCACAGGAAGGCCCCGTTGGAGAGAACCAGCACGAGGAGTACGACGGCCACGAGAAGAAGCTGGCGCGACTTGGTGAACGCGCTTTTCATCGGCCGGTGTCCCGGCACACGCCATGTTCCATCCCGCCTACCGTATCCCGTGTATCGGGAAGACCTGTTTGTGTATGTACTCCACCACCTCGGATGCGTGCTTCCGGCATTCGTCCTTTTCGACGCCCTTCGCGACGAACGGTTCGTCGTCAAGGCTTCCCGCGTGCGCCTCGGGCCCGTACATCATGCCCCCCACCACGCCGGCATAGTGGTCGCTCGGCGTTATGCCGCAGAAGGTGGCCCAGGCGAGCGCCCAGAGCGCGGAGGTCTTGTACACATTGTAGCCCCCGCCGCCGGTCGCCATGATCTTCGGTGAAATTTCATTGATGATCCGGATGACGCGCTTGTATCCGTTCGACGTAAGGCGCAGGTGCGCGAGCGGGTCTTCACGATGCACGTCACCGCCGATCTGAGCGAAGACGATGTCCGGCTTGAACGCCCTGACGAGCGGCGGGACGACCGCTTCGAAGCTCTCCACATACACCTCGTCGTCGGTCCCCTTGAGGAGCGGGATGTTGACGTTGTAGCCGGTGCCGGCATCGACGCCGATCTCGTTCTGGAAACCGCTCCACGGATACAGCGTCATCCCCGATTCATGAATTGAGATTTTGAGCACCCGGTCGTCCTTGTAAAACAGGTCCTGCACGCCGTTGCCGTGGTGTACGTCCGTATCGATATAGGCCACGCGCCGCCCCTTCTTGATGAGATCCATAATGGCGATGCCGATGTCGTTGATATAGCAGAATCCGCCGGCGTGGTTTTTCCCCGCATGATGATAGCCGCCGATGGGATTGAATACGAAGCGCGCCTCTCCGGCATCCAGCATCTGCGCGCCCTGCCAGGTGCCCCCTGAGGTGATGAGCGCGAAGCGGTACATCCCCCGGAAGATGGGATTGTCGCCGGTGCCAAGCCCCGCTTCGAGCATCTCGAGCGAAAACTCCCCCTCGTCGGCTCGCTTGAACAGGTCGATATAATACCGTGTATGCGCGAGGAGGAGCAGGCTCTCATCGAGCGGCTCTGGGACTATGACCTTCTGGTTCTCCTCGTAGAGGAGGTTGTGCCGCTTGAGGAGGTCCACGAGCTGCTTACCCCTGCCCGGCTTGAAGGGATGATTTGGATCGTATTCAACCCTGGATATCTCGTCGGAGTACATCAAGATATTGTACATTTGGAATATCCTAAAATAAGTGTATATTTATTGCGCTCAGTGTACACCCGGTCATTTATTTTTCAAGCTTTCTTTCTCCTTCATGTACACGGTCCTTATCGGGAAGGGAATTTCGATCCCCTCGGCGGCGTATCGCCGATGGAGACGCTTGACGAACTCGTGGCACAGCATGTACTGCTCGACGTATTCGCGCGCCCGCAGTATCACGTTGAACCCGATCGCCGAGTCGTTGAAGCCCGTGTAACGCACCATCGGCTCGAACTCCGCGACCGCTCCGGGAAGCTCGCGCTGAACTCCTCCGGCCACCTCGAGCGTCACGCGTTCCACGCGTTCGAGATCGCTGTCGTAGGCGACACCGACGGGCACAACGACCGACATGTCCAATGCGCGCAGGTTGTAATTGACGAAAACGGACCCGGAAAGGACCGAGTTCGGGATGATGATATGATTGTTCCCGAGCCCCCTGATAACGGTGTTGCGCCAGTTTATATCGACGACATAGCCCCGCCGCTCCGCGTCGATCTCCACATAATCGCCCTGCCGCATCTGTCTGGACACGATGATCTGCAGGCCCGCGAAGAGATTGGAGAGCGAGTCCTGCAGGGCCAGCGCGACTGCAAGGCCGCCGACGCCGAGGGCGGTGAGGATCGGGGCGATCGATATCCCCAGATATTGCAATATGATCAGAAAGCCGACGATCAATATCACGGCCCTGGCGATATTGGAGAAAATCGATATGGACGGCAGGATGCCCTCCGACTTTTTCGCAAAGGCGTTGATGATGCCCACGACGATGCGCGAAGCGACGAGCGTAACGGTGAATATCGCGATGACGGTGGCCAGCGTCCGGATGGAGGCCAGTACCGAGGCTTCAGGGGAGAAATTGAAGGCCGCCAGATAGGCGCCCGCCAAGGTAAACCAGAACATCATCATACGCCGCAGGGCCCCGGCTATAACCATTCCGGGCTCCCACCCGGCCGCGGGCATCATCTTCGCCACGCGCCGTATCACCACTTTCTCGAGCAGCCAGCCGGTCGCGATTGAAAGCGCGAAAATGGAAATCGGTGTTATCCATTTTACGATCCATTCGAGAGCCAGGTAAAAATATTCATTCATGCGATCCTCCAAAAAGACTGGACGTTTACCGAAAGACGGTCCATAATCCAACCATGCTACCGTACGGTAGCATTGCCGCATAACACCGGGGTTGGAATGCCATTCTCTCACTTCCGGTGGAGGCGGAGCCCGATATTCCTCGGATTCGCGGCAGGTCCAGTGTATGCTTCGTGCGGATTCATGCAAAGTAATTTTTAAAATAGAGTTGTTGCATAACCGGGAATCAAACCGGCTTCTCCCCGACGCAGGCGGGGAAAAGCCCGATATTTGCAAGAGATAAAACAAGTCTGATGAGGCCGTCGGCCCGGGATGACCGGCAGCCTCGAAATGGAGCGGCGATGAACAGTTTCGACTGGGCGGTCATCGCGGCGATCACCGCGCTCGTAATCGGGATGAGCTGGCAGGTCGGCCGGCGGCAGAAGAACCAGGCAGACTACTACCTGGCGGGGAGGAGCATCCCGTTCTGGCTGGCCGGCTCATCGCTCGCGGCCAACCAGGTAAGCGCCATAAGCCTCGTCGGCGCGCCGGCCTTCATCGCGCTGAAGGCCGGCGGTGGACTCAGATGGCTGCAATACGAACTCGCGATCCCGCTGGCGATGCTCTTCATCATATCGGTCCTTTTGCCGGCGTACTCGCGCCTGGGCGGCTCAACCATCTACGAATACCTGGAGCACCGCTTCGGGAAAACCGCGCGCTACGCGCTCGGTCTCGTGTTCCTCGTCAGCCGCTCGCTCGGCGCCGGTGTGGTGCTGCTCGCGACCTCCTACGTCGCCGGCGTCTTCCTGGGCTTCGACCTTCGCCTCACCATACTTCTCATCGCCGCGGTCGCGCTCGTCTACACGGTGCTCGGGGGAATCAGGGCCGACATCTATACCGACCTCCTTCAGCTCGTCATACTGTGGCTGAGCTCGGTCGCGTGCATCGTCGTTCTTGCCGTGCTGCTCGGAGGCGACTACTCGATACCGGGCAGCGCGGCCGGGCGTATCGCGATATTCGACTTCGGTTCCACGGGGCTCGGTGACGGCGAGACCTTCTCCTTCTGGCCGATGATATTCGGAGGATTTTTCCTTTATATTTCGTATTACGGCTGCGACCAGAGCCAGGCCCAGCGCCTGCTCGCCGCCGGGGGCATAGCGGGCGCGCGGCGGGCCCTCGTCTTCAACGCGTTCATACGCTTCCCGATCGTCCTGACCTACTGCGCAATAGGCGCGCTGATGATTCCCTTCCTCGCCCGTACGCCCGATTTCGCCGAAACGCTGCATTCGCTCCCGCCCGACTATCTCATGCCGCACTTCTTCACGAGCTATCTCCCGCCGGGACTGCTCGGCTTCGTGGTGGCCGGCATGCTCGCCGCCTCGATGTCGAGCCTGGATTCGGCCATAAACTCGCTCAGCGCGGTGACATGGGAGGATTTCGCGAGAAGGCTCCTCCCCCGCCTGGATTCCATGAGCGATCGTGGCAAGCTTTTGTCCTCGCGGCTCATCACGTTCTTCTGGGGATGTTTCTCGACAGCGTTCGCCCTGTATATAGCCGGTGGCTCCGAAACCGTCATCGAGCTGGTCAATAAGATCGGCTCGGCCTTCTACGGACCGGTGGCCGGGGTCTTCACGCTCGGAATATTCGCGCATCGCGCGCGCGAGCGCCATGCGATGGCCGGGTTCGCGGCGGGATTCGGCCTGAACATCGTTCTGTGGATCTTTTTCGAGCCCTCGGTGTCGTGGATGTGGTGGAACCTCGGCGGATTCGCGCTGACCCTCGCGACCGGCGCGCTTGGATCATTCATCGCGCCGGGAGCCGGGGAACCCCCATCGCGCGCGGAGCGGGGGGATACGGAACGTCGGGAATGGAGCGCCGTTCCGCTCCTGGCCTGGTTCATCGTCATCGTCGCGTTCTGCGCGTGTGCCGAGCGCCTGCTTGGCCTGCTCATGGCAGACTGATCCCGGCCGGGTGGTCATCGCGTTCCTGCGCGACCTCATAACCGCAGAATGCCCGGCCGAACGGAAGAGGCGGGGAACATTCCCCGCCTCGATCTTCCAACGATTTTCTTAAACGATCATACGCTCGCCTCGACCCGCTCGCGCACGCCGTTCACCTTTTTGCGGTACTCCATCTTGTTCAGCGCGTCCACGAACGAGAAGATACCGGCCACCGAGATATCGATGTTGACGCCGCTGCCCGTCACCTTGAGCGTCCTGCCCTCGTACTCCTCGGAGACCGTCACCGTCACCTCGCAGAGCGCGTCGGAGCCGCCAGTGATCGCGACGAGGTTGAACGCCTCTATACGCGCACCGGTACCGGTTATCTTCTTGACCGCGTTGATACCCGCGTCGACGCCTCCGTTACCGGCGGCCACATCGAAGGACTCCGCGCCGTCGTTCTCGCGGTCCTTGATGGTGACGAGTGTCATCGGGGGCGAGAACATGCCCGTCGATATCTGCACGTTCGTCACCTTGAAGCGCCCCTTCTCCTTGTAGACGATTTCGCCGATAAGCACCTCGAGGTCTTCGTCGAAGATCTGCTTCTTGACGTCGGCAAGCGCCTTGAAATATTTGAAGAAGCGCTCCAGTTCCTCGCCGGCCAGGTCGTAGCCGAGAAACTTCAGGCGCTCGATGACGGCATGGCGCCCCGAGTGTTTCCCGAGCACGATGTTCGACTTGCCGATCCCGACGTCCTCGGGGTTCATGATCTCGTAGGTCATGGCGTTCTTGAGTACGCCGTCCTGGTGTATTCCGGACTCATGGGCGAAGGCGTTCGCGCCGACAATCGCCTTGTTCGGCTGGACCGAAACGCCGGTGATGTGCGTCAGGAGCTTCGACGTCGCCATGATCTGCTTCGTGTTGATGCCGGTATTAACGTTAAAGAGGTTCACGCGCGTTTTGACCGCCATCGCGATCTCCTCGAGCGAGGTGTTACCCGCGCGCTCGCCTATGCCGTTTACGGTGCACTCCACCTGCCGCGCGCCGGCCTGAACGGCGGCGAGCGCGTTCGCGACGGCGAGCCCGAGATCGTTGTGGCAGTGCACGGAGATGACGGCGCGGTGGATGTTCTTCACGCGCTCGAACAGAAAGGTGATGAGATCGTGGAACTCGGAGGGAATGGAGTAGCCCACCGTGTCGGGAATGTTGACCGTGGCGGCGCCCGCGTCGATAACCGCCTCGACCATCCGCGCGAGGTACTCGCGGTCGCTGCGCGTGGCGTCCATCGGCGAGAACTCCACGTTCGAGGTGTATGAACACGCGCGTTTCACCGCGGCGACCGCCTGTTCCATCACCTGCTCACGCGTCTTCTTGAGCTGGTACTCTATGTGGATGTCCGAGCTCGAAATGAACGTATGGATGCGCGGGTTTGCCGCCTCCCTGAGCGCCTCCCAGGCTGTGTCGATGTCGTCGAAGTTTGCCCGCGCGAGACCCGCCACCTGAGCGCCCTTCACGCGGCCCGAGATGCGCTGAACCGAGTCAAAATCGCCCTGCGATGAACGGGGAAAGCCCGCCTCGATGACATCCACCCCGAGCTTGACGAGCTGGTCGGCGAAGTGGAGCTTTTCATCCATGTTCATGCTGAATCCCGGCGACTGCTCGCCGTCGCGAAGGGTCGTATCGAAAATGATTATCCTGTTGTCCTGCATTGTAGTATCTCCTTTATATAAAATCGCTTACTCAGCCCCACCCTTTACTGCCTCTTAGACTTCGCGGGATATGCATACCCCTTCACCTCCGGTGTCTAAAAATAAAAAGGCCGCCATGGTGGTTTCCATGACGGCCTTTGTATCGGCACTATGTAGTAACTACATCACGAAACGCACCACGCGCTCTCCCTGTGAGTTAACAATAGGGCCAGTAGAAGAATCGAACTGTTGTGCATGGTTATCATCGTTTTCATTCCGCGACAATGGTCAATTAAGCACGTTACCTCGAGCGTGTCAATATTATTTACGGCGGATGGTGTAAAATTTAAACCGATTTTTATATACTATAAAATATCCGCATGGCGAAAATTCGATAATATCACCGTTGTTGCATAACTTGGGATTAATCCGTTCCCCTCGACTGCGGCGGGGGGAACGGATACCCGCAAAATATAAACAAGTCTATTATACAAATTATAATATAAAATAATCGGAATATTTGCATTTAAAAAATTCAATTAAATGCGATAAAAAAATGCTTAAAAATCGCACTTTTTGTTGACGAAACAAAGTGTGTGGTATTTATTTTACCACGTTGTTGCGCCAATACCACAATCGTCGACTCAAATAATAAAATCTAAACGGGGGTACGTATGGCATTCGGACAGTTTATAAAGGAACGGAGGAATGCGTTAAACCTCTCCCTCCGGGAATTCTGCAAACAACTGGGTGAGGACGCCAGCAATTGGAGCAAAGTCGAAAGAGGCATTCTTGCTCCCCCTCAAGATGAAGAAAAATTGAGGAGAATAGCGAAGTTGCTGGATATTGGCAATAATTCGGAAGCATGGAACATGCTGACGGACTACGCAAAAATCGACGCCGGTAAAATCCCCGATTACCTGATGTCTGATAAAGATGTTCTTAATGCTTTGCCGATCTTCTTCAGAACCATCGGAAGTGTTAAGCCCACACCAGAAGAGCTTGCAAAGCTAATTGAAGTCATCAGGAAGGAGGGAAAATGACAGACGGTCCCATTAAGTGTAACTTTATTGCCCAGGAGGATATATGGTCTATCGTCGATGATTTCCGCAATCACTACTGGCCATCCAATGTTTTGCCGGTTGACATTGAAAAAATAATCGAAATCGGATTAAAAATGGAAATCATCCCAGAGCATTATATACGGCAATATGCAAAAATAGATGCTTTTATCCGGAGCGATTTTACAGGCATAATTGTCGATTACGACCAATACATGGATTCGATGGGTCGATATGAAAAAAGGCTGCGATTTTCTTTTGCGCATGAAATCGGACATTATATTCTGCATCGCCATGTCTACGAAGAGCTTCATTTCGAATCCCCAAGAGAATACGCTGATTTTGTATTAAACATGCCGGAATCCGAACACCGCAAATTCGAGTGGCAGGCAAACGAATTCGCAGGACGACTTTTAGTGCCGAGAAGCAATCTTCATGAAGAAATACAGAAGGTCTACCACAAGCTCAAAGAGAACTCGCTATTAGCAATCCTTAAAGAAGAACCAGAGCAGGTGCTTGAAAGTGTCGCTCCAACCCTGGCAAAACCATTCCTGGTTTCGGATGATGTTATAGTAAAGCGTGTAGAAAGTGGAGTGACCCCCTAAAACTGTAAAGTCAATTCACACTTTTGTGATCACTTTTTTGAGCCATTCTGAACTCAACAGGCGTCATTCCGCCATTAGACGAATGAGGCCGATATGAATTATACAGACCAATAAATCTAAAAATAGATTCTGCCGATTCCTCCTTGCTGTCGTACGATGAAATATTTATCTCCTGTCTTTTCAGTGTTTTGTTAAATGATTCAGCGTGAGCATTTTCGTATGCATTTCCGACGCACATTGAAATACGCATGCCTAAAGCCTTTACTCGATTGATATAATCATCAGAGCAATACCTTACATCGGCATCCGTGTGATGAATGCATCCACGAAGCGCTGAGCGATTATGGTGAGCAATCTCAAGAGCTGCGAGGACGAGAGCCGTATCGTTCTTGTCAGAGACAGCTACCCCGATCACCTCATGGTTATGACGATCAATCAGCGACGCACAATAATGATCTTTTCCGTTTACATCATAGGCAGTTACATCTCCCGTGACCGTCTGGTTTATAGCGGTCGTTGTA
>JADFDB010000108.1 GCA_018263175.1 Spirochaetota bacterium
CATCTTCCTTTATCGCCTCCAGGAAGAGGTTCCTCGCCTCATTGAAGCGCCCATCGAGCGCGTGCCCGATCCCCTTCCTGTTTATCACCGCCGCGGGAGATGACGACCGGACATCGGCAAAGAGCTTGACGCCGCAGACGCTCCGCGAATTTTTCTCATTCGCCGCCGGCTCTGTGACCTCCGCCGGATATTTTTTCGCGAAGAGGAGCGCGGCATCCGCGCGGTGCTCTATCCATATCGGATGATATCGGTAGCAGGACAGACACGCAAGGACCAGCGCAAACGCCAGCGCCAAGCTAGCGGCCCGGGCGGACCGGTTCAACATGCCGCTCGATGGCTTTCGCACAGTTCAGTATCTTCTTTTCCTCAAAGTGACCCGCCATTATCTGCAGGCCCACGGGCAGACCCGACTCGTCCCGCCCGATCGGCACACTCATGCCCGGAATCGCGGCAAGGTTCGCCGATATGGTAAGGATGTCCGAGACGTACATCTCCAGCGGATCATCAACTTTTTCCCCGAGCGCGAAAGCCGTCGTGGTGGTGACCGGACTCAGGATGCAGTCGACCCTTGCAAAGGCTTTTTGAAAATCACGTATAACGAGCGTGCGTCCCTTCAGCGCCTTGAGATAATAGGCGTCATAGTATCCCGAGCTGAGAGCGTAGGTCCCCAAAATGATCCTGCGCTTCACCTCCTTCCCGAATCCCTCGTTGCGGGTTTTGCGGTAGAGCTCCGCGAGCGCGCCGATGCCGGGCGAACGGTAGCCGTAGCGTATCCCATCATAGCGCGCCAGGTTCGACGAGGCCTCCGCCGTGGCGATCAGGTAATAAATCGGTATGGCGTATTCCGTATATTGCAGCGATATCGGCTCGATCTTCGCCCCCATCGCCTCGAGCTCTTTTACTTTTGATAGAATCGCCTCTTTAACCGCAGGCGCTATGCCCTGGAAATACTCGTCGGGAAGTCCGATAACCATCCCCGCGACGTTTCCGTCGAGCAATTCGGGAGTAAAATCAACGGGACGCTCTATCGATGTAGAATCCGCCGCATCGCCGCCGGAGATCACGCCGAGCAGCAGCGCGGCGTCATCGACCGTGCGGGCGAAAGTGCCGATCTGGTCGAGCGACGAGGCGAAGGCCACCAATCCGTATCGCGAGACCCTCCCGTAGGTGGGCTTGACACCCGCCACGCCGCAAAACGACGCCGGCTGGCGGATCGAGCCGCCCGTGTCCGAGCCGAGCGCGGCCGGTGCCATCATCGCGGCGACCGCCGCCGCCGACCCGCCGGAACTGCCCCCCGGCACGCACGTTTCATTATGAGGATTTTTAGTGACACCGAAGAAGGATGTCTCGGTGGTCGAGCCCATGGCAAATTCGTCCATGTTGGTCTTTCCGAGGGTCACGAATCCGCGTTCGCGGAGCTTCCGATAAACCGTGGCATCGTACGGCGGAACAAAATCGCGAAGCATGCCCGATCCACAGGTGGTGCGCAGGCCCGCGGTGCAGATGTTATCCTTAACGGCGACGGGAACACCGTCCCACGCCGAGAGCGGCTTCCCGCTTCTGCGGCGTTCGTCCGATTCGCGGGCCTCCTTCAGCGTGCGCTCATCATCCACCGTGATATACGCGTTGATCGCTCCGTTCAGCGAGCCGATACGCGCAAGGTATTCTTTCGCGATCTCGACGGCCGAGGTTTTACCATCCGCAAGCAGTGCCGCCAGCTCGCCGATGCTTTTCTCCACCAGCATTCAGTTCCTCCATCGCCCGCGCGGGCGCCAATGAAAAATGGTATGCCAGTACGCTGCACAAGGGTCAATAATTTTTTTAAGACATGGGACTCCAGGGGTAATTATTATTGACTTCAGGCCGAGATTTGTCTATCTTCTTCCCCAATGGCGGCACTCGGCCGCCGTTCTTATCATTTAGTCCATTTACGCATACATCCAGCAATGCCGGGAGCAGACCAACGCCATGTTGAATAAAAAGCATAAAATCACCCTTACCGCCCTTATCGTAATCGTCTTCATTTTCGGATGTTTCAGCAGAACCGTCGGAGTAAAACAGACCGATATTAAACCGCTCGTCGGTGTTTTCCTCTCGAAGCACGTTCGCTACCAGAGCATGGACCAGGAGCTTTCCAGAAGAACGATGAGCAACCTGCTCAATTTCATAGACCCTGGTAAATACTATTTTTATAAAAGTGATATCGCGGGCTTTATCGCCCACGAGAACAAACTCGGCGAGTATATAGAAAACGGCAAATACGGTCTTATCTTCGATTATTTTGCTCTCTACAAAAAACGCTTCGATGAGAGCATGGTGCTCTTCAACGACCTCATCAAGCTCGATTACGATTTTAACAAGGACGAATACATCACCGTCGATCGCGAAAAGATAGACTATCCGGCAAACAAGGCCGAAATGCGGGAGCGCTGGAGAAAAAACATCAAGCTGCAACTGCTCAATTATCTTACCACCGTCAAGGACGTCAACGAGGCGAAGGAAAAACTTCGCAACAAATACCGCCTCAACAAAAAACGCGTCGACGAGATCGACGAGAGCAGGATGATCTCAACATTCGTGAACGCGTTTTCGACGGCCCTCGATCCCCACTCGAATTACCTGACCCAGGAGGAGCATGAGGATTTCATGATCCAGACCAAGCTGAAACTCGAGGGGATCGGCGTGATACTCCGCTCGGAGGACGGCTTCGCCCTCGTCGAGTCCATTATCCCCGGCGGTGCCGCGGCAAAGCTCCCCGCGGCCATTCAGCTCAAGCCCAACGACAAGATTGTGGCCGTCGCCCAGAAAGACGGGGAATCGATCGACGTAATCGACATGGATCTGCGCGATGTCGTAAACCTGATCCGGGGTAAATCGGGCACCATGGTCACGCTTGGCATTTTCCGCAAGGCTGACGAGAGCCAGAAACCCGTCCGAATGCAGATACCGATCGTCCGCGAAGAGATCAAGCTCGAAGACCGCGCGGCCAAATCGGACATCTACATCATGAAAAAAGGCGGGAAGGAGGTCAAGATCGGGTATATCAAGCTTCCGACCTTCTATCTCGATTTCGACGCCGCGCAGAAAAACGACCCAGACGGAAAAAGTTCATCAATTGATGTTATACGCGAGATAAACAAACTCACCAACCTCGATATCAGCGCAATGGTTGTCGACCTCAGGGGCAATCCCGGGGGGGCCCTGACGGAGGCCGTCAACGTGGCGGGTCTTTTTATCGACCAGGGGCCCGTGGTCAAAATTGTCTATCACACACAGAGGACCGAAGTCCTCAGCGACGACGATCCAGGCATTTATTACGACGGGCCGCTCGTTGTTCTCATCGACCGCTTCAGCGCCAGCGCATCCGAAATTTTCGCCGGTGCCATAAAGGACTACCGCAGGGGCATTGTCGTCGGTCCTACCGCCACCTTCGGCAAGGGATCGGTACAGGAATACAACCAGCTCCCCTCCAAGAAAGGTGCGGTTAAAATCACCACCGCGCTTTTCTATCAGCCGGGCGGAACCTCTAACCAGCTTACCGGCGTCGCCCCCGATATAATCATACCCGACATCAGTGCGGCATGGGACATCGGCGAGGAAAAGCTTCGCTATCCGCTTAAATGGGAAAAGATACCGAGCGCCGGGTTTATCCCGTACCGCAACTATCTGAACAGGGCAATGATCGGAACGCTCCAGGAACAATCGAAAAGAAGAGTTGCGGGAATGAAGGAATTCACCGAACTCAACGAAAGAATAGCCACCCTCAAAAAGCTGATAGCCACCAAAGAGATCAGCCTCAAGGAAGAATCCAGCATCGAAAAACACAAGGTCCGCGACATGGAAAAACAGCTCAAGCGTGAGAACAATGTCAGGGTCATCGACATCGATAACGACCTTTTCCTTAGGGAGGCGTTCAATATTACCGCGGAGTACATCGAGCGTATTCAGTAAGCCCATAGCCCCATAGCCTGCGCATGCCGGGCACCTGCTGTCGGCCGGACAATCGACGTGCCCCGGAAATCCTCCGAGGCACGCGCATCTTCCCTGATATTTTATACGGTATGTGATATAATGCTTGCCATACGACAATAGATGCCGGTAGTGGTAATAAATGAAACATTGTTTCAGTGATGTGCAGGCCCTTACAAGAGACCCAGGGGCGGATACGGCCTAACGCGGAGGCGGTAATGCTGAATAAACTGTCCGAGCTCGAATCATATCTCAAGGAACACCGCATACGATGCAAGCTCGTCATTCCTGCTGCAAAAGATGAGAACGTGCTCAAAGCCGCAATCACCGCCCATAGAATCGGCATAGTCGACATCACCCTGATCGGCCGGGAGCGTGTAATCCGGGAACTGGCCGAGGAAAAAAAATATGACCTCTCGGAAATCGCCCTTGTAGATGAGGCGAACGCCACCGAGGCGGCGATACAGTCGGTTCAAATGGTGCGTGACGGTAGCGCCGATATCATCATGAACGGCGAGGAAAGCTACTACGGCGCCAACATCATCCTCAAACAGACGGACGACCGGCGGCGGGGGATACGCAGGGGCTCCATAATGTCTCACATGTCCATTTTCGAGGTCGAGCGATACCACAAGCTTATTGCGGTCACCGACACGGTGCTCAACGTCGCCCCCGATCTCTCCACCAAGGCCGGAATCGCGCACAACGCCGTATTCTTTATGAGACGACTCGGAATAGAGATTCCCAGGGTTGCCGTTTTGGCCGCGATAGAGGTTGTTAACGAAGCGATGCCGGCGACCATGCACGCAGGCCTGTTATCAAAAATGGCCCAGCGCGGACAAATAAAAAATTGCATTATCGACGGCCCGCTGGCTTTCGATAACGCGATATCCAGGGAAAGCGCCGTTCACAAAGGCATCATCAACGAGGTCGCCGGCGACCCCGACATACTGCTCGCCCCCGACATCGAGACCGCAAATATTCTTTACCAGTCATTCGTATTCTTCGCCAACGCGCGCGTCGCCTCCGTTGCGCTGGGCGCGTCTGCCCCGATCGTGTTCACCTCCAAACTCGACACGGACGAAACGCGCGTCGCAAGTATTTTGCTTGCCGCCGCCGCATATGTCCCGATCAGCTACCGTTGAAAGAATTAGGGAGAGCCCTTATGAGCGAGCAGGGAACAGGGAAAAAGATAAAGACGATCGCGGATCTTTACAACAATATCGAGAAAAACCCAAGCCGCAAAAAACTTGTCGTCGCCGCCGCCCAGGACGAACATGTCCTCGACGCGGTCACCAAGGCACGGGAGCGCGGAATAGTTGAACCTATACTTGTCGGTATCAGAAAAAAAATCATCGAGATCGCCGATGCTCACGGCTACAGCCTCGATAACGTACGCATTATCGATGAAGAAGACAATGTGCGGGCCGCCGAGTTGTCCGTACAACTCGTCCGCGACGGCGAGGCCGACATTCTGATGAAAGGGCTGCTCGACACGGCAAGCTATCTCAGACCGGTCCTCGATAAAACGAACGGACTGCGGCGCGGCGAGGCCCTTTCTTCCATCGGCCTCTTCGAACTGAAGAATTACCACAAGCTCTTCGTGCTTACCGACGGCGGGCTGAACATCGCCCCGGACCTTAAAATGAAGGTCGCGATAATAAAAAACGCCGTGTTCTTCATGCGCCGCCTCGGTGTGGAAATTCCTAAAGTTGCGGTTCTCGGTGCCTTCGAACTGGTCAATATCAATATGATCGCCACCGTCGACGCCGCCCTGCTTTCAATCATGTCACAGAGAGGACAGGTTCGTAACTGCATCATCGACGGACCTCTCTCGTTCGATAATGCCATTTCGAAGAAAAGCGCCGAATTCAAGGGTATCCACAATGACGTGGCGGGCGATGCCGACATACTGCTTGCGCCCAATATCGAATCCGGGAACGCAATGTACAAATCCTTCGTCTACTTCGCGGGCGCCTCTCCGGCAAGCATGCTCCTCGGGGCTTCCGCGCCGATCGTGCTCACCTCGCGCGCCGATTCCGAAGCGATAAAGCTCAACAGTATCGCTCTGGCGGCAAGCGTCGATCTCTCGGATAGATCGCAATAATCGGTAGAATCCCCATCATCGCCGGACAAAAGCTTTAATGACAGGAACGGAGCGAAACACCATGCCGGAGCCAAGAATACTCGCGATCAATCCCGGATCGACCTCCACCAAGATCGCCGTATACGAGGGAGAATCCCCCTTATTTATTAAAAACATCAAACATGCCACCGAAGAGCTCTCCGGCTTCACCGATATGGCCGACCAGTACCATTTCAGAAAGGAAATAATACTTCGGGAACTCGCCGCGGCCGGTATCGAACCTTCGTCGCTTGCGGCCATCGTCGGCAGGGGGGGGCTCCTCAAACCGATATCCTCGGGCGTATACCGTATAAACGAATCGGTCATTCGCGACCTTCGCAAGGGCCTGAAGATATCCCAGCACGCGAGCAACCTCGCGGGGCTTATCGTCGACGACATTACGCGCGGGCTTCCCGGAACCGCCGCCTACATCGCCGATCCGCCCGTGGTCGACGAGATGGACGATGTGGCGCGCATCACGGGCCATCCCCTGTTCGAGCGTAAATCCCGCTTCCACGCCCTCAATCAGAAGGCTGTGGCACGCAAGCACGCGAAGGCCGTCGGCAGGCGATACGAAGAGATCAATCTTATCGTCGCGCATATGGGAGGCGGCATATCGGTCGGCGCACACCGCAGGGGGATGATCGTCGACGTCAACGACTCACTTGACGGCGAGGGGCCCTTCACGCCCGAACGAAGCGGAACACTGCCCGCAGGCGAACTTGCAGCCCTTTGCTTCAGCGGTGCGTACACGCACGACGAAGTGAAAAAAATGCTGACCGGCAAAGGCGGCCTTACGGCATATCTCGGGACCAATGACGCGCGCGAGGTTGAGGAGAGGATTTCAGCCGGCGACGACCGCGCGCGCCTCATAATGGACGCGATGATTTACCAGGTTTCAAAGGAAATTGGGGCGATGTTCACCGTGCTCAAAGGCAACGCCGACGCGATCATCCTTACCGGCGGGATAGCGTATAACAATCGCACCAACGACGCGATAATTGAACGGGTAGGCAAGCTCGCCCCCGTTTCGATCTACCCCGGCGAAGACGAGATGGAGGCACTCGCCCTTAACGGCCTCATGGTCGTCAGAGGCGAAATTACCGCAAAGGAGTACCGATAGCGGCCAGGTATGCCGACAGGGTCTTTCCGGCGGCAACAGAATCAACAACGACCGGGTCGACCCCCGTTCGCATAAGGCGTATCCTCAGAGACTCGAGCTCCGCGAGCATGGCCTCATCCATCGTGTCGCGAAGAAACACGACCATGCCGATGCCGTAATTTTTAAGATCCCGGTAAAAAAGATCAAACCGCTCCCCGTGAGACCTGAGCGACGGGCAGAGCGGCCGATAGCTCAGGGCGTCGAGCATCTCGTAATACAGGTTTCGCGACGATGCGTTATGCGAGACATCAAACTGCCGGCGGCCGTTGCAGCAATCGTCCTCGACGACCGTACAGCCCGCCCGCTCTATATCGTCGAGCACATCCGCGCAACGGATCAGCCCTCCCCGCACGAGGACCGTCCACGCGGGCGGTGCCAGGTCGGAAGAAGGGAGGGCGTTGAGCGCATCGAGAATCGCCGCCAGCGGTTCCACCACCGAACCCGGCGGCAGCGCGGCCGCCGCTTCGAATATCATCATGAGGTCGCTCTCGGAAAGCGTGCATTGCCTCGAATTTCTGACCGAGGCAATGCCCCTTGCAAGCCTTCGAACCGTGTCGTACTCCGACACGGCAAGCGCGAGCAGTCCGGGATCGAGCCGGTCGATACCGTCCTTACCCAAACGCCGCAGCAGCGCGTCGAGGGAATGGTGGAGCGCAATCGCCGCGTCCTCTCCATAGCCATGAGGCAGAGCGAATTGAACGACCCGGCCGGCATCCGACACTATATACTTGCCGTACGCCGCGCAGCCTTCCGGCACTACGACATAATCGCAGATGCCCAGCGCATCGGCGATCGGATCTCCGCCGGTAACGGCCGGAGCGCCTTCC
>JADFDB010000109.1 GCA_018263175.1 Spirochaetota bacterium
TCGGACAGATCGAGCTCGCCCTCGAGCCCGGCGAGGTCGTTTCCGTCCACCTTGAAATCGAGGTTGCCGAAGAGGAGGCCGTTCACCGCCTCGACGAATCCATACCCCTCGGAGCTCTCCGTCTCGTCGCGATCTTCCCCGTACTCATGTACGGCCTGTTCCTCCTCGTCGAACTCCGATTTTTCGGTGTACCCGAAATCGTCGCCCTCGAACGAAAACTCCTCCTCATACTCGAACGTCTCGTCGTACTCGACCGCGCCCGGTCCGATCTCCGAGAGATAGGCATCCCGCATAACGAGAAGTCCGTTAATATCACCCGCGGCACGCAGCGAATCCATCTTGCGCCGCACCATCGCGATTTTGTCCGGATGATAGCGCTGTATCACCGCGGCGAAAAGCCTCCCCGCCTCGAGGCCGCTCCCGGCGAGCCCGAGAAGCGCGGCGTACCGGCGTAGTCCCTCCGGATCTTTGCGCTTGTATCGGTCGATGACGTCCACGCTGAGCTCCTTCAACCGCTCGCGGGTTATTCCGCCGGCGAGCTCGCGGTACACCTTCTCGATCAGTTCGTCCATGGCGTCGCTCTCGCATAGTGCGGGCGCATCGTCGAGTATTATTTTGCCGCTGCCAGGTCACGGATGGGCCCAATCCGGCCGATTTACGGTAAAATGCTTGACGTGGCGCCACAATCGACTTTGTTGATACACATATCGTAGAATTACCGGGATATTCAATCACATGGGATTTCGTCGCTTTAATGCCGGTGGAGCCTTGATGCTCCTGCCGTCACGCCCGTACTGCAAACGCGCGATCCCCGATTGGCATCACCATTACACTATGCGAAAAAGGGAGAGAGTATGGCAAGGGAAAACGGCAGCAAAACCGTAAAGAAGGAAGCGCTCAAGGCGAAGGTCAAATACCCCGAGAAGTATACCGCCCAGGCGATCGTAAACTACATCTCGGAAAAGCACAACCTGCCCAGGGCGCGCGCGAAAGAGGTCGTTGAGGACCTGTTCGACGTCATCAACGCCGGCGTCATGAAGGGCGAGCGGGTTCCGGTCGGGAAGATCGGGAAGATGTACATCAAGGTCCGTCCCGCCACCAAGGCACGCATGGGCAGAAACCCGCTCACCGGCGAAGAGATCAAGATCGCGGCGAAGAAGGCGACGAAGGTTCCCAAATTCACCTTCGGCAAAAGCTACAAGGAGCTCGCCCTCAAGGCGACCGTAAAGAAGTAAGACGAAGCCGCGCTCCCGCGCGGCTTTTCCATTCCTATCCGGAAAGCTCGAGCATGCGCCGCAGGCATCCAAGCGCTTTCTCGCGCATGCCCGAGCTCACGCTTACGACCGGCTCTTCGTTCGCGAGGGCCGCGTACACTTTCTCGAGGGTGGTCTTTTTCATATTGGGGCAGACGAGCGCCTTCGAAGCGAGTATATAGTCCTTTCCGGGTGCGGCGCTCCGCAGCTTGTGAAGCATTCCCTCCTCGGTCCCGACGATGATCTTCGTACGATCGGTTTCCTGCACGAACTTCACCATCTGCCCGGTCGAGAACACCTCGTCGGCCATGTCGATTACCTCCGGTCGGCATTCCGGATGCACCATGACGAGCGCGTCGGGATGCAGGCGCTTCGCTTCGGCGAGGTCCTCCGCGCTGAAGCGCTCGTGGGTGGGGCAGTAGCCCTTCCACTGGATGATCTCCCTGTCGGTGAAGCGCTGCACCCAGCGGCCGAGGTTGCGGTCGGGAACGAAGATGACGCGCCGCGCCTCGACGCGCTGAACTATTTTCACCGCGTTCGCCGAGGTACAGCAGACATCGGAGAGGGCCTTGACCCCGGCGGACGAATTGATATAGGTCACGACCATCGCGTCCGGGTAGCGCCCGCGCATGGCGATCAGGTCGTCCTCGATCGCCATGTCGGCCATGGGACAGCCCGCCGTCGGGTCGGGGATCAGCACCTTCTTTTCGGGGGAGAGTATCGCCGCCGATTCGGCCATAAAGTGCACGCCGCAGAACACGATTATCTCCGCCGGGTTGTCGGCCGCTATGCGCGCGAGCTCGAGCGAGTCGCCGGTGTAGTCCGCCACGGCCTGCACCTCGGCACGCTGGTAATTGTGCGCGAGTATAAGCGCGTTTTTCCCGGCGGCGAGCTTTCGTATTTCGGCGGCGAGCGTTTCGGTTTTTTCAGCCGTCATTACCATTTCTTCCACTTCCAGAAAAAATAGAAACCGATCACCGAAAGGAGAGCGAGACCGATCACCGTATAGAAGGCGTTATGCAGGCCCGACATCGGTATGCGCACGTTCATCGAGAACGCGCTCACCACGAAGGTAGGCACCATTATGGCGATCGTGATGATGTTCAGCGTTTTCATGAGCACGTTCAGGTTGTTGCTGACGATCGAGACGCGCGCGTCCATCATGCTGGCCAGAATGTTCGAGTATATCTCCGCCTGGCGGTAGCACTGATTGTTTTCGATGATGATGTCGTCGAGGAGCTCGCGGTTTTCGGTGCTGAGCGAGAGCCTTTCGGCGTGGTTGCGTATGCGGTCGACGACGACGGCGTTTGAATTGATGGCGTTCAGGTAGTAGACCAGGCTCTTCTCGAGGCTGAAGAGGTTCAGGAGATACTTGTTCTCGAGCGAGGCGTTGATCTTCTGCTCGAGCGACTCGGAGATCATGTTGACCGCCTTGAGGTGGTCGAGGTAATGAAAGATCGTGCGGTACAATATTTTAAGCAGCACATCGTGGAGCGAGCGCACGTTGTTGAACACCTTGCCGTTGAAGAGCTGAATATCGTCCGGAATGACGATGACGAGGCGCTCCTTGAAAAGAAAGAGCCCCATGGAGTTCACCTTGAAGAGGAACTCGTCCTCGGTTGAATAATTCTTGGGCTTTTTGAAGATGACGGCCACGTGCTCCGGCTCGAACTCGAGCCGCGAGAGCTCGTCGGGGTCGAGCGCGGAGTTCAGCGTGTGCTCGTCGAGAAGGAGTTCCCGTACAAGATAGCGTTTCTCGTCCTCGGAAGGATTGACGTACACGAGCACGCTGCCTTCGCCTTGAGTGCAGGGAGCGACCCGCGACGCGCTTATGGTATATTCGTTCAGCATGCTGCGACCTTCACCTTGCGGGAGACTTTCTCGGCCCGGCCCTCCGGCGCCATCATCCCGGCACGGCGTCCTTAGAAGCTATAAAAATACTTATTGTTAAATTTACAATTATAATTTTATCCTGCAAACGCCCCGATAAGCCGCACGAAGCGGGAGTATCCCTTTCTTCGGAGGGGGCGATACGTTCGAACGTCAGAGTTGCTGCGAAACCGGAAATTAACCAGGCTTCCCCCGCCTGCGGCAGGGGAGAGCACGATATCCGCAAGATACAAAACGAGTCTATTGAATTTCATTCCGTTCAAGGTATACTGGAGTAATTACAGGCCGCGCTGCGGCAAAGGAGCGAGAAGTGAAAATCGCGGTCGCCATGAGCGGCGGAGTCGATTCATCCGTCGCCGCCGTACTGCTCAAAAACATGGGACACGAGGTCGTGGGCATCACGGCCAGGGTCCTGCTGTGCGCCGACATGGACGGCTGCGAGCCGCGCTATGACGTCTGCTGTTCCCCGGAATCGATGAACGCGGCGAGGGAGATCGCCCGCTCGTTTTCATTCCCGCACATGGTCGTCGACGTGGAGGAGGACTTCTCGCGCGAGATCATCGACCCCTTCTGCCGCGAATACCTTGCGGGCCGCACGCCGAGTCCCTGCATCCACTGCAACGCGCGGATCAAGTTCAGGAAGCTCGTCGATCTCGCCGCATCACTCGGCTGCGAAAAGCTCGCCACCGGCCACTATGCCCGCACGGGCAGTACGGAATCGGGCCGCCATTACGTGTCGGCCGGCCTGGACCGCGGCAAGGACCAGTCCTACTTCCTCTTCATGCTGGGCCAGGACATCCTCCAAGGTATCATCTTCCCGCTCGGTGACCGGCGCAAGGAGGAGATTCGCGCCATCGCCTCCGACCTCGGCCTTGCCGTGGCGGACCGGCCTGAAAGCCAGGAGATTTGCTTCGTCCAGGACAACGACTACCCGCGCTATATCGAGCGACGTACCGGCTGCACCCCGCCGCCCGGCGACATCCTTTCCACCGACGGGAAGGTGCTCGGACGCCACAGGGGCATCCACCGCTACACGATCGGCCAGCGCCGCGGGCTCGGCATTGCCGCCGAACGGCCGCTGTACGTCGTGGAAATCGATGCGGCCCGGAACGTCGTCGTCGCGGGGTCCCGCGAGGAGCTGTTCCGCTCGGGTCTTTTCGCGCGCGACATCACGCTCATGAAAGCCGCCTCGCTCGACGGCATCGACGCGTTCGTCAAGACCCGCTCCACGCAGCGGCCCTTCGCCGCGACACTCTCGGAGCGCGACGGCGGCGTGGTGGTCCGCTTTGCCGAGCCCCAGGCGGGCGTCAGCCCCGGTCAGGCCGCGGTGTTCTACGACGAATCCGGCGACGTATTCGGCGGCGGCTGGATCGAGTCGGCGCTGTGATCCGCGAACTGTTTCCCGGAGGTGTATTTATAATTGACGGGCTCTATAACCGGTTATACTATATTCGGGTAATCGCATGAGGTGGAAAAAGCTGAAAAAACCTGAATTCAGCCCGGATTTCCAGGATATGATCGACTGCCTTATCGCTGAGGGATCGGAATTCCTTATTGTCGGCGGCTACGCGATGGCTGTGCACGGATACATCCGGGCAACGGGTGACTTGGATATATTCGTCAATCCGGAGCATTCCAACGCGGAAAGGGTATACCGTGCCCTTGTCCGCTTCGGGGCTCCTTTAAAGGACATTTCCTCGGATGATTTCAAGGTTCCCGGAACGGTATACCAGATGGGGCTGCCTCCCTTCAGGATCGATATAATCACCATGATCGAGGGCGTGCGGTTCGATGAGGCTCTCCGCGAGTCCCTTCGCGTCGGCAACGACGATACCAAAATTCCCTTTCTGTCTCTCAAGCACCTGATCGCGAACAAGCTGGCGACCGGAAGGGGAAAAGACACACTGGACGCAAAAGAGATGAAAAGGCTTCTACCAAAAAACGATGAATAACAACGCAGCGTTTAAAAAGCGGAAAGAGCACCGCCTGGCCGCATGGAAGGCGTCGAGAACGACGGGATTCTTGGTCGATGAATACGCAACGAGCACGGCCTCGCCCGAGGACAACCTTTCCGATCTCGAAACACTCAGGAAAATGGTCTACCCCGGTCTTTCGGATCACCGCATGAATAAGCACGTCGCGCATTTGAAAAAAGCGCCCCCGTCAGCCGCGCGTGTCCATAATAAATGACGGCCTCGCCGTCGACTATCAGATACCTCACCTCGAATTCATGCAGAAGATACATGAACTCCAGGGTGTCCGATTAAAAATGGGATGATTTCATTTTTTGGGAGAGGCGGACCTGACATCGAGACATTTTTCCCCGAAAAATTTTTGTTTCAATGCGCGCGCGGCTTTTTGTCGTTCTTCAACGCTCATTGAAATTTCCTGCTCGGCTTCCCACGCTGAAGCTTTCTGAAAGCTTTTGGCGATATGAACGATTCGATTCATGATTATTGAGTATACCAACACGATTAGTTTTTGTCAACCCCGAATAACCGCCAGGCACCCCTCTCACCTACACATTACTTTATCCGTCGATACTACGGCACACATCCTCGCGAGCGGTTCAACGATCCTCTCCTCATCGACCTCGCCGGAGACGAGAAGGAACACCACATTTTTTTGTTGAAATGCCGCACGGCGGATGAGACAATTCCCTGCCCTGAAGCACGCGTTCAGGACAACCCATGTCGTCGGTACAGGTTCGCCCCGTGAAAGTAACAATACAGATCGAGGATCTTCGGAAAAGCTTCGCCGGCAAGACCGTGCTCGCGGGCGTCGACCTTGGCGTGTACGAGGGGGAGGTCCTCTGCGTCATCGGACGCAGCGGCTCGGGGAAGTCGGTGATCCTGAAGCACCTCATCGGCCTCCTCGTTCCCGACGCGGGGACGATCCATATCGACGGCGTCGAGTTCACCGGCGCGGACGAACGGGAGCGCCGCGCGGCCCTGACTAAAATCGGCGTGCTCTTCCAGGGCGCGGCGCTCTTCGATTCAATGAACATCTTCGACAACGTCGCCTTCGGCCTGCGGAGGCGCGGCACGCCCGAGGACGAAACCTCCCGCATCGTCGGCGAGATGCTCGAGCTGGTGGGACTTCGCGGCATCGACGAGCGCATGCCGTCGGAAATATCGGGGGGGATGCAGAAGCGCGTGGGCCTCGCCCGGGCCGTCGCCATGAAGCCGGAGATCATCCTCTACGACGAGCCCACCACCGGAGTGGACCCCATCACCGCCGGGGCCGTCAACCGCCTCATCCTCAAGATGCGCGACACCCTCGGCGTTACGAGCGTCGTCGTGACCCACGACATGGAATCGGCCTGGCACATCGCCGACCGCGTCGCGATGCTTCTCGACGGGCGCATCGCCTTCGCCGGCACCCCGGACGAGCTGAAGGCCTCCGAGGACCCGTTTATCCGTCAATTCATCGAGGGGAGGGCCGATGGACCACGGGTTGCGTAACATCCTTCTTCCGCTTCTGTGCGCGTGTTGCATCACCGCGGGCTGCGCCGACACCATTGGAAAAGCGCGGTCGAACGCGCGGGACTTCCTGCACGGCCTCGCGGCACGGATCGCGGAGGCCGGCCCGTGGACGCTCGGATGCGGCACCATGACCAAAAAATACGATGGCGACCTCCGGCTGAAGGAGTATTCCTCGCTTGCCGGCAGGCGCATATTCATCGATCCCGGCCACGGCGGCCTCGGCAAAAGGGACCTGTTTCGCATCGGGCCCGGCGGCATCACCGAGGAGGAGGTGAACCTTCGCGTTGCGCTCATCCTCGCCTCAATGCTCCGGAAGGCGGGCGCCGAGGTCGCTCTCGCCCGCGTGCGCGACACGGATGTTCCGCTCAAAAAGCGCGTGGAGATGGCCGGGGAGTTCAAACCGGACATTCTGCTCTCCATCCATCACAACGGCTCGGTGCGGCGGGGCGACGGCGTGAACTACCCCTGTGTCCTCGCCTGGGGGAGCGACGAGGTAAACCCGGCGAGCTTCGATTTCGCTCGAATGCTCCTCGAGCGCATCCATGGAATTATGGACGCGAAGGGCAGGGTGCTTTCCGATTTCGCGGTGTTTCCCGAAACGGGAACGCACATCCTCCGCGAAACGCGCTACCTCTGCCCGGGCGTCATCGGCGAGGCCGGCTTCTTCTCGGACGAGGCGCACGCGCGGCACCTCGCCGAGCGGCTCTACAACCGCGAGGAAGCCGAGGCGTATTTTCTCGCCGTGGCGGAATACTTCAAGCGCGGCCTTCCCTCGGCTTTCGTGAAGATCTCCTCTGCAGTCGACAACTCCGGCTACCAGCAGAACCTTATCGTCGACCGTTCGCCCGGCATCTACCTGTACGCCGACAGCGGCGCCGCGAACGTCGACGTCGACGCGAAGTCATTCCGCGCGACGCTCGACGGCCTGCCGGTTAAAATCGTTCCCGTAACGAGGGATATCTTCCGCGTCGAGTACGGGGAAATGCTGTACCCCGGAAGCCACGCCCTGCGCTTTTCGTTCGCGAACGCGCGCGCGCAGCGGAGCCCCGTCTTTTCGGTAGCGTTCAACGTGCTCGTCGAAAAGGGCGATTATGTGCGACTTATACAGGAGGGTACGCGCCTTGTCTCCTCGCGCCGGACGGCGCGCGAGGGACTGTTCATGCTCCGCGCCGCCCTTTCCATGGGAACGACCGGCCCATCGGCCGACGCGCTTCTCTGGAAGATCGCCCGCGCGTACGAACTCCTCGGCGAACGCACCGAGGCGCAGTACTATCACGCGCGTTTGTATTATTTCTATCCCGACAGTCCGT
>JADFDB010000010.1 GCA_018263175.1 Spirochaetota bacterium
TTGCCTTCGCGTTCAGCTTCGCATTCGTAGGCTGCAAGAAGGAAGAAGCGCCCGCTCCCGCCGTCACCGAAGATGTTAAGGATCAGGCTGCTGCTCCTGCCGAAGAGACGAAGTAAATTATTCTCTCTTTCAGGGGAAAAGGGGGTATTCACCGAATACCCCCTTTTTTATTATCCTCCAGACAAAAAGCTTGAGAATTAACCGCGTTAGTATAGTCTTAATAACGCTTGGCGGCATGGAGACTCTTCCGGGTCGCCAAATGCGCATATCGGAAAATTTATGGAGTATCAGAGCAATGGATGAGCACCTCAATCGCGCCGTGGTAACGGAAGAGGCCGTAACGCTGCTTTCGCAGGAAAACATCATCTCGGCCCTGAAGAGCCCGGCCGCCGCGACCCCGGAGAAGGAAATAGCCGTCGAGTTCGTCAATTCCTATGTCGAATTCATCAAGGAGGTTGTCGGGCACGACATCGAACGGGGGTCCATCAGGAGCGACCTGGAGCTGCGCGACCTTGTCGCCCACATCAACTCGATGATGCAGCAGAAGGACGAATACGTCTATACCACCATGGTAATGCAGTGCCCCCTGCACTATAAGGCGGTCCATCGGCACATTACGCAGTCCCCCGGGGATTCATAGACGGGTCGTTTCGCGCCCCCGGCCCTCACTTGACCGAAAGCGTTATCTCAAACTCTTCCGTATCCGCGCTCAGCGCATAGACGAGCAGCAGGGACGAGCCCTGATAGTTCTTTTCGAAGCCCCGGTCCGATTGAGACACCGTATAGATCGGATAACGGATTAAATCGAACGCACGCGACGAACCGATCGCAATGCGGATACCACCGTAGCGGTCCACGAGAGCGAAAGAAGCCACTCCCTCCGTCAGGCCGACGCCGTCCAGGAAACGTTCCGTCCCCGCAAGCCCCGGTATTTCATAAAACCGGTCTTCGTCGTGAGCCGCGAGCAGATTAATGTTCAACTCGACGCCAAAAAGCACGCCGCCTGCGCCACCGATGGAATACTCCGCTTTCACCCCCGCGGCAGGCCCGCTGAAGGAATAGCGCTTGCGAATAAGCACGGCACGTCCGTCGAAGTCCACCCGCCGCTCCAGCGGGACCTGGATCGATTTCGCTTTTTTCCGGACCGCATACGAGTAGGGCAGACCGCCGCATTCGAGCATGTCCGCCCGGGCGTTCATGACCTCTTCTGCGGATGGACGCGTGCGCATGAACAGGTCCTTGAACGAATATCGCCTGGTGAGATCGTACACCAGCCGGTCTTTAAGCCCCTTCTCCTTGACCACGACCATATCGTGGATCGATTTCACGTCGCCGTTCTGTTCCTCGTCTTCGTTAAAGTTTTTCAGCGTTTCGTGGTAGGCCTCGTAGCGCCGCGGAATGACGGCCAGGATATCGAAGCGTTTAGTATACACGCCAAGCTCCGCGAGCGCACCGCCATGAGCGGGAGCGATGAGCGCCGCCATGTCGTCCCGTCTCAGCAGCACCTGGTTCGTGCCCTCGTTCCATATATCGCGATCGATAACCTCGATACCCTTGAGCGCGCGCGCCTCCATACAACGCTGTTCGGCCGCGAGAAGATTATGATGAAGCGCATGGCGCAGGCTCGAGAGATAAATGCCGCCGAAGAGGCCGTGCCAGTAGGCACAGTTGCACTCGCTTTTATAAAGCTCCTTTTTCGCCTCATCGAGGGATAGGTGTTTTTCGTTTTCGAGCGCACGCATCTCGCCACTCAGGAGAAGTGTGCGCTTGTTAAGAGCGTTGGATTCGGGATACTTATTCAGAAAATTATTCCACACGCCTCCTTTCAGAAACGGATAAAAATCATTCTCCCTGTTCCATCCCTTTATTTCTGCGTGAAGATTGATTAAACGCGACGCAACCGGCGAAGGGAGCGCCCACTCCGAAAGCTCGTAGTAGCTGCCCTGGGTCAGATACACCCTCCCGAGCGGCGGATTATCGCGGATGTATTCGGAGGGGAGGGTCATCGCAATCCAGTCCTCCCGGAGCACCGCTTCAACGAAATTGACCAGCCACTTCTCTTCGAACACCCACTTGTGGGTGCCCGGCCACATGCCGAATTTCTCACCGTCGTCTCCATACATGAAGGCGCATTCGCCCCGGCGGTCAGCCACAGACCTGAAATAATCGATGGTCTCCGCCGGAAGACGAAACGGGATGGAATATCGCAGAAAGCGGTCGATCGGGAAGACCTTGAGCCGGCGGTCGAGGCGCTCGGTGATGTAATAGCCGTACAGCTCGTCCTCTTCAATCCCGGCGTAGCGAAAGTGATTATCGTCGAGGATGGTATAATCGAGTCCGAGGTCCGACACCAGACGCGGGATCTCCGGGTCCCAGACACGCTCTGCAGTCCAGAATCCGTCAGGCCGCGTACCGAAACGATTCGCGCAATACTCCTGCATCATGGCGATCTGCCCGCGGATATCGTCCTCGGATATAATTGAAAAAATCGGCTCGTAGAACCCGCCGCCGATTATCTCCACCTGCCCGCGTTGTCGCATATCGGCCAGGGTTTCGAGATAATCGGGATGGCGCTCTTCGATCCATTCGAGCAGCGGGCCGGAGTGATGCACCGCGAACCTGAACTCGGGATACTCCCTGAGCACCCGCAGAGTCCTGTCGTAGCAGTCCCGGAACCCCCACTCGAAAACATGATCGAAATTCCCGACCGGCTGATGGTTGTGAAGGCAGAAGATGAAGCGGCATTTTGTCATGTTGTCCTGTCGATCCGACGGTAAACTCAGAAAATAAAGCGTTTGGGGATGACCACGATCCCATCGCTCGTCATGCTGAAACGCGCGGCATCGCGCTCGAGGTCGTAGCCGATTGACTCGTTAGCCGGGATTTCGACGTATTTATCGACAATCGCCCGCCTTATCCGGGTGTGTCTTCCTATTTTAACGCCGTTCATGATGATCGAGTCCGCTATCTCGGCATAGCTGTTCACCTTCACCCCGGGCGATATCACCGACCGGTATACACGGGAGCCGCTGATGATCGCCCCGTGGGATATGATGGAATCCACCGCCATCCCCCTGCGGTCGTCGGCGTCGAACACGAACTTGGCCGGGGGGTACTGCTCCACATTCGACCGGATCGGCCATGAGCGGTCGTACATGTTGAGCTGCGGGCTCACCGCGACAAGGTCCATGTTCGCATCGAAAAACGATACGAGCGTGCCTATGTCCCGCCAGTACGCGCGATCGCCCTCGTGCCGTACATAATCATAGGCGACCACCCGTTCACTGCCGTAGATGCGCGGAATGATGTCCTTGCCGAAGTCGTTGTCGCCCTCCAGACGATGGTTATCCGAAAGGTACTGCACCAGCTTTTCTGTTTTGAAAACGTAGATCCCCATCGAGACGAAAGCCGAATCCTCCCTGCCCGGGATGGGCTTCGGCTTTTCCGGTTTCTCGCTGAAGCCCGTAACGCGGTTCTCCGCGTCGACCTCGAGCACGCCGAAGCGGGTGGCCTCGTCAACCGGGGTCTCGATCGCCGCGATGGTCATGTCGGCGTCTTTTTCTATATGGTAGCGGATCATCCTGCGATAATCCATTTTGTAGACATGGTCTCCGGAGAGGATGAGCACGTAATCGGGGCGCTCCATCTCTATGATATAGATGTTCTGGAAAATGGCGTCCGCGGTGCCCCTGTACCAGTTGTTGTCGATGCGCTGCTGCGGCGGCACCACATCGATGAAACTGCCGAGCTCGCGGGGGAAGAGGTTCCAGGCCGTTTTAATGTGCCGGTCGAGTGAGAGCGATTTATACTGCGTGAGCACGATGATTTTCTTTAAGTCGGAATTAAGGCAGTTGGAGAGGGAGAAATCGATGATGCGGTAAATTCCCCCGAAGGGCACCGCGGGTTTTGAACGGTCCTTCGTCAGCGGATAGAGGCGTTCCCCCTGTCCTCCGGAGAGCAGAAAAACGAGCGTACGCTTGAGATATTCATTATCCATTATTTCGATTTACTTGAGAGAATCTCCTGGATCTTGCCCTTGAGCTCGTCGAGGTTCGACGACTTGGTGATGTAGGCGTCGGCGGTCCATGTCATGAAATTGCTCTTGTAATTCGAATATGCCGTGTAAATGATGATGGGTATCTTTTTATCGCGCGACAGGATTTTCCCGAGCGCCTCGATACCGTCCATTTCCGGCATGCGGATATCCAGCACCACGAGATCGTACTTGTTGGCCTTCACCTTGTCGACGGCCTCTCTCCCGTTGGCCGCCTGGTCAACCTCGTAGCCCTCATCCTGAAGCTCCATCGCGTAGAGCTCGCGCTGGTGCTGTTCATCCTCGACAATCAATAATTTACTCATAGTTCCCCTCCGAAAGATCGTAAATCTTCCAAGGCATCGGATACCTATAGGTTACTTGCCGAAACGGCATATTGCAATCATTTTTTATCGCACCCGGCTTCCGCGCCCCGCGCGCTTGCCGGATGTGCCGGATTGGAAGCTACTGCCTGAGCGTGGGGATTTCCTCTTTTTCGAGGCTGCGCACCTCGTATTCGTTCTGGACCGTAACGTCGCCGAGACCGTTAACATGGACGATCTTGGTGATATTTACAAAAAATACATTGCCCGAGGTTTCGTCCCCGGCCTGCCTGCGGCGCTCGATGTTTGTGGCGAGAAACCAGATAAAGCGGATGTTGCGCGTCATCAGTATGACCGTTGTGGACGTTTTTTCCGTGTGGACCATGAGCTTGTTCCACATCTTCGTATCGTCCTTCGGCACCTCGTAGACGAGATACCCCCCGTATGCCTCGAGGAAATCGAAGTTGACGATATCGTCCATGTTGTCGACGAAAACGATGATGGTGCCGTCCTTTGTCATGACGCGGACCCCCCGGGGATTGATACGGAAAGCGAAAACCGGCGCGGCACCGGCACGCACTCCCATCGTCCGACCCTAAAATTCAAAGTGGGCGCGTGTCAATCACTATGTTTAAAAATATAATAGTAGATAGTATAAATTGTATACGAGATCTGTTACGCATACTGGGAATATCGGCCCTCCCCCGTCTGCGGGGGCCATAGATCCCGGCTATGCAACAAGTCTATTTTATCGGCCGATCATCCCGCTCGCGGTATTGACGGCCTCCCTGAGCGCCTGCTGCAGGCCCGCCGGCGATTTCCCTCCCGCCTGGGCCATGTCCTTTCTTCCACCGCCGCCGCCGCCGACCAGCGGCGACGCCTTTTTGATGATCGCGCCGCAATCAACGCCCGTTGCGACCGCCGCAGAGGTGGCCGCGCACAAAAGGACGGCCCTTCCCTCGTGTTCAGAGCCGAGGCACACCACCGAATTCTTCAGCTTCGAGCGGACCAGATCGGCGAGCCTGCGCAATTCGTCGATATCGGCTCCCGATAATTGGTACGGAACCACGGAGGTTCCCCCGACGGTAACGGCGTTCGCGAGTATTTCATCGATGTTCGACGCGAGGCTTTCGGTCTTCATCTTCTCCAACTGTTTTTCAAGCGAGCGGGCGCGTTCAAGCGCGTCGCGCACCTTTCGGGCAAGCTCCTGCTCGGTCGCGTTGAGCTCCGAGGCGATCGAGGAGAGTATCTCCTGCTGTGCGCCAAAACGGTCGAGCACTCCCCGCAGGGTGACCGCCTCGATGCGCCGCATTCCCGCGCCGGGCGATGCCTCGCGCAGTATCTTGAAGACGCCGAGCTTGCCGGTATTGTCCGCGTGCGTTCCTCCGCACAGCTCCATGCTGAAATCCTTCACGCTCACGACGCGCACCATGTCCTCGTACTTTTCGTCGAAGACGGCCATGGCGCCCATCTTCACCGCTTCCTCAAGCGGGCGGACCATCGTCTCGACAGGCCGCCAGGCCCAGATGACGTCGTTGACGATGCGCTCTATCTCGGCGATCTCCTCCGCGTCGAGTGCCTTGAAGTGAGTAAAGTCGAACCGCATACGCTCGGGCTCCACGAGCGAACCCGTCTGGTGCACGTGGGCGCCGAGCACCCTCCGAAGAGCGGCCTGCAGCAGGTGCGTGGCCGTGTGGTTCGCCCTGGTCAGATTGCGGCGCAAAAGATCGATCTCCGTGGTCACCCTGTCCCCTACGGCGAAGGCGCCCTGCACCACCTCGCCGAGATGGATGATCGTGCCGTTCAGCTTTTTGGTATCGTCAACCCTGAAGACCGCACCGTTATATCCGGTGATCGCCCCGCGGTCTCCAACCTGACCGCCGGACTCCCCGTAGAACGTGCTTTCCTTCGCCACCAGAAAGCCCCTCTCGCCGGTGTCGAGCTTCTTCACCGGGCCGGCCGTTCCGGCAAGAGCGGCCAGTTCCGAGCTCGCCACATTCTCATCGTATCCGAGGAAGACGCTTGCTCCCGCCGTGCTCGAAAGCGCTTCGAGTATTTTCTCGCTGCCGGCCTCGCCGCTTTTCCAGCTCTGCTTGCCGCGCTCGCGCTGTTTTTCCATTTCCCGGTCGAACCCCCCGGCATCGACGGCTATTCCGTTTTCCCCGGCCATCTCCATCGTCATCTCGAGCGGGAAGCCGAATGTATCGTAGAGCACAAAGGCGTCTTTACCCGAGAGCGTGTTTCCACCGCCCTTCGCCGCTTTTATCGCCTCTTCAAGCCGGTCCATGCCGTTTTCGAGGGTTTCGAGGAAGCGCTTTTCTTCGCCTTCGAGAACGCTTTTGACATTGGGCGCGCCCGTCACGATTTCCGGGTAATATGGTCCCATCTTCTCGACCAGCGGATCGATCATTTTATACAGGAAGGGCTCGGTTATGCCGATCTGCCGGGCGAAGCGGAGGGCCCGGCGCAGAATTCTGCGGAGCACGTAGCCGCGTCCCTCGTTGGAGGGATACGCACCGTCGGAGATGGCGAAGGTGAGCGCCCTGGCGTGCTCCACGAGCACGTTCACCGGCGCTATCGTTTCGCCCTCGTACGTCACCCTCGCCTCGCGGCATACGAAATCGACGAGGCCGCGCAGCTCGTCGGTGCCGTATATTGAATCCACGTTCTGCACGAGCGTGGCGAGGCGCTCAAGGCCCATGCCCGTGTCGATCCCGGTGCGGGGCAGCGGCGACTGCCTGCCGGTTTCGTCCTGGTAGAACTGGTTGAACACCAGGTTCCAGAACTCGAGAAAACGCTCGCAGTCACAGCCCGGCTTGCAGTCGGGAGAGCCGCACCCGAAGGCCGCTCCCCGGTCGAGGTAGAGTTCCGAACAGGGGCCGCACGCGCCCGAGTCGCCCGCCGGTCCCCAGAAATTATCCTCACGGCCCAGGCGCACGATCTTGCGTTCCGGCAGGCCGATACGGCGGTGCCATATCTCAAAGGCCTCGTCGTCGTTCTCGAAGATAGATATCCAGACGTCCTCGACCGGGAATCCGACCACCTTTGTGGAGTATTCCCACGCGTACTCTATGGCCTCTTTCTTGAAATAATCGCCGAACGAGAAATTCCCGAGCATCTCGAAAAAAGTGCAGTGCCGTTTCGTTTTGCCCACCCGCTCGAGGTCGCTCGTGCGGAAGCATTTCTGAACGGTAGCCGCCCTGGTGTAATCGAGCTTTACCGTGCCGGCGAACATGGACTTGAACTGGACCATGCCGGCCGTCGTAAACAGCAGCGTCGGATCGTCCTTCGGAATGAGGGAGCTCGAGGGAATTATTTTATGGTCACGCTCTTTGAAATATTGCGTAAAGGATTCACGCAGATCTTTAACCCTGTGCATCGCCCACCTCTCGCGCCGCGTTATTCCGGCATGGTATCTTCACGGGAGAGCCGCTCCACGACCCTCCGTATTTCGTCACCCTCGAACCCTCTCTGTCTGAGAAAAAAGACCAGTTTTCGCACACCGTCCTTTTTCTCCTTCAGGCGCTCGAATTTCTCTGCGGCAAGCCGGTACAGATCGTCCTCGTCGACGAGTTCTGCGCCATATTCGGCGATCGCTCTTCTGGCGATATCGGCAGGCACCCCTTTACGAAACAGCTCTGAGAGAAGCCTGCTTTTGCCCACCGCCCGCCGCCCCCGCTTTTTGCCGATATGATTCATGGCGTAGGCATAGTCGTCGAGATAGCCGCGCTCGAGGAGCCTGGAGACCGCCTCGGCAACGCTGCTTTTGGAAAAACCCTTCCCGTGCAGGTAGCGTTCGAGCTCGAACACCGATCTGCCGCGCAGGGAGAGATAGTAGAGCGCCCTGCGGTAGCAGGAGAAGCGGTCCGACTCTTCCTTTAGCCGGCCGTATTCATCATGGTCAATTACTTTTCCCGCGGCGAGCGCATATATTTTCGCCCCCTCGTGCGGGAGGTGGAGCGATTCCCCCGTTGACAGCGTAACGAGGAGATGGGCTTCCTTAAATTGTATTCCCGTTATTTCAATCATACGCCTGCCGGCACCCCGCCGCCCATTATGCATCCTTCGGATGAATGCTTCAAGCCGATCCCCTTTCCGCTCTGAAAACAAAAAGAGGATGCCCCCTTCGGGAAACACCCTCCTTTTTCCGATTCCGCCGAAAAGCGCGTTCTTTAACGTTTCGAGAACTGGAAACGCTTGCGCGCCTTTTTCCGTCCGTATTTCTTGCGCTCGACCGCACGCGAATCGCGCGTGAGAAAACCGGCTTCGCGGAGCTGCTTCTTGTTTCTCTCGTCCACAAGATTGAGACAGCGCGCGATGCCCAGCCGTACCGCCCCCGCCTGTCCCGACCAGCCCCCGCCGTCAACGTGCGCGAAAACATCGAACGCGGTCACCTGGCTTAACAGCTCGAGCGGCTGACGGACGATGAGCTCGAGCGTTTTTCTGCGGAAATACTTCGCTATATCCTGATCGTTGATATGGATCCTGCCGGAACCGGGCTTCAAATACACCCGCGCTACCGACGCCTTTCTTCTTCCGGTCGCGTAATACTGCTCCGCCATTGATATTCTCCTTAAATATGCGATAAATTGCTCAGTCTACGGCCAGCACTTCCGGCATCTGGGCCTGGTGCGGATGTTCCGCCCCGGCATAGACCTTGAGGTTGCCCGCGATTCTCTTTCCGAGCCTGCTTTTGGGAAGCATTCCCTTGACGGCCGTTTCGATGACGAACTCGGGCTTTTCCTTCATAATCTTTCTGATGTTGGTGAACTTTTCCCCGCCGGGATATTTGCTGTGGGAGAAATACTCCTTTTCCTCGGACTTGCGCCCGGTGAGCAGAACCTTCTCGGCGTTTATGACGATTACGTTATCGCCCATATCCAGATGCGGCGTAAAGCCCGGCTTCTTCTTGCCTCTGAGTATCGACGCGATCTCGGTGGCGAGTCTTCCGAGCACCTTGCCCTCGGCATCGACGATGTACCACTTCTTGTCGATCTCCGAGGCCTTCATGGAGTACGTCTTCTGTCGTATGATCATTATATCCTCACTGCCATACCCAAAGCGCCTCTGCCTTCAGGTCAGAATTAATTCATTATAGTGATGGTAACCGCTGATTGGGGCTCAAACAGTTAGAGCGCAACGCTATTATCGCGGCATTATTTTGTCAATAAAAATAGAAAAATTAATCCTTGACGCTACCCACCAGGGCTCACCCCGGCGAAAAAACCGGCACGGGAAACGGTAAATTATTATTTACTTATCCCGGGGGATATCCCCCAAATAGCGACAGGGCAACAGACCGTTCAATTTTTTCGGGAATTGATGCGCAGGGCATTCCCGTAAAACCGGCGTCGCGTCGGCATTCCCGAATACCGACTCACCCTGTCGCCGGAAGGCAATACACCGGGGGTTAGACCGTATGGACAGGCTCAGGGAATTGATTAAGGAAAAATCGACGGATGGAAAAATCAACTGCAAGGACGCGCTCGGCATCGCAGCGACGCTCGAAATAAGCGCCGCGCTCGTCGGCAAGACCGTCGACGAAATGAAAATCAAGATCAAAGGATGCCAGCTGGGCTGCTTCAAGTAGACCGGCCATCACCATCTGATAAACCGGGCGGCCAAATCGCCTTCATACCCGTCCGGCTCGCCATAACTCACACAAGGAGACCGCATCATGAAAAAGAAGATTCTGTCGGCAGCCGCGGCGCTCGCGGTCATTATCGTTGCCATCTGCCTCGTTCGGGCAGCCATGTTCAAATCGAAGCAGTTCACTGCCGAATCCGCCGCCATTTCGGGCGTAGACCAGCGGCACATCGCCGAAAACCTTTCGAAGGCCATACGCTTGAGGACGATCTCCCACCAGGACCCCGCGAAGTTCGACGGCCCGACCTTTCTCGCGTTCCACCGCCTGCTCGAAAACACGTTTCCGCGCGTGCACAAAACCCTTATTAGGGAAACCGTCAGCAAATACGGCCTGCTCTATATGTGGAAGGGCACCGACCCCAGGCGCAAGCCGATCCTCCTCCTCGGCCACATAGACGTGGTCCCCATTGAAAGCGGCACCGAAAAGGACTGGACGCATCCGCCGTTTTCGGGCGCGATCGCCGACGGGTATATCTGGGGGCGCGGGACGCTCGATATAAAGGTCAACGTGATGGGGACGCTCGAGGCGGTAGAATATCTGCTTGCCTCCGGGTATCGGCCGAAAGAGACCATCTATCTCGCCTTCGGACATGACGAAGAGGTCAGCGGCCTTAACGGCGCAAGGAAGATTGCGGCGCTGCTCAAAGAGCGCAAAGTCTCCCTGGACTACACCCTCGATGAGGGCGGTTGTGTCATTGAAGGAGCCATCGCCGGCCTTAACGCACCCGCCGCGCTGATCGGTATAGCCGAAAAAGGCTACCTGAGCCTCGAGTTCAGCGTCGAGGGAGAGGGCGGCCATTCATCGATGCCCCCCAGGCAGACCACCGCGGGCATCCTCTGCGCGGCAATCGCAAAGCTCGAAAAAAACCAGTTTCCCACCAGGATCGAGGGCGCCGCGCTCCAGATGTTTCGTTATCTTGGGCCCGAGATGTCGTTCGCGAACAGACTGGTGCTCGGCAACCTGTGGCTCCTCAGCGGCGTACTGAAATCGCAATTGCTCAAGTCGCCGGCCATGGCGGCCGGGATGCGGACCACCACCGCCCCGACGATGCTCCAGGGAAGCGTTAAAGAGAATCTTCTGCCCATAAAGTCGACGGCAGTCGTCAATTTCCGGTTGCTGCCGGGTGACACCATGGAAAGCGTCATAAAACGGGCTGAAAAGACAATCAATGATAAACGCGTAAAGATACGCGCACTCGAAGGCGGCAACGACCCGTCGCCGGTATCGGACACGGAAAGCACATCTTTTTCGACGCTCCAGAAAACCATACATCAGTCGTTTCCGGGCGCAATCGTTTCGCCGTACCTGGTACTCGGCGCGACCGATTCGCGCTATTACACCGGTGTAAGCGCCAATGTCTACCGGTTCACTCCGCTCTCGCTGAAAAACGAGGACCTCAAGCGGATGCACGGCACCAACGAGCGCATCTCGGTGGCGAATTATGAGCAGGTGGTCAAGTTCTTCATCCAGCTCATAAAAAACTCCGGGGTCTGATGATGCATCCGGCAAGAGGCGAAAGACGCGTATGAGACGGCTTCTGGAACGGTGGAGGAGGAGTACGGCCGCGCTCAGGGCCGACGCGCTCACCCTCTACTACGCCTACCGCGATCCGCGCACCCCGCGGATCGCGCGTTTCATCGCGATCGCCGTCGCCGCATACGCTTTCAGCCCCATCGACCTCATCCCCGACTTCATCCCGATACTCGGCCGCCTCGACGACATGGTGCTCGTTCCGCTCGGGATCCTGCTTGCCGTACGCCTGGTCCCGGAGAATGTGCTTCTCGAATCGCGCATGAAGGCGATGGAGACCCTTTCCGAGAAGCCGCGCCTTCTCGGCGCCGCGCCGGTCATCATATCCCTCTGGCTCGCCCTTCTCGCAGCGGCCGCCTATATCCTCTACGCGCAGCTGATCGCGGCGGAGAATCCGGGCTAAAAGTTTGTTGACGCTTGCACGGTCCCGGCCGTACAAGCAGAGGGTGTGCCGCATCGGCGCACATTATCCAGATTTCCGGCAAAGAGGTTGTCCATGTCCCCGTACAGAGTTCTGTTATCCGCCATCATCATCACCGCACTTCCCGCTCTGGCCGGCTGCGGGGAGAGCGGACGGCACGACAAATCGCGTCCCGACAGGGCCTCCGCATACGCCGTCGTGGGCAGCGACAACACGGCCCTTCGGATAGACCCCATGATCTATTCCGCCCGCATAACCCTCTTGAAGAAGGGGACGCGCCTCTCCATTTCGGACCAGTCGAAAGAGAAAAGCTGGGTCGGCAGGGACCAGAGCTATTGGTACCGGGTCCGTCTCGATAACGGCCTTGCAGGATGGGTCTACGGATCGACCATCAGGATATTCAAGGGATCGCAATCCGCGTCGATTGACAGCTATGTTTCCAACCTGCGCGAACACGAGGAGGAAACGCTCCGAAGGGACCTGTCGGGCAAATGGTGGAGCGTAAACAAAAGCGGCGACTTCACCAATCTCTGTGTCGAGATCTACGAAAACGGCAAATACAAGTCCTATGCCCGCGGCGGCAAGGAGATAGAGGGGGAATACAATTTTAACTTCAACGATGAAACGATCGTTTTCTTAAGCGGAACCTCTTTCGGGCAAAACCTGAAATACATCAACCGGGGAAACATGTACAGTCTCGAGACCAGAGAGGGAAAATACGACATCCGGTTCAAAAAAATAACCGAGGGGATGGCCGAACCGCCGCCCGACGAGGAGGCCGGGGCCGCAAGCCCTCCGGATGCCTCGAAGGAGGAAGATGGCAAAGCTTCGAATTAACCGCTTTCTCGCCGATTGCGGACTCGGGTCGCGGCGCAAGGTCGAGCAGCTGGTCGCCGAGGGCCGTGTCCGCGTGAACGGTCAGGTGACGACGGACCTTTCCCGGTTAATCGACGCCGAATCCGACGAGGTGCAGCTCGACGGCCGGATACTCGCGGCCGAAACGCGCCTGTTTTATCTGATGCTCAATAAACCGAAGGGCTATATTACGACCGCCGAAGACGTTCAAAACCGCGCCATCGTACTGGACCTCGTCCCCGGACACTTTCGCGAGAAGGGCGTGATGCCGGTAGGGAGGCTCGACCGCGACACCGAAGGCCTTCTTCTGCTCACCAACGACGGCGACCTCGCCTTCAGGCTCACGCATCCCCGGTACGAGATACCCAAAGAGTATATCATCGACCTCGACCGTCCGCTCAGCCCGCGGGACCATGCGCGCCTGGAGAAGGGGGTCCGCCTCAAGGAGTACAAGACCAACCCCGCGCGCGTGAGCCCGATCTCCGAATCCGGCAGCACGATCAAGATGATCATAACCGAGGGCAAGAAGCGGCAGATACGCGTGTCCCTTGCGACGCTCGGCTACAGGGTCAAACGCCTTCGCCGGGTCGCCTTCGGCCCCGTCAGGCTTACGGGCGTCAACGCGCGCTCGTACCGCGCCCTCAGGCCCGCCGAGGTCAAGGCGCTTAAAAAATCGGTAGGGCTTCAACCCGGCTCAGTCAATTTTTCTTTAAAATAATCCGTTCTCTCCGTCGAAGAGTACAGTAACGCCAAACAAACGCGGTGAAGGATCATGCGCCCTGGCTGTGCCGCTCGGAACGGCCGGCGTATCATCACGGCAGGGAAAGAAGATTATGCAGAATATGGACTATTACAGCCGGAACGAGGCGCGCAGCCACCCGTATCACCTTGACACGACCGACCCGGAATATTTTGCGCGCATGAGCGACATGAACCATCGAGAGAACGAGCGCATACGTAAAAAGGCGACCGGGCTCATGTCGTTCGTCATCGCCCTCTGCATTATATCCTTCACCGCCGGCCTAATCATCGGCATCAAGTTCGCGGGAGGCCCCCACAAGGAGATTGTGGACGAATCGACCCGGCAGGCGATGTCGAGCACGATCAAAAAGGTATCCGGCCTTCTTAATGAAAACGCCGCCGCCGAAGTCAGCGACAAGCATAAAGCCGGAAAATCCGCGAGCGATGTATTCCCCCGAAGCGAATACCCTTTCATAATCCCGCTGGGGAAGGATCTGAGCAGGGAAAAATCGCAGGAGATCGCCGGCTTTCTGAGCGCCGGCGGTCACACGGTGATCCTTTCCCGGACCGATGCCGGGTATCGATTGTTCACCGGCCCTTTCAAGACCAGGGACGAGGCCGAAATATCCTTGAAAAAAATTGCCGGTTATTCTAACAAGGCATGGTTTCAGAACGCCCAGATTGTAAAACGATGACATGCACGCAGAAATCAGAGAGGCCACTGCCGCGGATGTAAAGTCGATCTACCGCCTGTTGCACCCCTATGCCCAGGAAAACATCATCCTCGAAAGAAGCCGCGCCGAGATAGCGAAGTCTATTGACAAATTTCTTGTGGCCGCCGACAATAGCGATCTGATCGGCGCGGTATCCTATTATGATTACGGTCCCGTGCTCAAGGAGGTCCGTTCGCTCGCGGTGCGGAAGGACCTCTGGAAATCGGGAACCGGCTCCGCCCTGGTGCGGGGCCTTCTGGCCCGGCTCCTCGATCGCTTTCCGGGCGCGAAGATATTCGTACTCACCTATTCGCCCGGTTTCTTCGGAAGGCTCGGCTTCGCCGAAGTACCGAAGGAGACCCTGCCGGAAAAGATCTGGAAGGACTGCGACCATTGCAAGAACAGGGAGAATTGCGGGGAAACCGCGCTCGTATTCGTTAAGGACAAAACTCGATGAAAAGATCCATAGACAAACGCAATTTTGGCAGGATCAAAACGCACCGGTTCGTCGTTGACTACAAGATCAAGGGACGCGATCCCGTCTATCAGGTCGAGCTCATCAACCTCGGTGCGGGTGGGATGTGCTTTCTGCGCAATTCCATCATTAACCGCGATGACCAGCTGCTCGTCAAATTCCCGTTTAAATCCAGGAAGATTATCATGAACGGACAGATCGTCCGGATAGACGGGCGCGAGGTGGCGGTCAGATTTGCCAACAGTGAAGACGAAATAAAAACGTTCGTCGACACGTTCAATGAGGAATATCCGCTTCTCGCCAAGGGTTCCTCGAAGAAGGGCGCCATGCTGCACATACCCGGCGAGGCGGAACAGGATTCGGACGACGACATGCGAAATATTTTCGACATCGATTAATCGGAGAATGACAACCGGAAGCTTCGCATCATTTTTTCCATCAGGGCGTCGTTTTTAGCCCTCTCGGGCCCGGCGGCTATAATACGAACGCAATAACCGTACCGGCCGCGCAGAAAAAACGCCTCATATCCGCCATAGGCCGTGCCGTCGTCGAATCGCGAGAGCTCTTCGCGCTCCCCCGCCCGAACGGGCGTCCTCTTAAAAGAATCAGCACCGAGGTTTTTCGCCCAGTTGCTTTTAAGCGCGCTCATGAAATTAATTTTCGACGGGAAGCTTTCGCCGTCGATCGCGATGAGCGCGTCGTACGCGGAAGAATCGGAAGTCGCGGCGGAACCCGGAAACCGCACCCCGGCCAGGAGCCCGTCGTAGCGGTATTTCCCGTTTTCCCGCCTTCGACGGCGCAGCACCGTCGCCTCACCGGGAAATTCGATGCGATAACGCATAAGATCATTCACCAGAACGACGGCATCCTCGAGGCGGTACAGCAATATCGAAGCGTTTTGATCGAGGGCCTCATACCGGTCACCCTCTTTTTTGATGAACCGGTTTATCTCGGCGGAGGCCTTCGACCGGTAATCGGAGGTCTTTCCGCCGGCGGCGGGCATCGCGAGTATTGACTTTAAGAGCGTGAGGCCTTCAACCTTATAGCCTCCCTTCACAAGCTCCACACCCTGATTTAAGTAAAACGCGATACCGGCCGCCGATACCGGCCGGTAATCGAATTCCGGCTTCCCCGAGGTATATATCTTCCCGTTGGGATCAACATGATAGCGGTTACCGTCCGGGTCGCGGACCAGTATCCAGTCGGGCATCTGGGCCAGGGCACCCACGCGGACGATGAACACCAGGGCGAACAGGACAGGCACTATCGCGAGGAGCAGGGGGCCGGCCCCGAATGTTGAAATATTTTTTTTCATATCGTGCATCCGGACCCACCGCCACTCCATTCCGGGGAGTGGCAGCCTTAGGCCGGCCTTTTATGATCCACCAGTCCGACTTCCGATTACAGCTTTCGCCGCAGGCGGGAGGAAAAGCAGTTTAATTTGGGCTATGCAACAACTCTGTTATACTCGTCTCATCTCCTGCGGATATCCGGTTTCCTCCCGCCGCAGGCGGGAGGAAAAGCAGTTTAATTCCGGTGATCCAGCAACTCTATTGTTTTTTTTAAAATATTTAAAATAGTTATTGAATATTTTAAATAATATTATTCACTTGATATGTTATTATGTATTAAATTTATACCATACTATATGGTAGAGGTTCTGTACTTCCGGTTCACCTGTCGGGCATATCGGCGGGAGAAGGCCGGAGTAAGCCGGCGGCACAGAACCTCTCACCCATCTGCCACGGATTTCAGAAGCGATGAAAGACAATCTCGAAACCGACATCAGAAGGAGCAAGTCGCAGGAGGGTGGGCGAATGGCTTCCACAAAGGGCCGAAAGAGACCCGTGAAGCTCCCGGAGGGCTATGAGACCCTTCAGGAGGTGATCGACAGGGTCGAGAACGAACATATACGCCGAACGCTCGAACTCACCAACTGGAACCTGCAGAAAACGAGCCGGGTACTCGATATCGCGCGCAACACCCTCAAGGCAAAGATCAAAAAATACGAAATCGGCTGAAACCGTCGCTCAAAGCAGCGAGAAGATGATTATCAGCGTCAGGACCACAAGGCCCAGAAGAAGCGAGAGGTACAGCACCAGCCGGCTTTTCCCCCCGTCATCCGGCGCCTCGAGCGAAACGGCATCCATCTCTATTTTGACGTTCTCCTCCTCGATAATCTTTGCCAGTACGTTCTTCGCCACAAGCGCGTAAATGATATAACCGAACTTACCCTGCGAAAGCTTTTCCTTGACGCGCCCCTTGATCGGAAGAATCTCCCCCTCCTCCGTATAGGCGTTGAGCAGCTTCGCCACCTTGACCGAGATGGCGTCTTTTGCCGTCAGGAGTACGCGAATATTTTCGCCCGCGCGCACGTCGTTGATGTATTTTCCGCGCACGGGCGAGACGATAAGCTTGCCCGGCACCACATACTGCGCCTGCCGCTCGATCTCCGCGAGCCGCTCATCCTCCCCGGCCGCCGTTTTGCCCCGGCCCTCATCAGCGGCCTCGAGCCGAATGCCCTCAAGCTCCAGGGCGAGCGAACTCGTCTTTTCCATTTCGATCTGACACTGGGGCGGCCCGAGGCGATAATACTTTTCCACGATCTCGGCGATAACTTCGGAGGCGGCGTCAAGGTCCCATGAGCCGACGAGCTCGTATATATCGTATCCATCGAGCGAGTCCGCGAGGTGATTGGAGAACTCGAACGAACCGGTCGAGTTCTCGCCGGTCGAGCTCACGGCCGAACGGAAGTCCGCGTTGAACAGCTTCCAGTTGTCGAAGATGCGCACCCTGTCGGCAATACCACCGTCGGAGAGCACGAGCGAATCGACGCTCACAAGGCGCCGGGTGGCGAGATTAAGGAAAATCAGAAATATTCCGTGGCGGCCCTGGGCGGGGAAAGAGAATTTTCCTTTTATCGCCGTTACATCATCGTACTGGCCGGCGGCCATGAGACGCGCCTTCTCCGCGTCGCCCCCGGTGTGCTTCATCGCGATATTGAAAAGCCTCGTCTGCTCGCCCAGCGCGTCCATGGGTGTGCCGTCCGGTGTCATCCGCAACTCCTCACGCGTTCTCGGCCAGGCATTTCTCGAGCATCTCGTATTTCTTCTGGGGCGGCATGGTGACGATCTTTTTCATGTTTTGAAGTACTTCCGGAAGAAATTTCGATGAGGTTTCGAGGATGAAATACCCGCCGCTGTCGATATTGTTGATGATCGTCACCCGGTTCGAGGGGAGCTTCATTCCGAGCATGGGGCCGATGGATTTGATGAGGTGCTCCGGCAGCATGTACTTGACGGAGAGCCTGGGCAGGCCCGCTTCGAGCCGCCGGAGGGGCCGAAAGGAGGCGTACTTCTCATCGGTCATCAGGCTCCATTTCTTTGGATTGTCGGTGACGAATACGATCACGGAGCTTTCGGTTTCGGAGATGAAGAGGCTGATATATGTATTGTACGATTTATATGAAGACAGAAGCCCGAACAGGCTGTCGTCATCACCCTTGCGCGCCTCTTTGGTCTTTTTAAGGGGTATCTTCATGGCCGTCGCTGTTCGTGGAATACCATACGCGCCGCGGGGCGATAATGCAACCATTTTGTCCCGCATCACGGACAAAATATACGCGCGCCTACACGGCCTCGTAGCGTCCCGGCGGCCCTGAATGCTCCCTTCTCACCACCCGGAGGCCGTAGAGCCCCTCGACGAGCGGCAAGGCGTCTTCCTCGCGCATTCCGACAAAGGCGGCGATATCGCCCAGCGCGGCGACCCTGTTGATCCGCAGATAGTCCAGCACGTCCCGCTCGTGACCCGAGATGATGCCGATACAATACGAGTTCATGGCGGTCAGGCTTTCCGTCACCACGGCGATCCTGCGTTCATTATACGCCTGGTACGAGCTGAAAACCGAGTCGATGTTCGTTTCGATGATCGGTGTAATGTTCGCGAGCTTTACGAAAAAGACCGGGGACTCTTCGCGCGAGTCCTCGATAAGCCTGAGCAGGAACTCGTCGATGAACGACGAATCGATGACCTGCACTCCGGAAAAATCGACGAGCACCACCTCGCCGTCGCCCACATGCGCCATGCTTTTGCGTGTCCGCTCGTACATCCTCCTGCCTACCGGCCTCGTTATGAGGTCGGGCAGGCGTATTTTCAAATCCCTGGCGGTGTTTTTAATCTGTAGTATCATGCGCTCCTGTTATCCGAAAAGCGAGATGGAAATCTGGGTGCCCGGAAAAGGCGCGAGATCGTCCCGTAAAAACAGGTGGGACGCGCCGCTCTGCCTGCGATTGTAAAGCACGGCGGCCGAGCTGTCCGCCGAACGGATATAAATACTGCCCTTCAGCTTTTCGATGATGGCGTTAACCTGGCAGAGGCCGTAACCGAACCTGCGTTTGCTCGATATCGGCGTGGTCAGCGCCTTCTCGATTATTCCCGATCCGGACACCGAGGCGAACTCGTTTCTTCCGCCGAAGCTTTCCCGTATGCCGATGCCGGAATCCATGATGACCAGACGCACCACATGCTCACTGCCGGCCGAATAGGTCTGCATGGCGCAATAGCCCGAGTCGAGGCTGTGTTCGAAGATGTTCTGGCACACCTCCGATATCACCGTAACGAAATAGTCTACAATCGATTCGTTCAGCCAGTATTTGAGTATGTGCCGGGCACGCTTGCGAAATATCGAAATGACCCCGGCTATCGCACGAATACTTTCGCGCTCCCGCCCGGGGATATCGGTGATCTCGATCACCCTGTTGCTGAAGGAACTTCGACGGTAAAGGAGCTTTGCATCCAGCCGGTCCGTCAGCACGAAGGAGCCTTTGGATATAAAATCCATGCGTGCAAGGTATTGATGGATATTGAGCGGTATGTTGGCGAGGCGAAGGCGCTCACCGGTGTCGCGAAGGTGGTTGCGCCCCAGAAGCAGCAGTGCCAGCATGGAATAGGGTTCGATGAAGCTTATGGCTGAAAGGTCGAGCGCTGCTACACGTTCGCGGGATATCTTCTCACCGAGACTGATGATATCCTCGAATGAATACACGTCCCTGCACCGGTCGGGCAACAGCAACGTGGTGGTGGTACCATCCGTCAATACATACACCCGGGGTCATAGTTTTTCGCCATGGAGACGGCTCGATTACGGGGATGCTTCCAGTGCCCCCACTCGCTTTAATAATATCGGAAGCCGGGGCCAAAACATTTACCCCGCAGGGCGGCATCCACAATTCAAAGGGGCTACCATGGGAGGACAGGACATCCTCCCTGGTAAACAGAGCCCGCGTACGTCGAGATACGGTTTGCGTTAAAAGAGGGGGAAATCAGTAAAAACCCTGGTACTCGTTTCGGGCAATCCTGTATTTTTTACGGTAATACTTCACAATGGTGGGCTTGATCATAAGATAGTTTGCTATTATCTTGTCAGGCCACCCGTACTCGAGAAGTCTGAGAATGGATTTCCTCATTTTTCCTCCCTGAGCTGTGTTTATATCACTCCGTTGGGATTATTATCCTCCTGCCGCGATTAATTTCAATCATTTAATTAATTAAAATTTGTATTTTGTAAAGGTTTTGAAGGGATGCCCGCCATATAACATATTAAATTCTATCGTTTATTTTTTTTAGCAGCAAGGCGCCCTTCCCCCGGTGAAGGGCGGATAGCCCACGGCTTCTTTTTCTTCTTGCCGAATCACGGTGCCAGTGCTAACGTATAGACGGCGGATCCGGGGAAAAACTTCCTTGAAAAACCCGCCGGCCGGGTTTTTATGACGCTCGGCAGCCAATCTACAGACCGGAAAGGAAGACCATGGCGCGCATAAACAAGCAGATAGAAGACAATATCGTCAACAGCATCATCGGCGAGGGCTCGGAATTCAAGGGCGAGTTCACGGTCAACGGATTGCTGCGCATCGACGGGCGCTTCAAGGGCACGATCGAAACCGACGGCAAGGTGCTCATCGGCCAGAGCGGTGAAGCGACCACGGACATTCACGCCCGGCTGGTGGTAATCGGCGGAGTCGTGCGCGGCAACATCTTCGCGACGGAGCGGGTAATCATGCTGGCCACCGGAGAGCTCCACGGTAACATTATAACGCCGAGCCTCGTCATGGAGGATGGGGTGATCTTCGACGGCAACTGCGTCATCAATAAACGGCCCGACCAGATCGCCGGAATACAATCGGCTCTGCCGGAGCACCACGGCGACCCGGTATGATCGAAAAAACCTCAACCGACCTTAAAAAAGGCGAAAAACTGAAGATCAAAACGAAAAAGCGCTCCGCCTTTTCATCGTCGGCGCCGTCGAAAACGTTCGATGCAAACCTGCAAAACGCGCTGCATTTCGAGTTTCATGACACGATCGAGGGCCTGATGGCCGACCTCGGGGAACAGGAGAAGCGCTTCCTCGACAGGCAGACGCCCTACGAGCTCACCCGGTACAAGGCCCTCGTAAAGGAAATATTGAAAACCATCCTGGAGGGCTCCCTGCGAGTCACCCCGCTGAAGCGCCAGCGGCGCGACAGGGCGGACTTCGCCATCATCGAAGAGATAAACTCGAAATTATTGTCCATGTCCGAGGCGGTCACGCGGAACAACAGGGCATTCGACTTATTGAAGACGGTTGAGGAGATCAGAGGGCTCCTTCTCGACCTGCAGTTTTAGGCTACCGGCGCACCCGTATCTTCCGTATCTTCCGCTTCTCGAGCTTGACGGCGCCTTCCGGGTTATACTTGTTCTGAACTTCCTCTATGCTCTGATTTACGAGCATCTTCACGACCTTCTCGGCCTTGTTGAGCACATCGATGAGGATCAGGTTTTCCTCGTCGGTAAAGTCTTGAAGAAGGTAGCTCTCCATTGATGTCCCGTCCGGCGGGCTGCCCACGCCGACCCGCACCTTGGCGAAGCGGTCCGACTTGAGCGCCCTGGTCATCGATTCAATTCCCGCGTGCCGCATCGAAGACATAAGGTAATCGACGCGAAGCTCCCCGATCGAGAGCTCGGTGTCTTCAACGACGCATATGATATCGCGCACATTGATCCGTAAAAACGACGCAATATACAGCACCGACTCGCCGATCAGATTGACGAAGGTCTGCGGCTTCAGCAGAACCACGTCGGTATCGCGGATCTTTCCCCTTCCGATGACGGACTTCTTCTTTTTGATCTTAACTTCGATGTTCTCGTTGTTCCCCAGGATATCAACGACCTTAAAGCCGATATTCTGCCGGTTGTTAAAAAACTTCTCGCCGGGGTTTCCGAAACCAACTATGAGTTTCAACTATATTTCGCTCCTGATTTATCCTGATCGAGGTATTACTCCTCGGGCTTTTCCTTGACCTCTCCTTCGGCCTTAGCCTCGGCAGGGGCTTCCTCGGAAACCTCTTCTTCCTGCACGGCCTTGGGTATGAGAACCGTCACGACGATCCTGTCGGGATCGGCGAGAAAACGCAGCGATCCGGACACGGGCAGATCCTTTACGTATATGGAGTGCCCCAGGTCGAGATTTGTTACATCGATCTCGATCTTCTCCGGCAGGTCGGCCGGCAGCGCTTCTATCTGAAGCTCGCGCTCGATGACGTCGAGCATTCCGCCCATGCGCTCGCCCTTGGAGGTCCCGGTCGTCATTACCGGTACGACCGTCTGAAGTTTCTGGCTGAGATCGACCTTGTAAAAGTCGAGATGCGTCACCTCGTCGGTGACGGGATTGAGCTGGTAGTCCTTTACGATGACCTTCTGCTCGGGCTCGGCCGAGCCGCCGGACACCTCGAGGTCTATGACCACGCTTTCGGATATGCTGCCCTTGAACAGCTTCACGAAGTCGCGCTTTGGAACCTGTACCACCTCGGATTTTCCGTGCGTATAGATAATGGCGGGAATGAAACCGCTCCTGCGGATCCGGCTGCACGCGTTCTTGCCGGTTTCCTTGCGTATCTGCGCCGTCAGTCTGTGGGTCTTCATAGTCTTGATCCTCTCCGTTGATATCGTAATGGCCAGGCCTGTCCTGTCTGTACTATACAAAAAGCGAGCTTACCGACTCTCCATTGTGAATCCGCTGGATCGCCTCGCCGAAAAGCGGGGCGATGGACAGCACCGTCATGTTCGGCAGTTTCTTTTCGGGCGACATCGGGATCGTATTGGTGACCACGATCTCCTTGAAATCGGCGCTTCTGAGCTTCTCGGCCGCGTCGGCCGAGAGCACCGGGTGCGTCGCCACACAGTATATGTCGCGCGCGCCGTCCTCTCTGAGGGCCCGTGCCGCGCCTGAGATGGAACCGCCCGTGTCGATCATATCGTCAAGCAGTATGCAGTTTTTCCCCGTAACGTCGCCAATCACATGCATCACCTTGCTGACATTCGCCTCGGGGCGGCGTTTGTCGATGATGGCCAGCCCCGCATTCAGGCGTTTGCCGAGAAAGCGCGCCCTCTCCACTCCGCCGGTATCGGGCGACACGATCACCGCGTCGGAGATGTTGAGCTTCTTCAGATAATCCACCATTATCGGTGTCGAGATCAGGTTGTCCACCGGTACGTCGAAAAAGCCCTGTATCTGCTCGGAGTGCAGTTCCACGGTGAGGATCCGCTTTACCCCGACCGCCTGGAGGATGTTCGCCACTACCTTGGCCGAGATGGGGACCCTGGGCTCGACCTTTCGGTCCTGCCGCGCGTACCCGAAATAGGGGATGACCGCGGTTATGCGCCTGGCCGACGCACGAAACGCCGCGTCGATCATCAGGAGCAGCTCCATCAGGTGATCGTTGGCCGGGTTGCAGGTGGACTGCACGATGAACAGATCGACCTCGCGGATATTCTCCCCGATCTTCACCGAGATCTCGTTGTCCTTGAACTTTTTGAGCTCGACCTCGGAAAGACTGATATTGAGATACCTTGCTATTTCCTCGGCCAGCGGCCGGTTCGATGACCCTGAAATGATCTTCATATTGTCTCAGCCTTCACGTTTCGTAGTAGTACCGCCCGCCGTGCGCGCGAGGAATGCCTCGAGCCTCCGGAGCTCTCCGGGGGTGTTGACCCCGCTTCCCTCCGTTGAATTATCAAGGAGTATCGTGCGGACCTCTCCTCCGCTTTTGCGTATATAGCCGACCATGTCGGGGAGATAATACTCTCCCTGGGCGTTGTCGGTCGTTATCGTCTTCAGGCCCTCGAACAGATCCCTGCCGTAAAAAATATACGTGCCGGTGTTGACCTCGGCGACCATGCGCTCCCGGTCGGTGGCGTCCCGCTCCTCGACTATTCGTTCGAGGCCACCGTTCGTGTCCCTGATCAGTCGCCCGTATCCGGAGGGGCTCTCGGGCACCATGCCCAGCACCACGCCCCGGACTCCCGGAAGCAAAGCCTCGGCCGTCATCGCGGCGAAGGTCTGCGGGCGTATCAGCGGCACGTCGCCGCAGGCAATCAGCACCGGGCCGTCGTATCCGCCCAGCGCGGACTCGGCCTGCATCACCGCGTGTCCGGTGCCCTTCTGCTCGCGCTGCCACACACACCGCACGTCCGATCCAAGGGCCTGAACGACCTCATCTCCGCGATATCCGACCACCGCGACGATCTCGTCCGCTCCCGCTCGCTGCAGGGATTCCACAACGTGCGCGACGAGCGGCCTCCCGCCGAGGATATGAAGCACCTTGGGCAGGTCGGAACCCATCCGGACCCCTTTGCCCGCCGCGAGTATGATTGCTTTGAACGAACCGATCTTTCCTCTCCTATACCGTGAGGCGCTATCTGAGGCGCTAGGATTCGAACCTAGGTATGCCGAGACCAAAACCCGGTGCCTTACCACTTGGCGACGCCTCAAAGGCAAAGCGAATAACAACTTCAGTATATACTATCACCTGACCGCTTCAGTATCCTTATAAAATTTCATATATGATTGCGTACCATCATTCCCGCGGACCGAGCACGGTCGTCATCGCCGTGCGCGCGATGCCGCGTATTTCATCTTCCGCGCGCCGTGCGTCCTCTGGCGAATCGAACAGGCCGATGATCGCCGAACCCGAGCCGGTCATAAACGCGCAGGGAGCACCGCAGAGCAAAAGCCGTTCCCTGGCCTCGCGCAGAGCGGGATGCTTCGGGAAGACCACCTCTTCGAAATCATTTTTAACGATGCCGCGAAGCTCGTCCAGCCGTCCGGAACGCATGGCCGAGCGAAGGAGAGCCTCCGTTTCCATGAGCGCCGCTTCACTCCGGACAGGCGTCAGATCCCTGTGAAGCATCGCATAAGCGCTGCCGGTATCCACATGAATTCCCATGTCGGCCACGAGCACGGTCCATTCGGGCCTTCCCCGAAGCGGCTCAAGCCTTTCGCCGACCCCCCGGCAGAGCGCTACGCCGCCGGCGAGGCAAAAGGGCACATCCGCGCCGATACCGGCCGCCAGGCGTGCGAGCCTGTCGGGGTCGAGCCTTCGATAATGGGCGTTAAGGATTCGGAGTGCAGCGGCCGCGTTCGCGCTTCCCCCGCCCATGCCCGACCCGGCCGGGATGTTCTTTTCGATGGTATACTCGAACACGCCGGTTTCGTTCACCTCGCGGCAATACGCCCTGGTGGCCCGCGTGACGAGGTTCTCCTCTACCGGAATGCCCCCGATGAGGTCCGGGAAGGCCCCTCCCTCGGACGTTATCCCGACGACAACATCGCCGTGCGGCCTTATTTCCCCGAGTTTTAAAAGATCAAAAACGCCAACCTCGGCCATCAGGCTGAGAATTTCGTGATATCCGTCCTGTCTCTTATTAAGAACTTCGAGGTGCAGGTTGATTTTGGCGAATGCTTTGCTTTTCAAGGATTACAGGAACCACTAAAAATTGCGTGGCAAAAGTAGTATGCAGCACTCTATATGTCAAGCAATTAATTCTGTTTGACGCGCAGGCCCGCGTTTTCACCTTATGGTACTGATCTTTGCTAATCCCCCGCCCCGACCGATGCGAGACGTCTGAAACGCATCCCGGCGGGTGCGGCACGGAGACCCATCGAATGATCCGAAACGACATACACCCGTTGATTCGCGGCGCCCGCCTCCTGATTTTCGACTGTGACGGCGTGCTCTTCGATTCCTCCGAATCGAATGTCGCATTCTTCAACCATTGCCTCGACCTCGCCGGGTACGGCCCGCTCGGGCTGGATCTCGCCGAAAAGGCCGCGTACCTTTCGGTCGGCCAGCTCATCGAGGAACTGTTCGCGGACCGCGGCGAACGTGAGAGAACGTACGCGATCAGCCAGTCCGTGCGCTTCGAACTCTTTTTCGGCGCCATGCGCCCACTGTTCGACTTCGATGCCGTGCTGCCGCCCCTCGGCCTCCGCTGTCATCTCGCCGTCGCCTCCAACCGTTCAGCCTCGCTCGGGAAGGTTTTCGATCATTTCCGGCTTGGGCGATTCTTTTCCTTCAAAGTTTCCGCCCTAAACGCTCCGCCCAAACCAGCCCCGGACATGCTCTTGCTCTGCTGCAGGCATTTCGGCGTATCTCCGCTCGAGACGGTCTTTTTGGGCGATTCGATCGCCGACGCCGGGGCCGCCCTGAACGCGGGGACCGGCTTTATCGGAGTCGGACACCACATGCCGGAACCACGCGTATCCACTCCCGCGGAGCTTGTCGCACCCTGAAAACCGACCGCCCCGGGAGGCAATCCCGGGGAATAAGTGCTTGAAAATAATCATCGCGCGAATAGAATAGCGCGACGGTCGTATCACAAATACCGGACAATCGCTGGTGGAATAGTGCTATATTTCAAGATAGTCTTTTGCGCATTCGGCATCATTACCGCGTTGTACGTTTTTTCCAACAACATCGTTCGGCGCTTCGGCTTCGCCGTCAATCGCCTCTTCGCCGCCATCGCTTTCATAACTGCGCTGATGAACGCAAGCCTGCTCTATCAATTGCTCTATCCCGACTCCCCCCACCTGCTCGAATCGGTGCGTGTCTATTTCGTGATGGTCTCGCTGATCAACCAGCTCTTTTTCCACTACACCCAGATATTCCCCCGCTGGGAAAAGCGGTCGCCGGGATGGACCATCTTCCTCTCCGCGCTCCCCGGCATTGCGCTTATACCCGTGGCACTCACCTGGGACGGTATCATCGCCGGCGTCCGATTCGACGGCGTCGTTCTGTACGAATTCGGCCCCTTCTTCTGGGTCTATCTGGCGGTTTTCGGATTCAACATCCTGGGAACCTTTTTCACCAACCAGTATAAAACCAGGGTGCTCGAGAACGACTCGTTCAGAAAACAGCTCTTCTACCGCAGCATCGGCGACCATGTGGGGGCGCTCCTGATCGTCATCACCTTTGTCGTCATGCTGTATTTTTTAAACATGCAGGAACAGCACATGATGGGCATCCCGCTCGCCTCCATCATTCTGCTCATCATCAACAACTACGCGATATCCGACGACCGGCTGATCGACTTTAAAAAATTCTATTCCCGCGCCGCGTACTGGGTGGTGGTGTTTTTCTGCCTCGTCATACCGGCAATACTCGTTCTTTATTACGGAGGACAGATCGCGTTCGGCGGGCAAAAGATCCCCGTCGCCGGATTGACGATTTTACTGTTCGTTTACTTCTTTTCCTTTTTCCGCTTCGTCGCGCCGTCTATCACCGCCCTCTTCCGCCGGCGGTATCTCGGGTTCGAGCGTAACGTCAACGAGTTCTTCCAGGGTATTACCACGCTGTCCGACCTCAAGGACCCTGGCGAGTTCTGGGACAGTTTTTTCAACAACACGATCGACGCGCTCGGACCGCGGTTCCTTATCGGCACGGCCTCACTCTATATGCTCCGGGAGAACGATGGCGCCTATCACTTCAAATACGGCTTCGGCGAGGGTATCGACATACGGTCAATCGAAGAAAACCACGATCTTGCCTCCTGCCTGCGCCGCTTTCCCGGCCTCCTCGATCATTCGATGCTCTTCACCGACTTCTCACGCGAGGAATACCGGGAACGTTTGATGCCCTTTTTCCGCGAACACAGGATCAAGGTGGCACTGCCGTTTCTTAACCACGAGAAAAGGCTTATCGCCATCCTTCTGCTCGGCGAGCTCTCCGACGGCAGGCCCTATCCGGTCGACCTCATTTCGGCGCTCGACCTCTACCGCATTCATTTCGAGGTGACGCTCGCCAACTCGATCTATCTCGACGAGATCAAGGCCTCCCAGGTATCCGAGCACGACCGCATGCTGGTCGGAAACGTCAAAAAGAAGATCATCCCCTCAAAAATGGAGCAGATAGAGGGAATTCGCATCAGCTCCTTCTACCTCAATAACTCCGAATACGGGGGCGATTATTTCGATTCGGTCGTCGTCCGGCCCGGCCTCCTCGGTATATTCATCGCCGATACGTCCGATGCGGGCGTAGACTCAGTCGTCCTCGCCCTGGAGCTCTTTACGGTGCTCCACACCCAGCCGGTCACCTACGAAAGCCCCGAGAAGCTTTTGAGCATTATGAACTGGGTTATCGCCTCCTCGCGCTTTTCGGACCACTACACGCCGGCATTTTATGCAATCTATTCGTCGACCTCGCGGGCGCTCACGTATTCGAACGCGGCGATGCGTCCGCTCATTTTCTTCGACCCCGCGCGAGAATCCTTCACCGACCTCGACACGAAGGGGATACCGGTCGGCATCGACAAAAACTTCACCTACGAGGCGCGGACCGTTCCCGTCATCCCCGGCAGCATCGGCATTCTGCACTCGGACGGCCTCGAGGCGGCCCTCAACACCTCCGGCTCCGCCTACTCGACCGGCAGAATCAAGGACATCATCCGCCTCAACCGTGGCGACACCCCGGCGGTGCTCGTCCGCAAAATCTATGACGACTTCAGGAGCTTCACCAGGGGCAGCACGCTCTCCAACGATGTAAGCCTGATCGTTTTCAGGTGCGACTGAGATGCTCGATCGGGACCGCTCTTCGCAATGAATGCACGGGAATCATCGGACCGCCTGCGCAACGCGCTTTCCCGCTACCGCAATCTCCTCATCCTCGTCAAGGGATCGCCCGACCCCGATGTGATCGCCTCGTCCTTCGCACTGAAGGCGCTATGCGAATGCCTGTCCATCAAGTCGTCGATCGTGGCGCTCGCGGAGATTTCACTTCCGCAGAACAGGGCGATCGTAAAAAGCCTCGGTATTCCGCTCGGCATCGTAAAGGGCCCACCCTCGCCGCACGGTTTCGACGCGTACGCCGTGCTCGATTTTCAGTCGGCCTACATGAAGGGCGTTTCGGAAAAACTGCCGTGCGCCGTGCATATCGATCATCACGCCGAGGCTGAGGACGATGTCAAGGCCGACTTCCGCTTAGTCTCGGACGAGGCCGGCGCGGCCAGTACCTATATGGCCCTCTTCCTCCACGAGCTGGACCTGCCGCCCCCGGGCTCCCTGCGCACCGCCGTGGCCACCGCGCTCCTGCTCGGTATACAGACCGATACGGACAATCTGCGCCACGCGACAAAACTCGATTACGAGGCGCTTCAGTTCCTGTCGGGTTCCGCGGACGAGCGGATCGTCCAGAAGGTATCGAGTGTACCGCTCTCCGAGGAGGCCATCAGGCTCATCGGCATGGCCATGGCCGACCACGAGGCCTACCACGACTGGTTCCTCGCCGGCCTTTCGTTCATCGACGAATCGAAAAGGGACAACATCGCCATTGCCGCCGATTTCCTGCTCGATACCGGGGACGCCGAGACCGTGGTGGTCTTCGCCATTGTTGAAAAAAAACGTGGGAGGGGCCTCTCCCTCGACGTTTCGTTCCGCACCTCGAACGCCGATCTCGATCTGAACGGAATCATCAAGAGCATCACGTCCGAAGGCGGCGGGCGCGCCTACAAGGGCGCCTACCAGGTTAACCTGGATTATTTCGCCTCCTGCCCCGACAGAGATCTCCTCTGGAAGATGGTTCGGCTCACCACGCTCGAGACGCTGAAGGCGTCACGCGACAACAAACGCTTAATCGAACTTCAGGGATTTTACCGGCGGGTACGGGGAAAGATCGAAGGACTTTTTGGAGCTTAGAATACCAGCGTGAAATTGAGCCCGACCTGGTACGACATAATCTCGCGGGCGATCCCCTCGGTTTCCCTGTTGCGATAGCGCTCGAGCGCCCAGCGCGCGATGATCCCTCCCTGGACGTTTTTATGCAGGTCCATCGTCAGCTTTGCCGATACGAGATGCTGGTCGTACGGCTCCGGCGAGACGGTCCGCGTGTAGTCGTAGCGATTGAGCAGCAGGGAGTATTCAATGCTGAAGATCGGGAAGGCCACGAGCTTGTAGAGGCTCGAGAAGGCTTTGTAGAGCCACAGCACGTCCGTTTCATACAGCGCCGAAAAGCTATAGCCCCGGTCGACCTCCTTGAACGGTGGCGATATCGCCATATTGGCGATGAAGATATCGTCCCTGCGATCGCGTTTCGAGTCGTCGTAGTCGATATACTCCTTGCGCGTTCTGCGGCGGTAATCGATGCCCGAGCGCAGGCTCAGGCTGGAGCGATCGCGCTTCAATGTTATCCCGAGCCTCGGCGTATGGACGTTCTCCTCGATATTATAGGTAATGAGCATATTGCGCCCGTAATCGTAACCAATGAAAAAGGTGGCCGCGTGATAGGGCAGTCCGGGCGTGTTCGGGCGGAAGAAGCCAAAAGAGAAAATACGCATGAGGTCGAAGTTGATGTTCGTGTTCGCGCTGAGCGTCACGACCTGCTGCGGAACGCCCTCCACCGTCTGCCGCTCGCTCACCTGGCTGAGGTTCCCGCCGCCGGTTACGATGACCTTTTCGAAGTCCATGGTCGTATTCAGCGAATAGCTGTCGACGAGCTTGAGGCTGTTCGTATAATTGCCGACCTCCTCTCCGCCGGGATACAGGATCTTGCTGTTGAGACGGCGGTACGCGAAGTCCCTGCCGTTGGCAAAATTACCGCGCCCCGTAAAAAAATGCCATGGAGGATACGATACCATGTCAAAGCCCGCGTCCGACAGGCCCCCGAACGCCCTGTTTACGCCATACTCTTCACGAAAGGCCCCCACCCCCTCGCCCTCGTAGGGGATGGCGGCCTCCTGAAGGAGAAGCGACCTTGTATACGAAAAATTGCAGCCCTTGAGGAAGGAGAGCGCGGAAATATCGTGGAAATCGACCGGCAGGGTGAAACCGTTCGAAACGAACCCGCGGGCGTCTTTTGAGCGCTCGAACGGCCCCGAAGCGGCACGCTCGGCCTCCTGATAATCGCGGAAGCGGTTCTCGAAATACTGGAACTCCGAGCGGACCGAAGGGGAAAAAATCCACAGCTTGCGAAAACCCGCGACGAGCGTCGTCTTGTTGTTTCGTTCCACAAATTTATAATCGCCGGCATAGACTAAGGGCAGGTGGTAGTCACCGCGCACGTCGCCCTGAACCTCGGTGTCGCTGAGTCCCGACTTGCCCGAGAGCTCGACTATTTCGTGCGAACCGACGAGAAGGCTCGGCCGAACATGGAACCGGGCCGACTGATAGTCGATGCTGAGCTCGGTCGTTCCCTTCTGGCGTTTTTCGCATTCGTGGAGCGGCAGGTAGGTCTCGAGCGTTGGGGCGTCCAGGCCGTCCGCGCTCCGGGATATGGTCTCCTTCTTGAATGACATGTCCAGTTGAAGGCTCGTAGAGAGCTTTCCTCCGAAGACTTCGGCGATATCCTCTCTGACCAGGATCGCCGGGCTGTGCGCGCGGCTTTTTGCGAGGTGCTGCACCCTGTAGGTGCCCGTACCGACCGTAATGTCCTCTCCGCGCTCGTTTTCGTATGCGTCGTTTTTATATATGAGCTTTATCTTCGGGATCGCCGAGGCCGTCGGCGCGTAATCCGATTCAAGGTAAAAGCTTCGCTTCTCAGCGCGTCCCCGTCTGTTTTCGGCGACCTCGGTGTTGAACGGATCGGTTACGGACTTCTCCTGGGTCAGATCAAGACGCATGTGCCATTCTGGAAGGATGTTCACCGAGCTGAAAAGCTGGCGGTATTTTTCGGCGATATCCGTCGCGGTTTTACCGACGGTGCTGAACTGCGACCCGTGCCCCTTCTCGATATATTTGATGTACAGGTCGGAGATCACGGGTACGCCGGACTTTGTGCGAAAAAATGGTCGTTTCCTGCGTATCTCCATCTCGTACCAGTGCGCGCTGTCGGAGAGCGTGTCCGGGTCGCTCGCGTACATGTCGTCCACCCAGAGCTTTCCGATTCCGGTGCTGTCAACGATCACTTCCATATAGGTGACCCGTTTCAGATCGGGAGTCCCCTCGGTAAGCGTCTTGTTGATCCCTCCGGACCCGTCGCGCAGGTTGAGCACCACCTCGCGCCATATACCCGCAATATCATTAGCAAACGAATATTCATGGTAATCGTTCTCGGTCGATCCAATCCTGACGCGAATCACATCCCCCGGGCCGGAAGCCCGCGCGTTCATCCAGATGCTCATCCTTTTATAGAACCTGAGGTCCATCGGCCTGGAAAACTTCCGCGTAACCGATCCGTTACCGGCCAGGTTGTAGTCGATCTGCAGCGCCGTCTCTATTTCGGCCCTGAGTTCCTTGTCGCTCCTGTCCCCGTGCAGGGACTGGTAGATGTCGCTGCGCAAAAAGGCGAAGGCGTTCAGCCTGTAATCGGGGTCGTTCTGGGTGTCGACCATGGTGATCTTGAATTTCGCCGGGTCTTCCTCGGCGAGCCCGTTTATCTTCACATTCCGCCAGCGCGACGAGACGAACTTCAGGCTGTCGATGTAGATTTTGCCGTTCGCCGGCAGAGCGGACTGCACGAAAAGCCGCACCGCCTCGACCTGCTTCAGCGTTTCGATCTGGTCCGCGGTGATCGTATTGCGCGCAAGGTATATTCTTATCATCTGCCAGTTACCGGTGCCCGCCGCGACGGTGATGGGGCCGCCCTGCGTCGCCGCCCCCGGCATGCGCACGATGCTCTCATAGCGGTCGAGTACGCCGTTGCCGTTAAGGTCCTCGCTGTTGAGAACCCCATCGCCCATCGTGGACTCATTGAGCTGCGGTCCGGTGCCGACCCAGGTATTGTAGCCGACGGCCGGATTGAACGGATATCCGCGGTCCTCGTGTATCCCCGCCGAGGGGTCGAAGTCGAGGAAGCCGTTGCGGTTGAGGTCCTCGGTGTCGAGCAAACCGTCCCCGTCGGAATCCTCGTCGATCTTCCCCAGATCGATGTACAGCTCGACCGGTGCCGTAAGCGCCTCTCCGCGATACCATACCTCCACGTACTGCAGGCCCGAAAAATCCACCGCCTCCGACGAGAGGCGCCGTGTGGCGATCGGCGCGCGCGATTCCGCTCCCGCGAACTCGAACTCCAGCACAAGCGAGCGCTGGGTGTCGACATCGCGTACGGCGTTTTCTATGTGCCCGGCGGCAATGTTATAAGGGCCCGGCTTCTTTTCGTACGGAACGGCATAGGGCGTGAATCCGATTCCCTTGAGCGAGCCGGCGTTTGAGGGATCGCGGTAATACTTGTAGTAGAGCCTCCCTCTATCCACCTGCGGCAGCGCGTCGGGCATAGCGGCAAGTATCCAGTCCTTGTCCGAGAGGGAGATGCCCGTTATCTCCTCGGAAGATTCCATATCGTCGACCAGGCCCTTGCCGAAGGTGTTGATGTTTTTGTAACTCCGCGCGTATTCGGCATAGGCCTTCAGGTCGAACGGCGCCTCATTTACCGACACTCCCGGCACGGCGTTCAGGATGTCCTTTATCCGCCCCTCTGAGAGCGTAAGCGAGGCATCGCCCTCGAATACCATGGTCTGCGAGGGCTCACTGCCCACCATGGGTATGATTTCCCCGCCGGAGGAGCGCGTATACAGAAAAGTACCGCCGATGCCGAGGTCCCTGCTCAGGCGATAATCGCCCCTCAACCCGCCGATAAAGGACTGCGACTCGGCCGTGAAGGGCATGTATTCGTACTTCACCTCGATGTTCGTTTCCGGGCCTATAAGCGGATTGTTCGGATTGCTGAAACTCAAATAGCCCGAGGTATAGTCGATCGTGTAGAGCGACCTCGCGATTTCGCGCCCGTCCGTCTTGATGCGTACGCTGTCGGGGATGATGTTGAAATGCTTCAACTGAAAACTCCGCGCCTCGCGGTAATAATCAACGCGCATGCTGTAAACCGAGCGGTCGGAAACCAGGGCCGACTGGCTTTCGGCGTAAACGAGCGACTGGATGGTATCGGGCGGACCGGCCAGCACCTGCCTGAACGGCTCGCGCAGGTGGAAGCTCACGGTCCCCTTCGAGTAATCCACGGTGTACTTGCCGAGCTTCGCCGCCTCCCCTTTCGTCAGCAGCTGGTTGTTGCCGAAAAACTGGAGCTTGAAGTTTTCCTGAAGTACCTGCCTCTGGCCGAGGTAGTAGACGGACCGCACCTCATAAATGTCGAGGTTCCGCTTTCCGTCGTTGTTTCTGTCGTCGCCGACGTCTTCATAAATCGAATAGCCGTACTTGATGAAAACGAATATCTTCCCCGAAAACTGTCCGCCCGGATGGGCCGGATCGCCGGGGACAAGGGCCGCCGGATCGGAGGTGGCCGTACCACCGCCGATCGTATAGACGGCGAAGACGCGCGCGGAGTGCGGCACGTCCCGCAGAAAACTCAGCATGCCAGTGGCGAAGTTGACCGTATAATCGGAGCCGGCGACCATCCGCGTATAGTAACCGCCGTCGATCGAAAGCTGGATCGCATTCAGATTGTTGAGCGGATTCTGGTCGTCCATATAGAGCTCGAAGCCGGACGAATCGATGTTCACCGGAAACGGAAGGTAGGCCTGCGGGTCAACGGGCTGCGAGGTCATCGTGATGGTCGTATACGGGTTCCCGGGCGGGCTCGAAAGGTTGTCGTATCTCTTGAAGGGTTCAAGTTGAAAATTAGTTTTACGCACGAACTGGTATTCCCTGAGCGCGACGCTCCCGGGGGAGGAATTGCCGCGGAAGTACTCCACCTCGGTCTCCCCGCGCGTAACGCTCCCGAATGCCTTGACCTGCAGCCTGCCCTTGCGGATGGTGGTGTCCATCCCCATCCCCTTGGCATCGGTGTCGTCGTACACGGCGTATTTCGAATTGTTCATCCTGATGTCGATCTGGCCGGCGTTGATCTCGCGGATCACCTCGTCGTCGCGCACGGCCCGATAGTGCATGCGGTAGGTGTTGTCCGTCTTATTGCTGTCATGGTCCACGTAAATCGAGAATCGGCGGCCGATACGCCCCTCAACGTGGATCTGCGTCTCGTGTTCGGGGCTGTAGCCGCTCGTGATTACGCGCGAAACGGGCTTGTCCTGGTCGAACTGCTTGTAGCGGGATTTAGTGAAAGCGGACTTGCCGTAGTTCAGATTGAGCTTTGAGGAGCCGTAGGAGTTGATGTCGACCTCTTCATTCTCCTCGATGTGAAATTCCTCATAGCTCCCGTCCTCCGCAAGGAGACGATAGCGCGGGGCGATTATGTATTTTCCCCAGTCGCCCTTCCGATAGGTCAGCGGCTCGGAGTCCACTTCTCCATCGATTTCAGCCGGAGCGTCACGCTCCACGTAGACCCTCGGGACCTCGGCCTTTTCGTGTGATTCGATGTACTGTAAGAGTGAATCGCGGAAACCGGCGTTTTCATCAAACTCCTGCGAAAGTGCCGCCGTAATGACGTAGAGGGAGGCGCCCACGGCGACGAGCTTGCAATAGAGAGAAAGCCGCGGAAACATGGGCGTGGTTTCGGTCAATCACCAGTTTTTATCGGAAAGCCGCCTCTCCATGGTCCGCGTCGGGGCGCCGGCACACATGGGAGACACTACCAGATCCTGCTCATATAGGGGTATGGATTGATCGCGACGGTGCCGAGCCGTATCTCGTAATGGCAGTGGTTCCCGGTCGCCGAGCCTGTCTGTCCGACGTTGGCGATCACCTGGCCCTTCCTGACATTCTCGCCGACAACTGCAACGATGCGCGAGCAGTGTCCGTAGATCGTCTCAAAACCGTACTTATGACGCACCCTGACCATGTAGCCATAACCGCCGCCCCAGCCGGTCGACACCACCACGCCGGGGGCCGTTACCCGAATTTCCGCGCCGTGGGACGCCGCGATGTCGATGCCCGTATGAAAGTCCCTGCCGAAACCGAAGGGGGATCGCCTCCATCCGAAAAGCGAGGTGATGTGCCCCTGGGTCGGAACGATCGACGGGGTGTCGTTGATGACCTTGCTGCGCACATCAACGAAATTCTTTACGGTCTTGATGGTATTCGTGGTGCAGACGAGGTTTTTCTGGAGCTCCCGGAGCATCTCGATCTCC
>JADFDB010000110.1 GCA_018263175.1 Spirochaetota bacterium
TTCGGCGGCCGTCCGGCGGCAATTTTACACCTGAGTATGCGTTGAAATACAAAGATTTACATTCATATTAATATGTCATGTTTAACCGATAAAATAAAGTTGACAACCATCCCCACGCTTACGTAATGGACTTTGAGTAGTCAGCCTTGTATTGGAGTTGTTGCGAGATTCGGGAATACGAGGTTTCCCCCGGCGCAGGGGCCGAAAACCGTCATATTCGCCTCGTATGCAACAAATTTGTTCCGTAGGAGTTCTTGAGGAACTCGATTTATCACCAGCGATCATCGTTTCATATCTAACAGAAGCGGAGGATTTCTTATGAATTTCGCCGGTTTGTACGATATGCCCGCCACCGACATCGCCCGTCAGATGTACTTCAATGTTGGCGGCCCGCATGGCTTCATGCGCTGGGGCATATACATCTTCATGTTCGCCGCGTTAATCTATCTCGGCATCACCCTTTACCGTAGAATCATGATCTGGAGACAGGGAGTCGGAGAGCTCCGCACGGATTTCCATGAAAAAAGAATCTACGCGTTTTTCAAGTATATCATCTTCCAGGCCAAGGTGCTCCGCGAATCCTACGCCGGCATCTTTCATGTGAGCCTCTTCTGGGGATTCATCGGCCTTTTCATCGTCACGTTGATCATCGTGGTGCAGGAAGACTTCACCGAGCTCTTCTTCCACACAAAGTTTATCTACGGCAACTTTTACCTCGTATGGTCTCTTGCCGGCGACCTCTTCGGTGCGGTCGTTCTGGTCGGCCTCGGCATGGCGATCTACCGAAGATACAAGATGAAGCCGTCCCGGCTCGACACCAAGATGATCGATACCTTCGCGCTCGTGCTCATCACCTTCATCATCCTCAGCGGTTTTTTCAATGAGGCGATGCGCATAGCGATCACGGACTTTCCGGTGTTTGAGGTCTGGTCTCCCTTCGGCTATGTTCTGGCCTACGCGTTCTCATGGATCGGTAAGCCCGCGCTGGAAACGATGCACTACGTCAACTGGTGGCTGCACATGATTTCGGCCTTCTCCTTCATCGGCCTTGTCGGCTCCGACAAGCTCGGGCATATCGCCACCACCATGCTCAACGTCTACTTCCAGAACCTCGACAACGAAAGCGCGAAGACCAAGTACTCGATGAAGCCCATCTCCCCCGAAACCTTCGAGACCGCCGAGTCCTTCGGCGTGGGTTCGGTCGAGCAGTTCACCTGGAAACAGCTCATGGACGGCGACGCCTGCACGCGCTGCGGCCGCTGCCAGGACAACTGCCCGGCCTATCTCACCGAGAAGCCGCTTTCGCCCAAGAAGATCGTCAACGATGTCAAGGCGGCCATGGACGAGCGCATTCCGAAGCTCATGGAGGCCAGGCAGGCCGGCCAGGACGCCGCGGCAGTCGAATCGAAGATGCTGATCGGCGAGCACGTGCTCGACGACGAGATCTGGTCGTGCACCAACTGCGCCGCATGCGTGGAGAACTGCCCCGTACAGATCGAGCACATCAACAAAATCAACGACATGCGCCGTTACAAGATCCTCATGGAAGGCTCCATGGCGCCCGAGCTCCAGACGACGCTCTCGAACATGGAGAACAACTCGAACCCGTTCGGCTTCGGCTTCGCGGGACGCGGCGACTGGCTGCCGGCCGAGCTCGGCGTGAAGACGCTTGCCGAGGACCCCGAGGTCGACTACCTGTACTATGTCGGCTGTTACGCGTCCTTCGACAAGCGCAACCAGAAGATCGGAGCCGCGCTTATAAAGATACTCCAGAAGGCGGGCTACAAGGTCGGCATCCTCGGTGCCGAAGAGGCCTGCTGCGGCGACGCCGCCATGCGCGCCGGAAACGAGTACCTCTTCCACGCGCTGGCGACCCAGAACCTCGAGATTTTCAAGGCCTACGGGGTGAAGAAAATCGTCACCACCTGTCCGCACGGCTACAACGTCATAAAGAAGGAATACGCGAAGTTCGCCGGCCTCGCCAAGGGCTCGGACGGCGCCCCCCTCGAGGCTAAATACGAGGTGTATCATCACACCGAGATCATCGCCGACCTCATTAAAAAGGGGAAGATCAAGCTCGTCGAGCCGCTTAACGAGACCGTCACCTATCACGATTCGTGCTTCCTTGGACGCTACAACGAGATCTATGCCGCTCCACGCGACATCATCAAGGCGATCCCCGGAACGAAGATCGTCGAGATGAGCCGCCATCATCATCGCAGCTTCTGCTGCGGCGCGGGCGGCGCGCGCATGTTCATCGAGGAACACCTCGGCACCCGGGTAAACCAGTTCCGGACCAAGGACGCGCAGGCCAGCGGAGCGACGAAGATAGCGACGGCGTGTCCGTTCTGCCTGACCATGCTCTCGGACGGCGCGAACGAGCTCGACATTCAGAATCTTCAGACCTTCGACCTCGCGGAATACGTAATAAACGCGATGGAAAAATAATTTAGCGCATTCACGCCCGTCCGGTCGGCCCGGACGGGCAGTCTTTACAAATAAAAACTAATGGTAAAGGAGTGACTCACTATGGTTAATCCTCTGTTTTATATCGCCCCAGTGGCGTCGCTCATTGCCCTGTTCTTCGCCTGGTTTTTATACCGGCTGATGATGAAAGCGGAGAAAGGCAATGAGAAGATGGAAGAGATAGCCGGGTACGTCCGGGAAGGCGCCTATGCCTATCTCAAAAGACAGTACAAGGTAGTCGCCATCGTGTTTCTGGTACTGGTGATACTCTTCACCGTGCTCGCGTACTTCGGAATCCAGAACCCGTTCGTTCCCTTCGCCTTTCTCACCGGCGGCTTTTTTTCGGGTCTCTGCGGTTTCCTCGGCATGAAGACCGCCACCAACGCCTCCTCGCGTACGGCACAGGGGGCCTCAAAGTCCCTCAACCGCGGACTCCAGGTGGCCTTCCGCTCAGGCGCGGTCATGGGGCTTGTGGTCGTAGGGTTTGGACTTCTCGACATATCCCTCTGGTACATTGCGCTCAATTACATCTACGACAACAACATCTGGCAGCTCAGCGAAAGCCTCGTACAGAAGATCGGGATCGCCGGCGGACTCTTCGACATGCACCTGATCAACAGTGCGGAGTTCAAGCACGCCAAGCTCGTTGAAATAACGACCACCATGATCACCTTCGGCATGGGCGCGTCCACCCAGGCACTCTTCGCGCGCGTGGGCGGCGGCATCTACACCAAGGCGGCCGACGTCGGAGCCGACCTGGTCGGCAAGGTCGAGGCGGGCATTCCCGAGGACGACCCCCGCAACCCGGCGACCATCGCCGACAACGTGGGCGACAACGTGGGCGACGTGGCCGGCATGGGCGCCGACCTCTACGAGTCCTACTGCGGTTCGATCCTCGCAACCGCGGCGCTCGGAGCGGCGCTCCCGCTGATCGCCACCGAGGCAGCCGATGTGGTCAAGCCGATCATCGCCCCGATGATCGTGGCCGGTCTCGGCATCCTCTTTTCGATCATCGGCATCTTCATGGTCCGCACGAAGGAAGAGGCCACGATGAAGAACCTTCTCGTTTCCCTCAACGTCGGCGTTTGGGGAAGTTCAATAATGATCATCGCCGGCCTTGCGGTCATGGCGTACGTCAACCTCATCACCTGGGGCATCTTCGGCGCCGTTATCGCCGGCCTCGTGTCCGGACTCATCATAGGCCAGTCGACCGAGTACTACACGGCCGATGAATATGCACCCACCCAGAACATCGCCAAACAGCACACCATGGGCCCGGCGACCGGTATTCTCGACGGCATGTCCACCGGCATGATGTCAGCAGGCATACCCGTGCTAACCATCGTTACCGGCATCATCGTCGCCTACGCCTCCGCCGGCGGATTCACCCAGGGCGCCTCGTACGGCCTCTACGGCATCGGCTTCGCGGCGGTCGGCATGCTCGCAACGCTCGGCATCACGCTGGCCACCGACGCATACGGCCCCATAGCCGACAACGCCGGCGGCAACGCCGAGATGAGCAAGCTTCCTCCGGAAGTCCGCAAGAGAACGGACGCCCTCGACATGCTCGGCAACACCACCGCCGCGACAGGCAAGGGCTTCGCGATCGGTTCGGCCGCCCTCACCGCGATGGCCCTTCTCTCCGCCTATATCGAGGAGATCAAGATATGGATCGGCAAGTACGCCGTTATCGCACCCGAGGGCTATTTCCAGGTCGGCGCGGTAAAATTCTACAACAAGCTGCCTGAAGGCGTAATCGCCGGCGATTTCGACGTGGTAGCTCACACCGCGCAGATCAAGCATTTCGCGGCCGCTTACGACATGTCCCTCATGAACCCGCTGGTCCTCTGCGGCCTTTTCCTCGGCGCCATGATGGCCTTTGTCTTCTGCGCCATGACGATCAAGGCCGTCGGCCAGGCCGCCGGCGCCATGGTCGAAGAGGTACGCCGCCAGTTCAAGGAGTTCCCCGGCATCATGCAGGGAACCGAAAAGCCCGACTACGCACGCTGCGTCGAGATTTCGACCAGAGGCGCCCAGAGCAAGATGATCGTCCCCTCGCTCCTGGCGCTCATCGTTCCCGTTGTGGTCGGCCTCGTGCTCGGCGTTGCCGGTGTCATGGGCCTGCTCGCCGGTTCGCTTGCGACCGGTTTCTCGGTTGCCTGCATGCTCAACAACGCGGGCGGTGCCTGGGACAATGCGAAGAAGTATATCGAGAAGGGTAACTACGGCGGAAAGGGCTCCGACGCCCACAAGGCCGGCGTTATCGGCGACACGGTTGGCGACCCGTTCAAGGACACCGCCGGTCCGTCGCTCAACATTCTCCTCAAGCTCATGAGCATGGTATCCGTGGTCTTCTCCGGCGTCGTCGTCAAGCTTTCGCCGGTCATCGGCAAGGCGCTGGGTTTCATGAAGTAGGAGTATTCAACACCGAATCGTTCCGGAAGGCGGGGTTTTATAACCCTGCCTTCCGTGTTTTACGGATGCACGTTCGCGCATCCGTTCACCGTCATGGAGGTATGCGATGTTTGAGGCACTAATGCTGGTCTGTTTCGGGGCTTCCTGGCCGGCTTCTATTTACAAATCCGTCACGCTGAAGGACGTGCGGGGAAAGTCGAAGCTCTTTCTATGGCTTGTGCTGACGGGCTATTGTTTCGGCATCGTCAATAAAATACTCACCGGCGTCGACTGGGTCATCATCTTTTATATCGCGGTCGGTCTTCTGGTGCTCGCCGACCTCACGCTCTATTATTATTATTCGTCGCGTTCCGGGGACCGGCGCTGAGTGTCGTCTACCCCCTCAGCGCCCTCTTGCGGTAGCGGTCAAGCTCCGCCTTGAACAGTTTGGCAATCCCCGCGAGGTCCTGGAACTTTTTTACCGTAAAAAAGGTCTTTATAATTTCCTTTATCTTTGCGTCATCGTTGAGCTCCGATAGCTGCCGCTGCTTGGCGTTGAACACCTCATCGCAATTCTTGAATATACTGTGGATGATGGTTTCCGCGGGCGCGGCCGGAGGATTGAGCGGAAGCCCCGTCTTCCGGTGGATGTTTTTCAAAATCAGGGCGACAAGCGTAATAATCTTCCTCGACCGGTCGGCCGCCCTGTCGGTCATTATTTTTTCAAAGGCGTCGATGATAAGCCGGTTCCTGCTCTTTACCTTCTCAAGGAGTTCCTCCCGGACGTCCGGAGGCAGCTTGTTGAATGCCGGCGGATGGTGCGAATAAAAGGCCTTCAGGTAATCGGCGGTAATCATGATTTTACCGCCGAGCGAATCGTTGATCGTATCCCCTTCTATGTATCCCCGAAGCCTCTCCATATCGACCTCGATGAGGGATCGGTGCTCACCGAGAAAATCGGGCAATTTCATATTTTCCAGAAGATGTGCCACCTTCTTGCTGTCGTACGCATCACTCTTAAAAAAATACTCGGTCAGGAGATACCTGAACATCTCCTTCGCGTCTCCCGCGAGGTCGGGATTTTCCTCCATCTGGATGCAGATGTCGATGAGGTTGTGGAACGTCTCTTTTCTGGCCATCTTCCGTCCTTCCACGCGCGCTTATAGGTCGAATGTACGAAATCATCACCAAATCAGCGGCGTTGTTGCATAGCCGGGAAGTAACCCGGTTTTCTCCCGCCGCAGGCGGGGGAAAGGCGCTGTCCGCACGATATGAAACAAACCCGGTTATCGCAACCGGGAAATTACGTCGCTTTCAGGCACCACACACGGCTTTTTGCTGCTCCATGCCCGTGGTCACATGCCGCCTGTCTAAAATTGGATTGACAGGTACGTGCCGCTGTGGTGCTGAATAGATTGTCGAATCAAAACCGGCTTTTTTTGAGGCATTTTTCATTTTGAGCGATCGTTCATTCTCGCCCTCATCGCCGGCGGGTGCAGGCATGATAAACAGAATTCTACAGACCAAAGAGAACATCGAACTGGACATACTGTCCGATTTCAACGACGACACCGTCCTAACTTTCGTCATCGAATCGCTCAGGCACGAGACTGGTTGCCCCTATTCGGTTTTACTCGAGACCATCTTTCATTACAAAACGAACGAGCATACCGCGAAATCCCTCTGGCACAGCATTACGGAAAACCGCAAGGAGCTTTCTCAGAAGCTCGGCCGGCCCGTAAGTCTTAAAACCGCCGTCGTCGATCATTTCAGCACCACGGGCATCGACGTGGCCGTTTTTATCAAGGACAGCGTGGCCGGCATCATCGAGGCCGCGACGCACGACGGCCTTACCGGCGTCTTTACGCACGAATACATCGACAACGACCTCGACCGGGAGTTTCTGCGGGCCAGGCGCTACTCGCTCCCCCTGACGGTTCTGTTCATCGACATCGATGACTTCAAGCGCTTCAACGACGTCTATGGCCACAAGGTCGGCGACCAGGTGCTTCACATGGTCGCCTCCGCCCTGCGGCGGTGCGTACGCAAGATCGATTCAGTCGGCCGCTACGGAGGAGAGGAATTTCTGGTCGTCCTGCCCCACACCGACTGCCGGAACGCCATGAAGATCGCCCGAAAAATATCGAAGGCGATCAAGGAAACCACCTCGAAGGGAAGCGACCTGCCCGAAGGGGTGACCGTCAGCATCGGCGTCGCCGAGCTTGAAGAGTCCATGGGCGACGGCTTTGCGCTCCTCGACCTGGCCGATAAAGCCATGTACAAGGCCAAGATACAGGGCAAGGACCGCTGCTGCGCCGGCTGAGCGTCAGACGCGGGCACTTACATCGATGTCGAGCGGACTGTAGAGCCCCTGCCGGTAATAATGATAGCCGATCCCCGCGACCATCGCCGCGTTGTCCGTGCAGAGGACCGGCGACGCAAAAATGACCTCCTCGCCCTCATTGCGGGCCCCGGCAAAGAGCTCCCGAAGCCTCCCGTTTGCCGCCACGCCTCCCGCCACAACGATTCTGGGGATGCCGAATTCGCGCGAAGCGGCAAAACCGCGCCGTACGAGTAGTTCGAGCGCCCGCTCCTGAAACGCGTACACGAGCCCGGCAATGTCGGCCTGGGGGTTTGCGCGCCGGTACTGGATGACGGCGGTCTTCAGTCCGCTGTATGAAAAGCGAAAATCACCGTTCGGATCGGGCAGTATTTTGGGAAAGAGTTTTTTCTTCAAAACGGCTTTTCGGGCCAGGAGCTCCACCGCCGGACCTCCCGGATAGCCGAGGCCAAGAAGCTTCGCGACCTTGTCGAAGGCCTCGCCGACCGCGTCATCGACCGTCTTACCAATCAGGGTGAAATCGGCGACCCCGCGCACATGGTATAACGCCGTATTGCCCCCGGATACCAGAAGTCCGACATACGGATACACCGGTTCCCTCGCCTCGAGAAACGGGGCATAGAGGTGCGCCTCGAGATGGTTCACGGCGATCATCGGGATATTCATGGCATAGGAGATGGCCTTCGCCGACTGCAGGGCGATGAGGAGGGAGCCGATGAGGCCCGG
>JADFDB010000111.1 GCA_018263175.1 Spirochaetota bacterium
CTACGCCCGTCCGAAAGGTCGACGCGGTGCTCGCGGCGCGTAAACCGGTGCTGAAATGGGAGGCGTAGGGACGCGCATTCCCCGCTGGATCACCATTACCATACCCGGCGGTGCCGACTATGTGCGGGTAAAGGGCGTTATCGAACGTGAGGGTCTGCACACCGTCTGCCTCGAGGCGCGCTGTCCCAATATCGGCGACTGTTTCTGCCGCGGGACCGCAACCTTCCTCATACTCGGCGATGTGTGCACGCGAAACTGCCGCTACTGCGCCGTGCGGCACGGGAAGCCCTCGCCGGTCGAGCCGGACGAGCCCCGCCGCGTGGCGCGCGCCGTCGCCGAGCTCGGCCTCGCGTACGCGGTCGTCACCTCCGTAACGCGCGACGACCTCGCCGACGGCGGGTCGTCTCTTTTCGCCGAAACCGTGTCGGCCATACGGGAGTTGTCGCCGTCGTGCCGGGTCGAGGTACTCGTTCCGGACTTCCGCGCGAGTATGGAAAGCTCGCTCGATCGCGTCATCGCGGCCGGTCCGTACGTAATTAATCACAACATAGAAACGGTCGGTCCTCTCTTTGAGGCTTTGCGCCCGCAGGGCGATTACGGGCTCTCGCTTCGCCTTCTCACCCGTGCCGCCGCATCGGGCATACCCTCCAAGTCGGGCCTCATGCTGGGCCTCGGCGAATCGATGGAAGATGCAGCTTCGACGCTTGAGGACCTTCGCCGGGCGGGCTGTTCCATCCTGACGATCGGCCAGTATCTTCGTTCCCGCAGGGAAAACCATCGCGTCGTGAAATACTATACCCCCGGGGAATTCGATTCCATCCGCACGCTTGCCGAATCCATGGGCTTCGCCCGTGTGCTCGCGGGCCCCCTGGTGCGCAGTTCTTATCACGCGGAAGAGGCTGCCGTCCGATGACGACGCGTAGCGCGGTCGTAAAGGCGCCGGGTGAAAAGCTCCTGCGGGTATCGCTCGACCTTGGGGGAGGGGTGGTGCGCGCGGCACGAATCAGCGGCGACTTCTTCATACATCCCGAGGAGGGGGTGCTGCTGCTCGAAAAGGCGCTCTGCGGAGCGCCGGAATGGGACGAGCTCGTGCTTCGTCTGCAAAGCGTTGTCGATGCCGGCGGCCTTGAGCTCGTCGGCGTGTCGATTGAGAGCATAGCGCGCGGAGCGCTCGAGGCCGTCTCGGAATACGACGCGGAAACATCATCATAATGGAGACCTGGCGCCTTATCCTCGATCCGCCGGGACGGGGAGCCCGCAACATGGCGGTGGACCTTGCCGTACTCCATTCGCTCGTCCGCACTGTGTGTTCACCGACGCTCCGCCTGTACTCGTGGAACCCTCCGGCCGTCACGATCGGCTATTTCCAGCGCATCGAGGAGGAGGTGCGCGAGGAGGAATGCCGTCGTGAGGGCGTTGCCGTCATACGGCGCGTGACCGGCGGAGGGGCCGTGCTCCACGAGCACGAGCTTACGTACAGCGTTTTCATTCCGCTTGCGCATCGCGCCGCGCCCCGATCCATACGCGAATCGTACGAACTGCTCTGCGGGCCGATAGTGGACGCACTGCGGGGCCTCGGCCTCGACGCGCGTTTCAGCCCGATCAACGACGTCCTGGTCGGGGAAGCGAAGCTTTCGGGAAGCGCCCAAACCCGCCGGGACGGGGTACTGCTTCAGCATGGAACGCTGCTTATCGACGTGAACGCCGGGCGGATGTTCCGCCTGCTCAACGTGGCGAAGCAAAAGTCCGCCAAAGGAGAGCCACAGGACCGCGTGAGCTCGCTCAGACGGCTGCTCGGCGAACGCGCGCTGAGCGCCGATTTCGCCGCCGGATTAGCCGGGCGAATCGCGCGCGCGTTTTCTGAAAGGCTTGATTGCGATTTCGAGGAGGGACGTCTCTCTGCACGGGAGGAGGAAGAGGCGCTGCGGATCGAGAGGGAGCTTTTCAACCTTGATGCCTGGAACCGAGATCGCTCGATCAGGCCGGTTTTTGCCGGGCCTGCCGATTAAAAAAAGTCGCGCTCTTCCAGTTTTTTCTTGATCGCCGAGATCTGTGCCTCGTTGCTGATGATCTTCGAGAGCTTCCTTTCCGTGTCCTCGTCCAGGTTCACCTGTACGGGCTTCTGATAGAAATTGACCGCCAGCCTGTTGCCCTCCCTGACGAACTTGCAGAAAACGGTGACACGCGGCTTGAGATAATCCTTCTGGCCGAGGTCGCGGACCATGGCGAGCTCCTGGGTGTTGAGCTCGCAGAAATCGTTTTTCGCGTAAAAGCTTTGCGAGTGATTGAGTATCGGAGCGACCTTGTTGATGAAGTCGCTGATGATGTCATAGTCGAAGTGCACGTCGATGGTGTTTACGATGGCCTTCAGGGCGTATTCGATCGAAACGGCCTCACGGAAAGGCCGCTTTGAGGTGAGCGCGTCATAGATGTCGGAGATCGACACGATCTTGGGGAAGTCGGGAAGGTTTTCATACGGCAGGCCGTAGTAACCACGGTTATTGAACTTTTCGTGATGGAAAAGCACCGACTGTAAAACTATCGGGCTCACCCGCTCGATGTTTTTGAGGATCTCGTATCCGAGCTGCGGATGCCGCTTCATCTTCTGCACTTCGGTGATGTTGAGCTTGCCTTCCTTGTTGAGGAGCTGCCTGTCGATACGGGTGGAACCGATGTCGTGCAGGTACGCGCCCAGGGTGATATATTTGATTTCGTCTAAGGTAAAATTGCCCCGGCTCTTGGCGAAAAGCGCCGCGAGGATCCCCACGTTGACGGAGTGATTGTACAGGTACTCGTCGTGGGACTTGAGGTCCTTCAACAGCTCGACCGCCTCGATGTCGGTGGTGGTGAGATCGTTGACGATTTCCTCGACCACTTTCTCGGCCTCCCGAACGGAGGTGCGCGAGAGCTTCTCGGTGCTCATGATCTCTTCCATGATCTCGCGCGATTTGTTATAGGCGATTTTCATGCGGTAGGCCGGAATGACCGCGCGCTCACCGGTATCGGTATAATAGAGGATGCGCCCGTGTTTTTCCTCGATCTGGGCTATCTTTTCGGCGGTGAGCACGACACGGGATTCGAGCACCTTCTCCCCGGTTTTAGAATACAGAGGATAGATGAAGCTGTTGTTGGGCCTGAGGTACTCAAGGTCAATTTTTATTTTTCTTGAGACCATGTTCCTTCCTGCTATATAAACAGATGTGGACATTCCACGCGGTTTTTGTCAAGCGAAAGACCCCGTGTCGGACGAATATCCAATCTAAGAAAAGATACCTGAATACCGCACCAAAAGAAAGTAAAAATCTCATGCCATGAATCGGGACTTCCGGCCCCTGTAAGGAAAAAGGCTTGATTTACTGAAACGACGGCCCGTAGAGTACACGGACTATGGGCTACCTTTCGGCGGCGGAATAATGGAATTGCGTGCGAGCCGGGTGCTTTGCGCCGGGGGTATCGCGCTTGCTCTCGCGCTCGGGTCCCTGTCGGCATGCGGGGACTTTTCTTCGGTGCGCGACCCGCGGGCGCTGTATATCCACCTCGGGTCGGAGCCGGGGCATCTCAATCCCATCACCTCCACCGAAGCCGTGGCATCTTCAATTAATCAGCATATTTACGAAACCCTCCTGGACCGCGATTACGATACGGCGAAGCTCATACCGCAGCTTGCAGAATCGTGGACCATATCCGGCGACCGGCTGCGGTATCGGTTCCGGCTGAAGAAAGGGATACTGTGGAGCGACGGCGTCGAGTTGACCGCCGATGACATCGTCTACTCGTTTAAAACGATCAAGGACCCGAACGTGGCATGCGCGCCGCTGAAGGTGTACTATATCGACGTGCGGGAAGTCCGGAAGATAGACCGCTATACGGTCGAGTTCCGCTATTCAAAGCAGTACTACCAGGCGCTCGAGATATGTGGAACGATCCCCATCGTTCCCAAACACGTGTTCGGTGACGGTACGGACTTCAACACGCATAAAAACGACCGCTTTCCGGTCGGAACCGGTCCGTTCAGGTTCGAACGCTGGGACACCGGCAAGCGTATCGTCCTTGTCCGAAACGAGCGCTACAAGGGAAAGACGCCGGACCTGCATCGTATCGTCTACCGCATCGTCGCCGAGCCGAACATCGCGCTCCAGATGGTCAAGAAGGGTGAGCTCGACGTGATGTCCGTGCGCGCAATCCAGTGGGTTCGGCAGACGAATTCGGAGAAGTTCCGCCAGGGCTTTTACAAGCTCGAGTATTATCTTCCCACCTATAATTACATCGGCTGGAACGCGGCACGGCCGCTTTTCGCCGACCGGCGGGTGCGCCTCGCCATGACGCATCTCGTGAACCGCGAAGCGATTCTCGACAAGCTTTTGTTCGGCATCGGCGAGATCGTTTCAGGCTCCTCGTACCTATACAGCAAGGGCTACGATAAAAGCATAAAACCGTGGCCCTACGATCCCGTAAAAGCGCGAAAACTCCTCGCCGAGGCCGGCTGGCGCGACACCGACGGCGATGGCATCCTCGACAGGAACGGCAAAAAGTTCGCCTTTACGTTCACGATGCCCTCGGGAAGCAAGTTCGCCGAGCGTCTCGGGACCATTATGAAGGAGGACCTGTCGAAGGTCGGCATAGCGATGGACATCAACCGCTACGAATGGGCCGTCTTCGTGCAGAAGCTCCATCAGCGCGACTTCGACGCGGTCACCCTCGCATGGTCGCTTTCGTGGGAGGACGACCCCTACCAGCTCTGGCATTCGACCCAGGCGGCCGGCGGCTCGAACTTCTGCTCGTTTAAAAATGCCGAGGCCGACGATATCATAATCCGTCTGCGCAAGGAGTTTGATGAGCGTGCGCGCATAAAACTCTATCATCGTTTTCACCGGATCCTGCACGAGGAACAGCCGTACACCTTTCTGTACTGCACGCCCGCGCAGGTCGTGGTCAGCAGGCGTTTTGGGGGCGTAAAGGTTCATCTGCGCGGCCTCAATTATCTCGAATGGAAGGTGGCGGCGATCGATGATTAAATATCTCGTCAAACGCCTGCTCCTGCTCCTGCCGACATTCATCGGCATAAGCCTCATCACCTATGCGATGATCCGCCTGGCGCCGGGCGATTACACCACCCTGCGCGCCGGGCTGCAGGGCGAGCTGAAGGCCGGGGCGATAGGCACGGAGATCATCGAGCAGGAGAAAAAGCTCTACGGGCTCGACAAACCGGTGATCGTCGGCTACTGGGACTGGTTTAAAAGGCTCGTGGTACTCGATTTCGGCGTCTCCCGGAAGGACGGAAGGCCCGTGGCGGAGCGTATAGCCGAGGCGCTGCCCATCACGCTCTCCCTCAATATAATAAGCATGATTATCGTGTACATAATCTCCATTCCCGGCGGGATTGTCTCCGCGCTTAAAAAGGACTCGCTCTACGACAGGGTCTCGAGCCTCGTGCTCTTCATTTTGTATTCGCTGCCGTCGTTCTGGGTGGGGCTTTTGCTCCTCATGGTGTTTTCGGGGGGCGATTACCTGAACCTCTTCCCGCTGGGAGGGATCATCTCCGACTGGGCCGAGGACTTTTCTTTTTTCGACAGGATGGTGAACATCGCCTGGCACCTCGCCCTGCCGGTCATTACCCTCACGTACGGCGGGTTCGCCTTTCTCTCCCGTTATACACGGGCCACCATGCTCGACGTCATCAACCAGCAGTACATTATGACCGCGCGGGCCAAGGGGCTTTCCGAAAAGCGCGTGGTGCTCGTGCATGCGTTCCGCAACTCCCTCGTGCCGCTGGTCACGCTCATGGCGACAATCCTTCCGGGGCTTCTCGGGGGCAGCGTCATCGTGGAATCGATCTTCTCGATCCCCGGCATGGGCATGCTCGCCTTCGAGGCGATCCTCGCGCGTGACATCCCCGTCATCATGGCCATCGCCTCGATCTCGGCGGTGCTGACGCTGCTCGGGATACTCATCGCCGACATCCTCTACGGGGTCGTGGATCCGCGGATCAGGCTGGAGGCGCGGCAGTGACGGCGGCGAGGGGATACTGGCGGACCGCCTGGAGGGAGTTCAGGCGCAACCGGCTCGCGCTTGCGGGCCTCGTACTCGTGCTCGCGCTCTTCGCCGTCGCGCTCTTCGCGCCATTTATCGCGAGCGACAAACCGTATATTTACGCCGCCGACGGCAGGCTCCGCTTTCCGATCCTGTTCGATTATCCAGAGCTTGAAGGTATGAATTTCCGGGAAGGCGCCGTGAAGGGCTTTGTGTTAATGCCACCGGTGCCGTATACGAGTTCGGAATACGATCTCGACGCCATCGTCATGCCGCCGAGTGCGCGGCATGTCCTGGGCACGGACGAGCAGGGCCGCGACCTTGCGGCTCGAATGATACACGGCACGCGCGTATCGATCCTGATCGGCTTCATCGCGGTGTTCATCTACGTTACGATGGGCGTCATCATCGGTGCGCTCGCGGGCTATTACGGCGGGGTGGTCGACATGGTCATCTCGCGGTTCATCGAGGTCATCATCTGCTTTCCGACATTCTTCCTCATCCTCACCATCCTCGCGCTCGTGGGCCCGAGCCTCGTCAATGTGATGCTCGTCATAGGAGTTACCGGGTGGACCGGAATAGCGCGTATCGTCCGGGGCGAGTTTCTGAAAATCCGCGAAATGGAGTTCGTGCAGGCCTCCCGCGCGCTCGGAGCGCGCGACCGCGCCGTCATCTTCAGGCACATGCTGCCCAATGCGCTCGCGCCCGTGCTGGTTTCGGCCACCTTCGGCATCGCCTCGACGATCCTCATCGAGTCCTCCCTTTCATTCCTCGGCTTCGGCGTTCAGCCCCCCACGCCGAGCTGGGGCGATATATTGTCGCAGTCGCGCGACTTCATGGATTTCGCCTGGTGGCTCACGCTCGTGCCGGGCTTTGCCATATTCATCACGATCACCGCGTACAACCTCGTCGGCGAGGGCTTCCAGGACGCCATAGACCCGAGGTCCGTAAGGAAATAAGTCCGAAACACCGGACTTATTTCATGGCCTGCGGATATCGGCGTGCCCCCGCCGCGGGCGGATCGAGGCCGGTTTAATTCCCGGTTATGCAGCAACTCTGCTTTACATTATCATTCACCTCCGGTATGCTTGATTATGATGGTGTTGCTCTATAAGCTTGAACTGAGGAGTATTTTCTCCCGCCGCAGGCGGGGAAAACACCGATTCCGGTATGCTTGAGTATGATGGTGTTGCTCTATAAGCTTGAACTGAGGAGTATTTTCCCCCGCCGCAGGCGGGGAGAAACCCGATTCCGGTATGCTTGATTATAATGGGGTTGCTGCATAAGCCTGAACTGAGGCGGGCGAAAACTTGATAGTATCAGGATTCGCACCAGGTCTGATGATAAAAGTATACGATCTAAAACGGTTGAAATTTTTTGTTGCACCATTGCTGCCGGCGGTCGTTTTATTCGGCACGTTGTCGGGATGTGCACTTTTGATGGAGCGCGATCCGGACGTGGCCTACCTCCTGCCGCGCGAATCGGACCTCGCCGGCTGGAGAATCCATTCCGGTCCGCGGCGATACGACCGGACGAACATGGCTCTTTTCCTCGGAGAGGAGTCGACGCTCTTTCTGGAGTACGGTGCGGAAAGCCTGGCGACGGCGTCCTACCGGCGTATCGGCGACGTACGGGGCTCCGTGGCGGTCGAGGTCTATCGGATGCGCTCGCCGGTCGACGCGTTCGGCGTTTTCAGCCGGCGGGCCCGGGAAGGCACGGAGATGCCGGCGCCTTCCATCATCGGCGACGATGCCGCGGCAATGCCGAACGGGCTCCTGCTTCGCCGGGGACGTCATTATATCTCCCTCGTCGCGGACGGAATGGAAAAGCGGTGGGACCCGCTGGTTTTCGCGCGGATCATCATCGACAAAATACCGCCCGTC
>JADFDB010000112.1 GCA_018263175.1 Spirochaetota bacterium
GGGGAAGCCGTCCGCGATCTTCATGTCCACGGGGCCCGTATAGGCGCGGCCGTAGAGGGAGGCGATCTCGCGCGCGAAGCCGGCGTGGCTCCAGAGGTCCGGACGATGGGTGATCGATTTGTTGTCGATCTCGATGCGGGTATCGCGCCACGCGGGGAAGAGCGAGCTCATCGAAACGCCGGGCTTCGTGTCGGGCGGGAGTATCATGATGCCCGAATGGTCGTCCGAGAGGCCCATCTCCTTCTCCGAACAGAGCATGCCCGAGGAGTCCTCGCCGCGAATCTTCGTCTTCTTGACGGTGAATTCCTCGCCGAATTTCGTGCCCACCGTGGCGAGCGCCGCGATGTCGCCCTTCTTGTGGTTGGGCGCGCCGCAGACCACCCGGAGCGTTCCGCTTCCCGTGTCGGCATCGCAGAGGGTAAGCTTGTCGGCGTTGGGATGCGGCCGCACATCGAGGAGTTTCACGGCGATTATGGTGTCGAGGTGCGCGTTCATGCGCTCGACGCCCTCGGTCTCGGCCGTAGACATCGTGAGCCGGTGGGCAACCTCGTCGGGATCGAGCCCGGAAAGATCAACCATAGGTGAGAGTATATTGAATGAAAGCCACATGGATGGTACCCCGCTAAAATTGCCTGAGGAATCTGATGTCGCCGCTCTGGAAGTGGCGGATGTCGTTGATGCCGTAGCGCATCATGATGAGGCGGTTCATGCCAAGCCCGAAGGCGAATCCCGACCACTTGTCGGGATCGATCTTGCCGTAGCGCAAAACGTTCGGGTGCACGAGGCCGCAGGGAAGCAGCTCGACCCAGCCGCTCTGCTTGCAGACGCTGCAGCCCTTGCCGTCGCAGATGAGACAGTGGATATCGAGCTCGAATCCCGGCTCGACGAACGGGAAGTAACCCGGTCGCAGCCGGATCGTGACCTCGCGGGCGAATATTTCCTTTAACAGCACCTTCATGAAATAGATCAGGTCGGCGACCGAAATGTCGCGGTCGACCATCATCCCCTCGACCTGGTAGAAGGTGTTTTCGTGCGATGCGTCCGTGGCCTCGTAGCGGAAGACCCGTCCGGGGCCGATCACGCGGAACGGGGGTGCCAGGCGCTCCATGCCGCGCACCTGGATCGCCGAGGTGTGCGTGCGCAGGAGGTTGCCGTCCTCGGTCCAGAAGGTGTCCTGCATGTCGCGCGCCGGATGGTGGGCCGGGATGTTGAGCGCCTCGAAATTGTAGTAATCGGTCTCCACCTCGGGGCCGTCGAGTACGGTGAAGCCCATGGAGGTAAAGATATCCTCTATCTCGTACTGGATCTGCGAAAGCGGATGCAGGCGCCCCGGCTCGAACGCGCGCGACGAGCCCGGTGCGGCCAGGCTTACATCGAGCCATTCTTCCTTCAGGCGTTCGTTGATGTGCGAGTCGAGGAGCTCGGTCTTTCTGCTCTCGATAAGGGTCTCGAGTGCGGCCTTTATCTGGTTTGATTTCTGGCCCACGCGCGAACGCTCCTCGGGCGAGAGCTCACCGAGCGTGCGCAATATCGCCGTAAGCTCGCCCTTGCGGCCGAGCACTTTCACGCGTATGGCCTCGAGTTCATCGATGGATGGGGCCGCACTTATTTGCCATGTCGCGGCGGTGAGGATTGCTTCGAGTTTCTGTTCCATAGGGCAACCGTTATATGCGAGGGTTCCCCGGAAGGCGCCTTGCACGCCGCCCGGGATACCCCGGTGTACCGATGGCGGCACAAAAGTCAAGGAAAAATGGCGAGAAGGGAACCATGGCGCGCAAACAGGGGTCTAAGCGGTATATTCGATAAGGAGGACGTACACAATGGCAAAAGGAAAACTCGTAACGGTAATGGCGCTCGCGCTTCTTATGGCGGGCGGGCAAGCCGTGTATGCGCAGAAGGGAGACCGCGGCGGCCGCAGCAGCATGCATCACAAGGGCATGATGGCCGACGGCGCGATGGTCGACGGCTGTGGTCCCTTCTACGGGGACCCCGCGCGTATGAAGACCACGCTGGGACTCAGCGACGATCAGATGAACAAGATCGCCGCCATCAACCAGGATTATAAGAAGCGCTTCCTCGATTACCGGGAGAAGATGGCGCCCAAGCACATCCAGCTTCAAAAGCTACTCCTCGAGGATTCGGTCGATATCGGCGCGGCGCGCAAGGTTTTAAAAGAACTCGCCGATCTCCAGGTCGAGACGCGCGTGCTTCGCATCGAGCATCGCCTTGACATCGAGAAGGTGCTCACCGCGGCGCAGAAGACGAAGCTGCGTTCGGAGAAACGGGGCATGAGGGCGGACTGTCCCTACGACGGCAAAAGGAAGTAAATTGCACAGGGCCGGTCGTCGCGGAGAGGGTGTCTCACCGCGACGACGGCTTGCCTTTATGACCGGTATGCGGTATCATTGATAGGGAAAAAGTGAATATTGCGGAGACAGCGGGCATGATCGAGAGGGAGTTCGGCGAGATAGTGCGCGAGACGAAGGGTGTGGTGCTTTCGGCGGTAGAGAAGCACCTGGCCCCGCGCTTTTACGAGGCCATCGATGATGTGGTGCAGGAGACCTACCTGCGCGCGTACCGCGCCCTTGTAAAAGACGCGTTCAGGCACGACGCCAAAGTTTCCACCTGGCTTTATACCATCGCTCGAAACGAGTCCCGCCGTATGTCGGAGCGACTTTCGCGCGAGGAGGAGAAGCGCGCGCGCGTCCGCGCCGCGGCCGATCATCGTGAAGCGGAGGATTTTACGCGGAGGATTCTGGATGAGGACGAGATTGGCAGGATGAAGGAGTCGATACGGGCCCTGCCCGAGAAGTTCCGCACGGTGCTCGATCTCGCCGCCTCAGGGCACAGCGAATCCGAAATAGCCGAGCGGCTTTCGATACGGCCCGGAACGGTAAAGTCCAGATTATCGCGCGGGCGCGAGATGCTCGCCCGGTCCTTGAAAGGAGGTGAAACGGCATGAAAGAAATGAATGTCGAAGCGATCATGCATGCGGAGATACGGCGCAGGATGGACGACGACGCCTGGAATTACGAGATGTCCGGCGCCGTGCTCGCGCGCAGGAACAAGTCGATGAGGTTCCGGGCCCTTACGGGAGCATTCTCGGGGGCGGCGCTCGCCGCGGCGCTGGCGTTCTTCGTCGTACTGCCCGGCCAGGTCGAAACGAAAAATGGCGTGATGTATAATTTCGTGAGCGCCCAGGTCGAAGGGGCCTACGGCGAGGTCTTCACCGCCAGAGTGAAGCCCGACGCATCGACCCACGCGTTTGCGGCACTCGACGCCACCGACGCGTTCATCGACTCGGTGATGATGGAGCGCTGAGGTACTAGTGGTTTCTGAGTGTTATGGTATGGTTACCATTGCGTAACCGCTAATTTTATTGATGGATGTTTCCGCGTTGTAGGCACTCTGGTCATAGAAATAGCCCGGGCCGTATCGGCTGGTCAGTTTATCAGCGTCTTCGTCCCACTGGATGATTCCTACTCGGTAAAAATGAGTACCGGATGGCGGTGCATAGGAATAGCTTCGGGTAGATGAGCTGTCCAGTCCTTCATAATCGCCCGTTCCAACATCCGCCCCGCTCTCGTCCTCGAAGCGGCTGGCGAGCAGGTTGTAGTCGTCGTATTCATCTCCGGCGGTATAGATCTCGAATCCCGCGAAATCGCCGAATCCCGGGCTTTCATCCCATCGGATCGTAACCACTCCGCCGGAATATTCCGCCTCGATCGAGAACGACGAGCGAGCGGTGATCGCGCCTTCTATTGAGTCCATAACGTACGAACATCCCGCGAGGAGCAGCACGAGCGCTCCCGGCCCGAAACGCCGCAGTATCACGCATACTCCTTTGCCGTTCATGTGCATTCCATGTATACCATAGCTAAATGCTCGCGAAAAAACTTCCCTCGAGCACGGCCTTTTCGGCGCACTCCACGAGCCGGTGCAGTTCCACCGAATGATTGTATGAGGCGCGGAGCTCCATGCCGATCCAGGAGGCCTCCAGCTTCAGCGAGCCGAAGCCGCCATAGAGAAGGTATCCATCTCCCCGTTCCCGGTGCAGGGGTGCGGCGACGTCCCAGTAACGGCTCGCTCCGCCCGAAAGCAGCAGCCTGAAGTTCGAAAGCGGCGCGGCCGCACCGGCGAAGAAATTGTATCCGAGCGAGACGCGCGCCTCGCGTAGCGGCGAAACCTCGATCTGCGCACCGTCCGTTTTCGATATCAGGCGCCCGGACGGCCTCTGCGCCTCGGCGTACACGTCGAAAAATATCCTGTTTCCGTAGTTCTCTTCGATCAGGAGCCCCAGGGTATAGAGCGCGGCGCGCTCTTTCAGATTGTCGGAGAGGGTCGCGCTTTTCGGCGTTATTCCGTCGCGCGCGGTCGCGCTTCGCACCCACACGGCGTCGCAGGGCTCGTCGTTGTAGAGCGCCGTTCTTTTGCCGACCAGCGTGAAGCGGGGCACCGAGGGGCCTATGGGCCCGGTTAAAAGCCCCGCAAGCCCGGTGATCGCGAGTTCCACCGAAAAGGACTCGACCTCGTCGTTGAGTGCGGTGGCGGTGGTGGTAAGAAAATCGAAAAGCTCGGACGAAACGAACCAGCGCGTGGTGAGCTCCGATTTGTCCGTGTAGTCCATGGTGCCGTCGTCGTTCGGTTCGATCTGGTTGTTGACGATCACGCCGCCATGTACATGAAAGTACGGCCGGTAGAGCACGGAGAGCGCCAGGATGTCGTCGAAGAACTGGCTGTACTTGTAGTCGGTGACGGTCTCGGAGCCGGCGTTGCCTCGGTTGACGGTGGTCTGACGGGTCAATCCGTAATGGAAGCCGGTCGCGGTGAAGCCGAGCGCGAAGCCTTCCTTATGCGGCGGGGAGGCCGGGGGCTCCGGCGTTTGGTTGGTGCCGGAATCGTGTGTGATTCCTGCGTCGGGCACTGTGGGTTCGACCGGTTTGCGCGGTCCGACCGGCAAAATGATGCTCAGGCTGCCGTAGGTGCGCACCAGCGTCATGGGGACGGTGCGTTCCTCGCCGGTCATCGTGACGGTATTGACCTTGAAGGCCGGTATCCAGTTGATGCGGCCGTAGAGATCGACGCACGGGTTGCGCTCCAGGATGAGCTTCCATCGCTCGGCAAAGAGCCCCCGCACCGTCTCGCTGCGGGAGACCGCATTGTGGAGAGTGGAGGCCTCATAGGCGACCGGGTACGCCGCGCGCGGCGCGAGGACACCGAATGCGAGAAGCACAAGGAGCGCGGCGCCAGCTTGTCCGGTTCGCCAGGTCATGGACAAAATGATCGTTGCATTGTGCTCATTCGGCAAGCATAATTTGACGGGACGAATCCCCGCGCCTTCCGGCGCCAGGCCAACTCACCCCCTAACCCCCTCTCTTTGAACGAAAGAGAGGGGGGATCCCGCCGACGAGCTCAAGCCGCAGAGGTTACCGCCTGGTTCCTGTCTTTGAACGAAAGAGAGAAGAACCCAGCCAACAAGCTCGATCCGCAGTGCGCCCCCTTTTCTTCTCCGAAGAGAAGGGGGCCGGGGGGATGAGTTGAAAAGTGGCCGTAGACCAGAGGGCACATCTCTTGTTTCACGGCCCAAATTGTATTTGCCTTTGAGGGCGCGACCATGTTCAATAGCGCCATACGTTATTCGGATAGAAACCGGCGGGGCGTCTCCGCGGTTACGCGACAAATTATTGATAGAACGATGGTGAACCATGAAAATGCTGATTGTTGAAGACGATCCTTTCGTGCAGAAGGTGGTCAAAAAGGTGTTCGCCGGGATGGGATTCGAGGTGCTTACCTGCGGTGACGGGGCCACGGCCCTCGACTTCATAAAGAACGACCGCATCCAATTCGCCGTGGTCGACTGGATCCTACCGGAGATGGACGGCCTCACGCTCTGCCGCAGGGCGCGCAAGCTCAAACTTTCGCGCTACATCTACATGATCGTGCTCACCTCCCGCAACCGCAAGGAGGACCTGGTGCAGGCCCTGGACGCCGGCGCCGACGATTACATCGCCAAACCCTTCGACGAGACCGAGCTCGCCGCGCGCGCCCGCGTGGGAATGCGCATCATCCAGCTCGAGAACAAGCTCATCAACAACCAGAAGCGCCTCATGAAGCTCGCCAGGGAGGATCCGCTCACCGGAATCCTCAACCGACGATCCCTCTTCGACGGCATCCTGAAGGAGATCAACCGCGCATCGCGAGAGGGCGCGAGCGCGGCGACCATCCTCGTCGACGCCGACAACTTCAAGGCAATCAACGACACCCACGGCCACCTGGCCGGCGACGTGGTGCTCACCGAGTTCTCCCGGCGCCTTCAGGATTCGTGCAGGGAGTACGACTTGCTGGGCCGTTACGGCGGCGAGGAGTTCCTCGTCTTCCTGCCGCGCACCGACCGCGAAGGGGCCATACGCGTCGCCGAACGCATACGCTCTTCCTTGAGGGAGAAGCCGATGGCCTTCGGCGAGCAGAAGGTCGAGCTCAGTGCGAGTCTGGGCGTCTGCGCCTATACCTTCGAGAAGACCGAAAAGCGGGCTGAAAACGTAGAGGCCGTTTTTGATGAGATGATAAAACGCACCGACTACGCGCTTTACATGGCGAAGAAGGAAGGGAAGAACCGGGTGGTCGTGTATACGCCCTAACTCATTCTTTCACGGTCTGCATTTAATATCGTATTTCTGCAGAATGCCGACCGCCGACTTCAGGCGATAATCCCTTCTTACCTGCGTTACGGCGTGACAGAACCATGGTGACAGCTCCAGAGACAGCGCCCGCAGCTCGGCCGCGTCATCCTTTCCGTGGCGGTTGTGCATCTCGCTCATAAACCGCACCAGCTGCAGGCACAGGTCATTCTTTCCCTCGGGATCCGCGGCGGCGAAGATATCGCCGATGTTCCGGTAAAACTTGTGGCGCGAAGCCTGGTCTTCCTCGGAGATCAGCGACTTCTCGGAGAATGACAGAAGGAACGACAGGTTTTTCTTGTCCTTCTGGATGGAGGGCGCGTATTTTTCAAGCAGGTAAAGTCGGATGTTACGTGTCGTTTCGACCGGGGAGCCCACGCGCACGATAATCTGAAACATCTGGTCCTGGGTCAGCGGGATGGGTCTCCCGAAGGCCCCGGTTGCGGCGAGTCCCATGAGCATGTCGATTCGTATCATTAAGACCCGCTCATCCTGCTGATGGCCCCTGTTGAGTATGAAAAACACGATATTGCGTATGACCCGCTCGTTCGCGTTTTTCATTGAAAGGAGCCCCGTGTTCCATTCCCGCTCGTCGATTTTATCATCGCTCTGGTAATAGTAGAACACCGAGCTTTTGCGCTCCATTTCCTCCGGGTCGGGTATGGCGACCACCGCGTCGTGCAGAAAGCGAACATACCTGTCGGGATAAAATCCGCCACGCGCGAAGGTCCCCATGATATCCCGGTGCACATGCCGGCACTTCATGGTGAACGGGATCGTTATGGCGACGTCCACCGCCTTTTCAACCATGGCCGGCGTACGCAGGTCGCGCATATGGGGCTCGATCTTTTTCTCGTAGGGTTCGCAGCTGGCCGGCTCCTCTTCGACTTTACCGGTGCCGGTAACGCTTTTACTCTTTTCACCAAGGTGGTACGAAAAGGTCCCTTTTATTTCACCGGTCCTGACGTCCGTATAGCGCCCGCTGACTTTCACACGGTCGCCCTCATACACGTAGGACCCCACAATCAGGATGTCGACGGCGAGGAGCCGTCCGAGCCGCTCGCGGTCGTCGCCCGAAACAAGTCCCGATTGCTCCATCCGGTGTTCATCCAGGACCGCATTCAGTTTCTGGCGCT
>JADFDB010000113.1 GCA_018263175.1 Spirochaetota bacterium
GTACCGGCTCTCGGGCGGCAATTCCCATTTAATCCAATTCGCCGATATAATAGAAAAATCCGTAACGGTGCTCGCAAGGGCGGTCAAGGGGCTGCGCGACAGCAAAAAGCCGGCAGCAATCCTCGATGATTGCATCGAGGTCAACCGGCTCGAGAATTCCGGGGACCAGCTCAGGGATTTCGTCATCAGCAAGCTTTTCGACGAAGCCACGGACCCGATTTTTCTCATTAAATGGAAAGAGGTTTTTCAGGGGGCCGAAACGGTGCTCGACAAATGCGAAGACGTCGCCAATATTGTCGAGACCATCCTCGTCAAGCAGGCATAGACATGACCGCGACGGTACTGCTGCTCATAGCGCTTGCTCTGTTTTTCGATTTTCTTAACGGATTTCACGATTCCGCAAACTCGATAGCGACCATCGTCTCGACGCGCGTCCTCTCGCCGCGATACGCCGTAATCTGGGCCGCGTTCTTCAACTTTATCGCGTTCCTTTTCTTCGGCCTGCATGTGGCCAACACCGTCGGCAAGGGGATCGTCGATGTGGCCGTTATCGATCCCGGTGTTATATTCGGCACCCTTTTCGGGGCCTGTGCCTGGGATATCATCACCTGGTATTTTGGGCTGCCAACCAGCTCGTCCCACGCGCTTATGGGCGGCCTGATCGGCGCCTCGCTCGTCAAGGCTGGATGGAAGTCGCTGGTCTGTTCGGGTATCGGAAAGACGGTGGCCTTCATCTTCATATCGCCCATGCTGGGGTTTGTTCTCGGTACGCTGATAGGCGCCCTCGTCTACCGGGCCTTCAGGAATTTCGCTCCGATGCAGGTGGATCACCTGTTCAGAAAGGGCCAGCTTTTCTCGGCGGCACTCTACAGCCTCGGTCATGGCGGGAACGACGCCCAGAAGACCATGGGAATAATTGCGGTTCTGTTGTTCAGCGAAGGGATGTTGGGAGAAACTTTTCATATTCCGTTATGGGTTGTCCTCTCGTGCCAGGCGGCTATCGCTCTCGGTACCCTGTTTGGCGGCTGGCGCATAGTCAAGACCATGGGGCAGAAAGTGACCAAGCTCAGGCCTGTCGATGGTTTCTGCGCCGAATCGAGCGCGGCTGTGAGCATTTTCATATCGTCCGCCCTTGGCGTGCCCGTAAGCACGACACACACCATCACCGGGTCCATCATGGGAGTAGGATCGCTCCGCCGGCTTTCGGCTGTTCGGTGGGGTGTGGCCGGGCAGATAGTGTGGGCCTGGATACTCACCATTCCCTGTGCAGCCGCCCTGTCGGCGCTCGCCTACTATCTCGTGAGTTGAGGGATCGGGTACTCAGCCCGCGAAGGGCCTCTCCACCTTAAACATAGTTCCCGTATCGCTTGAGCTTGCGGTGATCTTCCAGCCCGGCAAATCGACCGCGTGTTTGACGAGGGAATTCCCGAGCCCGCTGCCGCCCGTCGTCCGCAACCGGCTTTTATTAACCCGGTAAAAATTCAGGAAAACGCGATCACGCGATTCTTCGCGGGCGTCGCCGAGAGCGAGTCCAGGCGTGATTTCGCGCTCGCGTATCTTCGGAGACAGGATGTTGACGCGGTTGGTGATGATTTCCAACCTGCCGGCGATGGCCATGCCGGAATTTGTTCTTGTCAATTATACCACCCTTATATAAGCAGAGTAGAAGATTAAAAGGAGCGCGAAAGCAATTATGAGATTCACCCGATATCTCGTGCCGACCCTCAGGGAAGACCCTTCCGACGCCGTGGTGATGAGCCACCGGCTGATGCTCAGGGCCGGTCTTATCAGAAAGGAATCCGCGGGCATGTACCTCTACCTGCCGCTCGGCTTCAGGGCCCTTCACAAAATCACCGAAATCGTTCGCGAGGAGATGGAACGCGCCGGTGCGCTCGAGTTTCTGATGCCCGAGCTCACCAGCGCCGAGCTCTGGAAGGAGTCGGGCCGATGGGAGGCCATGGGCAAGGAGATGATCCGCATTAAGGACCGCAACGGCCTCGAGTACGCACTGGCCCCCACGCACGAGGAGGCCTTCACCGCCGCCGTTCGATCCATCGTTTCGTCGTACCGCGACCTTCCGCTCAACGCCTACCAGATCAACACCAAGTTCCGCGACGAGATTCGTCCGCGCTACGGCGTAATGCGCAGTAAGGAATTCATAATGAAGGACGCCTATTCCTTCGACATGGACGAGGAGGGCCTGGAGCGTTCGTACCAGGCAATGCGCACGGCTTACCGGAACATATTCAGCCGGTGCGGTATCGAGACCATCCCGGTCGAGGCGGATACGGGCGCCATGGGGGGCAGTAACTCCGAGGAATTCATGGTGGCTTCCGAGGTGGGGGAGGAGGTGCTGTTGCTCTGCGCCGCGTGCGGCTACAAGGCCAATCAGGAGCGCGCCGAGTACCGGCGGCCCCAGGCGGCGCACGTTGAAAAAATGGAGGAACTGCATGCCGTAGACACGCCGAACGTGAAGACCATCGACGAGCTTGCGGTTTTTTTCGACCGCGGAGCCGACGAGTTTTTAAAGAGCATCGTGTATCTCGCCGACGGCAGGCCCGTCATGGCGGTGGTGCCCGGCGACCGGGAGATCAACGAAGTGAAGCTTAAAAACGCCCTCGGCGCGCTCGAAGTGGAGCTCGCTCCCGATTCGGTGGTCGAGGAGGTCACCTCGGCGCCGGTAGGCTTCGCGGGGCCGATTGCGAAAAAGCCGGTACGCACCGTTTTTGACCTTTCGGTACGGGCGAAGCACAACGCGATCACCGGGGCCAACGAGAAGGACAGGCACTACGCGGGCGTCAATCCCGGCAGGGATTTCGCCCTGAACGAGGAGGCCGACATCACTTCAGCCATAAAAAGCGATGAGTGCCCTAAATGCGGCGCGGCGCTGGACGAGCGCAAGGGGATCGAGGTCGGGCACATCTTCAAGCTCGGATACAAATATACGAAGTCAATGAACCTCACCGTGCTCGATGAAAACGGCAGGGCCGTGCATCCCATCATGGGCTGTTACGGAATCGGCGTAAACCGCACCATGGCGGCCGTCATCGAACAGCACAACGATGGCAGAGGCATCGTGTGGCCCATGACCGTCGCCCCGGTTCAGGTGCACCTGGTCGGTATCGCCAAATCGGACGACGAGATCGCCGCCGTCGATGAGATCTACGACATGATTATGAACGCGGGTATCGAGGTGCTCTTCGACGACCGAAAGGCGAGCCCGGGCGTAAAATTCGCGGACGCGGACCTCATCGGCATGCCCATTCGCGTTACCGTGGGCAAGAGCTTCTTCAAGGACGACGAGATCGAAGTGAAGCTCCGCCGCGAGAGCGAGGTCGTACGCGTCGCGAAGAACGCGTTCATCCGCCATATCCGCGGGCTTATCGAGGAAGAGTGGGGACGACTTTCATGAGTGAGGCAGTCAGCTTGTATCAGGAACCCCTTCCTTCAGCGAACGAAAACTGGATTCGCCGATTCAGCTTTTCATCCGCGAAAAATACTGTTGACACGGTTTTTCACGGGATGTATCAGGTTTGAGTAGTACGGGGTGTAGCGCAGTCCGGTAGCGCACCTGGTTTGGGACCAGGGTGTCGTAGGTTCGAATCCTATCACCCCGAATACGCGCCAGTAGCTCAGTCGGATAGAGCAACAGCCTTCTAAGCTGTGGGTCGGGGGTTCGATTCCCTCCTGGCGTGCATCAAAACCCCGGAAAGATCAACCGTGTCACGTAAAGCACGCGTACACTCATCCTCCCCTCAGACGCCGGCGGCCGTTTCTGATTTGTAAAGCGCTGAATAACAATCACCGTGACCGGTGATACACCGACCGACTTTCCTTCAGCATGCGGACCATCGTCTTCCGTAATTCCGGAGGCGCGACGATTTCGACATCGCGCCCATACATAAAGAGCTGCTTGCAGAGGAACATGTCGTCGGAAACGGTGAACGAGGCGAGATAGTGCTCCTCACCGTCTTTCCGGATGTCGGTCGGGCTGTCATGCATTTTTGTTTTGGACAAAGGAATTGCGCATTCGCTTCGAGAGCTAAGGGCAGATAGGGTGATTTGCCCTGTGTGTTCGAGGCAGGCGAAAATAAACTCAGGATCGTTGATAGCGATGCCTTTAACATCGTATGGTGGTGCGTACATCAGAGCTGCCTCATAACCGGGATTCAACCGGTTTCCCCCGAATGCGGCAGAAAGAAATCCAATACCCTCAGACTATGGAACGATGCAATATACTATAAGCGCCCATAGTACCTGATAAATTATTAGCGCTGAACCCAGGAGACGGGCGTCGTAAGGTCGTGTGACAATTTTATTGGGGCCATTGTAAGGTAATGATTGACACAAACGCATTGTGCTTAATGAATTATGAGACGGCGGCTCGAACGCGTGCGTCGTTCGAATCAGAAGGGAGGAGGATTTACCAATGAAGAAAAAGACCTTTTCGGTCGTAATCGCCGGTGCGGGCCCGGCGGGGCTCCTCCTGGCGCGCGATCTCGCGCGCGCCGGGATGCAGGTTACGGTATATGATAAACGGAAGAAAAGCGCGAAGGCCCACGACTGGTCCGACGCGATCGAATACGGTGCGCTCCGCGACGCGGGTTTCGATATGCCCGTGATCCAAGCCGGGGACTATCGTGGACGGCTCGTCAAGAAAAGCCCATCGGGCAAGGGGCTCTTCGAGAGGCACGTCGTCAACCCGTTGCAGATCTGGGCGCCCGACTTCTCATGCAAAACGGTCGCCGATGTCGAGTTCGGCTATATCCTCACCGACCGGATCGCGCTCGATGAGATGCTGCGTAACGAGGCCCAAAAGGCCGGGGCGAAGATGCGCTTTGGGTATGAGGCCGTGGGACTTCTGGGACAGATGGCCGGCGGGCTCGGAAAGATACGGATCGAGGGACTGCGGGCAAGGGAACTGAAAAGCGGCAAAATGGTCAATGTCCGTGCCGACGTTACGGTCGATGCGACCGGTATTGCCTCGGCGCTGCGCACGCTTCTTTCGGCCTCCGGGTCCCTGGAGAGACCGTTCGAGGCGGGCGACCTCGCCTACGCGTGCAGAACGGTGCGCGCGCTCGACAGAAAAAAGCTCGGTCCCGGCGGCATCCCGGACCACTACCGTTACGGCGCGCACAAAGGGTATTTCTGGACACACCTGCACGATGACGAAACGATCGATGTGGGCGGCGGCGTAAAAGACGAACCGGGTCGGGTCGATCCTGCCGCCGTTATAAAGGAAATCATCGCCTCGTATCCGGCGATTACGAAACGAGAATTCCGAAAGGGCGCGGGGAGCGTGCTGGTGGGGCGCTCGCCGTGGTCGCTTGTCGCCTCCGGCTTCCTCGCCATCGGGGACGCGGCGGGGCAGGTCATCCCGACTACCGGATGCGGAGTCGGGGCGGGGCTGGTCGGAGCGATGTTTGCCGCGCAGACTATCGCGGAGGCCTCGCTGAGGGGCGATGCCGGCATCGACGTACTGTGGACGTACAACCGCCGCTGGTTCGTCGAATCGGGCCGCGGGGCGAACCTCGCAGCGCTCGGCGCGCTGAAGGACATCTTACAGAACCTCTCGCACGAGGAGCTCGCCTTTCTGATCCGAAAAGACATTCTGAGCGGTGAGATGCTCACGCCGTCGATAAACGGAATATTCTTCGCGCCTGACCCGCGCACCATGATGAAGACACTGGTGAACGGAATTTCCCGGCCCGGACTTTTGCTGAAGCTCAACAGGGCGACCTCCATGGGAACAAAGGTGTACGCTCATTACCGCGGTTATCCGGTAACGTGGAATTCCCGGACCTTCGAGCGATGGATGGCCGGGGCCGAACGCATATTCAGTGCCATCAAATGAGATGAGGAACGACCGGGAGCGCACCGTGCCGGGAAATAAAGGGAAGCACGAGAGGAGCATATGAAGGATTTTACGAACCGAAAGGTCTTCATTACGGGAGGCTCGAGCGGCATCGGGCTCTCGACGGCGGAGCTGCTCTTCGAGCGGGGAGCGAACATCGTCATATTCGCGCGCGACGAAAAGAAGATGAAGCGCGCCGGCAAACGGATAGAAAAGCGGCGGCGCGACGGGGCGCAAACGATCGATATGGTGCGCATGGACGTGGCGAATCCCCGGGATGTCGCGCGCAAGTTCGACCGTGCAGTGAAATCCTTCGGGGCCCCCGATGTGCTCATCGCAAGCGCGGGCATCGGCGCCGCCGACGTGTTCGAAAACATCTCCGCGAAAACCTTCGACGCCATCATGAAGACGAACGTCTATGGCGTGCGCGAAACGGTCGCGGCGGCCCTGCCGCACATGAAGGAGAAGGGCGGGGCGATCGTTCTGATGTCATCGGAGGGGGGGCTCATCGGCATGTACGGCTACACCGCCTACGCCGCCTCCAAATACGCGGTCGTGGGACTGGCCGAGTGCCTCCGAGCGGAGCTAAAGCGCTACCGCATCGTCGTATCGGTCGTGTGCCCGCCCGAGGTGAAGACGCCCTTCCTCGAATGGGAGACGGCGACCATACCGCCCGAGACGAGAATGGTGAAGTCGTTCGCGGGACTGCTTTCGCCCGAAACCGTCGCGCGCTCCGTGGTGAGGGGCATACGGCGGGGGAAGTTCCTTATCATTCCTGGCGTGATGGCAAGGCTCCTGTACTTCTTCCACCGCATGACGAACGGGTGGGCGACCAGGATGCCGAGCGACGCCATCGCCGCGTTCGCGCGCTGGAAGGCCTCGCGCCGCGCGTAACCGGGGTGGCGCGAAGCGCCGGGGATGAGGGCCGCTTGTCACAAAGTCCGGGCGGCTGATCAGGTACTCACTCGAGTGTCGTCATTGCCCCCCTTGCCTTTTCAGTCTCCTGGTAACTGACCACTCCAGCGTCGCTTCCAAGCCCGGTCGCCACAAGGGCCGATACGGCCGTCGCAAAGCGGCATGATTCTTCAAGGTCTCGCCCCTTCGAAAGCGCGGCGATAAAGCCGGCACAGTAGGCGTCGCCGCAGCCAGTGGTGTCGAGCACGTCCACGCTGAAGGCCGGTATGCGTTTGATGCCGTCGCGCAGGGCGAGGAGCGAGCCTTTCGCACCCCATTTGAAGATACAGGCGCCCGGACCGCAATCGAGGAAGTAGCGCGCGGTGTCCTCCGGCGTTGTCGTGCCGGCGATCGACATCGCTTCTTCCAGGCTTGGCATGAAGTAGTCGACATGCGGGAGTACGCTTTTAATGGCCTCGAGGGTGCCCGGCTGCGGGGCGATAAAATCGCAGGTGATTGTCGCTCCTGAGGCTTTCGCTTTTTTAAGGATTTCGGCGCCCCTGCCGCCATCGAGGTTAAGCATGGTGCCCACGCCGCCCCAGTGGACGAACCGGCTCCCGGTGATGAATTCCTCGGTCGAGCCGTCGATCTCGAGCATGATCGACGCGCCGATGGCGTGGAAATTAGGCCTGTC
>JADFDB010000114.1 GCA_018263175.1 Spirochaetota bacterium
CTTCATCCGCTGGGTTGAGGCGGGCGATCCGCTCGACGTCGTGGCGCAGGTTGTCACCGAGGTGACGAAGTACGGTGGCATCGTCGTGCTTCCTGCTTTCGACGCGGCCGAGCTTTCGGTCATCATGACGCTGCGGCTGAACATCTTCACCGATCCGCAGAAACCCATACAGGTCGAGCCGGGCATTTACCCGATCGGCGAACCGACGGCCGATTCACCTGTTTTCCTCACCACCAACTTCTCGCTCACCTACTTCGTGGTGTCGGGCGAGATCGAGAACAGCGGCACGAGCGCCTGGCTTGTCGTGCCGGAATGTGAGGGCATGAGCGTGCTGACCGCCTGGGCCGCCGGAAAATTCTCGGCGGAGACGGTTTCGAAGTTCATCGCGGAAGCGGGCCTCGCCGAGCGCGTCGGCACGCGGCAGATCGTCATTCCGGGCTACGTGTCGCAGATAAGCGGCGAGCTCGAGGAGAAGCTCCCCGGCTGGAAGGTCCTCGTGGGACCGCAGGAGGCCGCGGACATAGAGGGCTTCGTAAAGACGAGGCTTCAGTGCCGCGCATAAGCTTTCTCCCCTCCGGCCGCACCGTGGAGATCGGGGAGGGGATGGATCTGCTCGACGCGGCCCGACGCGCCGGAGAGGACCTCGCCGCTCCCTGCGGCGGCAACGGAACCTGCGGCAAATGCCTCGTGCGCGTCGTCGCCGGAACCGTGAAGATCGACGCGACCGCCGTCGTCGATCCCGAGGACGCAGCCGCCGGTTATACGCCGGCCTGTCGCTCGTATGTCGCCGGCGTCGACTGTGTGATTGAAATCCCGGAGCGCTCCCGAACGAACACCGGGGAGGTCTCCGCCGGCGACGAAATCGAACCGGTCGCTCCGGATGGTGCGCTGGTCCGGACGGTCGATTGCGTGGTCCCGCCGCCGGACGGGGAAGACGGCCTTTCGGACCTCGGGCGGCTCAACAGAGCGCTCGCGGCCGGGGGCATGGGCCCCGATATCGAGTGCCCGCTGCCGGTCGCGCGCTCTCTTGCCGGCGCGCTCCGCGGCGACGAAGGGCGCATCAGCGTCGCCATTACCGGCGAATCCGGACGGGACCGAATCGTGCGCGTTGCAGCCGGAAGACCGGCGCCGACCGGCCTCGGCATCGCCGTGGACCTTGGCACCACCACCGTCGCCGTCGCGCTCGCCGATACGCAGTCGGGGGCCGTGCTCTCCATCAAGAGCGCGTATAACGACCAGATAGCGATGGGTCTCGACGTCATCAGCCGCATCAACTACGCCGGCCGCCAGGGCGGGCTCGAAGCCCTCCGTACGGCCGCGCTCACCGCCATCAACAGGCTTGTGCGCGCGGCGGCGCTCGAAGCGCGCATCGACGCCGGCGGCATCACATCGGCCGTTATCTCAGGCAATACCGTCATGACGCATCTCGCGCTCGGGCTCGATCCCGAGCATATCCGCCTCGCCCCCTACACGCCGACCCTGCTCGATGTGCCGGTTTACCGGGCCGGGGAAATCGGCATCGAAATCGCTCCGGGCGCGCCGGTGTTCTTCTCGCCGTGTGTGGGCTCCTATGTGGGGGGCGACACTACCGCGGGCGTCCTCTGTACGGAGCTTGCGTCGGACGCGGAGGCGATATCGCTTTTCATCGATGTCGGAACAAACGGGGAGGTCGTCATCGGCAATCGGGACTTCCTCATCACCTGCGCCTGCTCGGCGGGGCCGGCCTTCGAGGGCGGCGGCATCGAATATGGGATGCGGGCGGCGCCGGGTGCCATCAATTCGGTGCGGGTGGACCCGGCGAACGGCGAGCCCTCGTTTTCTATTCTGGGGGATGGAGAGGCACGCGGCATCTGCGGCTCGGGGATGATCGACCTCGTCGCACAGCTCTTTCTCTCCGGATGGCTGGACCCGGCGGGAAGACTCGATCGAACGCGGGATACGGCGCGCATTGCCGCAGAGGGGCGGCGGGCGTTGTATATACTCGCAGGCGGCCCCTTCGGCGGCGCGCCGGTCCACGTGAGCGAAATCGACATCGAGAACATCGTGCGCGCCAAGGCGGCCATACACGCCGCCTCCGCGCTCATGCTCGGGAACATTGGGATATCGTTTAACGACATAGCGCGTATCTATATCGCGGGCGGTTTCGGCAGGACGCTCGACATCGAAAACGCGGTGGCGATAGGTCTCCTCCCCGACATCCCGCGCGAACGCTTTTCCTATGTCGGCAACGCGTCGCTTTCCGGATCGTACCGCCTGCTCGTGTCCGGAAAGCACCGGGCGTCCCAGCGTGATCTCGCGCGACGTATGACCTACATCGACCCCGGCGGCGACCCGCGCTACATGGACCACTACACGGCCGCGCTCTTCCTCCCGCATACCGACCGCAGTCTCTTTCCGTCCATCGCACGGCGCGCCGCGCGCCCCTTGCGCTGAGGCCCTTTCGGTGGATTCGAACCGGGCCAGGGCCGACCGCATTGCGATCGAACGGGCGGCTGAACAGCTTCCGGCGGTCGAAATGTCCGCGCGCTGCACTTTGCTCGGGCTCATGCCCCCCGGAATAAACGGGGAGATAGCCGTCGCCGCCTTCGGGAGCGAACTTGTTATCCTGCCGCCGTATAGCTCGGCCGCTCAGGCAGGTTCGGGCGAGCCCGCACATCCGGTCGACCATCTCCTCGTCCTCCAGTATCTGCTCTGCGCCGCTCCATTGCCTGCGGGCGGTTCTTTGCTGTCGTTTCGCGACCTGCCGGGCGGTCAATTCTACTGGGAGCCGTTTTGCTCGCGCACGGTAGTTCCGCTCGCCGCGGCGATCGGAAACAGGCTCGACCTGCTGCGCTCCCGCCTGGACCGCCTCGGATGCGAGCCGTTCGCCGCGGGCGATCTCGGCGCGCGGGTGCGCTGTATCGGGGACCTCGGGATCTCACTCGCGTACTACGCGGGCGACGACGAGTTCCCTCCTTCGGCGGAGCTCTTTTTCGACGCGGCGGTGCGCCGGGCGTTTACAACCGACGCCGCGGCGGCCATGGCCCAGCGGCTCTGCGGCATGCTCCGCGCCTGATACCCTCTTTTCGCTTGACGAAAAGAGGGACTGCTGTAACAACGATGCCCGTTGGTACTGGTATGGACAGAACGCATATACTCCGCATCGACTGCGCAGACCGCACGGGGCTCGTGCATGCCATAACCGGCGTGCTCTTCCGCGTAGGCCTCAACATCACGAGCACCCACGAATTCGTGGACAGGGAGACGCTCCATTTTTTCATGCGTACTGAGTTCGCCGGAGAGTTCGACCGCGAGACCGTGCTCGGCGAGCTGCACGCCTCGCTTCCCGAGGACACGAGGATCACGCTTTCGGAGAAGCGCCGCAAGGACGTCGTCATCATGGCGACCAGGGAACACCACTGTCTGGGCGACCTGCTCTTGCGGCACCGGTACGGCGAGCTCAACGCGCGCGTACTCGCCGTGGTGAGCAATCACAACGATCTCGGCGAGCTCGCGGAAAAGTTCGAGATCCCCTTTCACTGCGTTTCGCACGAGGGGATGAGCCGCGAGGAACACGAGGACGCCATTCTGAAGGTGATCGACCTGCACGCGCCCGAATACATCGTGCTGGCCAAGTATATGCGCGTCCTCAGCCACTCCTTCGTCGACCGGTTTCCGAACCGCATCATCAACATCCATCATTCGTTTCTCCCGGCCTTTATAGGGGCGAACCCCTACAGGCAGGCCTATGAGCGGGGCGTGAAGATCATCGGCGCGACGGCGCATTTCGTGAACCACAGCCTGGACGAGGGGCCCATTATCGCACAGAGCGTGATACCGGTGGGCCACACCTTCAGCGTCGACGATATGCAGCAGGCCGGACGCGACGGAGAGAAGGTGGTGCTGGCGAGGGCACTCAAGCTCGCGTTTGAAGACAAGATTTTCGTAAACGGAAACAAGACCATTATTTTCGATTGAGCCCGGGTTTAAGGGTACGGGCTCACCGCATCAATTTCATTCCGGGAGTGCCATGCTTCGCGTCGAAAACCTCAGCAAATCGTACGGATCGGTCGTCCTCTTCGACGAGGTGAGCTTCTCCATCAATCCGCGCGAACGCGTCGGGCTTACGGGGCGCAACGGCCACGGGAAGACCACGCTCTTCCGGCTGGTAATCGCAGAGGAGCAGCCCGACTCGGGCGTTATAGCGCTGCCGAAAAATTACTCGGTGGGGCACGTCAGCCAGCACCTTTTCTTCGCCGGGGCGTCGGCGATCGACGAGGCATGCCTGGGCCTGCCGGAGGAAGAGCGCGCGGACCGCTGGCGCGCCGAGAAGGTCCTCGCCGGCCTGGGCTTCGGCGCGGACGACATGCGCCGCGCGCCGGGGGAGCTCTCCGGCGGCTTCCAGGTGCGGCTCAACCTTGCCAAGGCGCTCCTTTCGGCGCCGGATCTGCTCCTTCTCGACGAGCCCACCAACTACCTCGACATCGCGTCGATCCGCTGGCTATCCCGCTTTCTGAACGAATGGAAGGGGGAGCTCATGCTCATCACCCACGACCGTTCGTTCATGGACGGGGTCACCACGCACACGATGGGCATACACCGGAAAAAGATACGGAAGATCCGGGGAAGCACCGGCAAGCTCTACGAGCAGATCGCAAAGGAAGAGGAGATCCACGAGAAGACGCGGCAGAACGACGAGAAGAAGCGCAAAGAGACGGAGCTCTTTATTTCGCGGTTCAGGGCGAAGGCGCGCCTGGGCAACCTCGTGCAGTCGCGCGTCAAAACCCTCGAGAAAAGGGAGCGCCTCCATAAGCTCGAGAAGATCAGGACGCTCGAGTTCTCGTTCAACTACGCCCCCTTTCCCGGCCGCCATCTTTTAAACGCGGCGGAGCTCTCGTTTTCATATACCGGCGGCCCTCCGCACCTCATAGAGGATTTCGGCATCACGATCGGGAAGCACGACCGCGTCTGCGTTATCGGAAAAAACGGCAAGGGCAAGACCACGCTGCTAAAACTGCTCGCCGGCGAACTCTCGCCGCTTCGGGGGGAGATCGGGGGGCAGCTCCATCTTAAAACCGGCTATTATGCGCAGACGAACACCGTCAACCTGCGTCCCACCTTCACCGTCGAGGAGGAGATACTCTCGGGTCTCGCCGCGGCCGACCGGCAGACGGCCCGCAGCATCTGCGGGGCCATGCTCTTCCAGGGGGACGAGGCGCTCAAGCCGGTGCGCGTGCTCTCCGGCGGCGAGAAGGCGAGGGTGCTCCTCGGAAAGGTCATCGCGGCGCCCGCGAACCTGCTGCTGCTCGACGAGCCCACCAACCATCTCGACATGGAGTCCTGCGACGCGCTTCTGGAGGCGCTCGACGATTTCGACGGCGCCATCGTCATGGTGACGCATAACGAGATGTTCCTCCACGCGCTCGCGACGCGCATCGTGGCCTTTCAGCGCGGCCGCGTTTCGGTGTACGAGGGAAGCTATCGGGATTTTCTCGAAAAGGTGGGATGGGAGGACGAGGATTCACCGGACAGCATGCGAACGGCGGCCGCGCGCGCGGATGGGCCCGTTACCAATAAAAAGGAGCTGCGCCGCCTGCGCTCCGAGATCCAGTCGCGCCGCACAAAGGAGCTGAAGCCGGTCGAAAACCGCATGGCTGAAATCGAGAAGGCCATCGCCGCGGAAGAAGCGGCCGCGGCACGCGAGCACGACGACCTCGTCGAGGCCTCGAGCGCGGGCGACGGCGCGCGCATCGTTGCGCTTTCAAAATCGGCACACGACCGCGCTGAGCGTATCGATGCGCTCTACGAGGAGCTTGACGCGCTTACCTGCCGGCACGAGGAGGAATCCGCGAGCTTCGACACCGAGCTCGCGGCGATCGGAGGGGAGGGGGCGGCCTGAGGAGGCGCGCTGCCCGCTGTGGTGCCGCTATTTACGTACGCAGTCGAAGCTCATGCTCTCGCCGATCGCGCTGATTCCGGTAATATACACGCGCGAAGCCGTCGAGCGCGGATAGATGTTGGTGCTGGTGTAACGATTATACAGGCTTCCCGGCTGGGTGAGCGGCGTAAGTTCATCGTTATTTTCCGCGAAGAATGGATCGGTCGGCGAGCCCAGGTCTCCACCCGCAATAAACAGATCATCGTCCCCATCCGCCTCGACGATGCCGACGCCGTGGATGGGACCTCCCGCAAGGTCGGAATACGAATTTACCGCATTATAGGGCAACAGTTCATCGACGATATAATCATCGATGTGCGTGACGAGCAGCCCTTCGCCCGGCAGGTGAGCGCTCCAGGTGCCGGCCTTCCGGTGTTTATTTTCAATTAGGTAGTACTGATCGCCATACGGGTCGCCAAGCGCCACCCGTGCGGCGGCCGCAGATGAATCGACATCCTCGAGTATAACATGCGGGCTCGTACTGCCCCCACCTCCACCTCCACCGCACCTCATGCCGATCGCGGGGGCCAGGATGAGCGAGCATGCAACAAGCGGCGCGAGAGCCCGGCGGGTACCGGTTTTTTTCGATGCGTACAAAGCCGTAAGGATCAAAATGCCGAAAATGATCAGTGGTATCGGAAGAGATTCGGGAGGGGAGGGGATGGTGGCCGGTGCTGGCCACGACGCGTTCCGGAGGCTGATCCAGCCGAGGCGCGCCTTCTCCCATGCAAGCAGCGGTGCAGGGACGCTGCCGTCTATGCCGGGTCCGTTCCATGAACCGGCGGCCATAAGGCTCCATTGCCCCACGCCGTCGGTCGCGTAGCTCGTATCGTACAGGTCGGGAAGGCCCAGCACGTGGCCGAACTCATGGGTGAAGACGCCGATCGTGGAATCCCCGGGAGTCAAAAAGTATTCGGGCTGGATCGTGTACTCGTTTATGGTCACACCGTCGTAGATGCGGGAGCCGGTCCCATCGCCAAGATCCTTGCCGCTGTCGAGGTCCCATGCGTGCGACCAGATGGTGTCAGCATCGGCGCCGCTCTCTTCGCCGGGGCCAGCGTGGACGACCATCACCACATCGACCTCGCCGTCACCGTCGTTATCAAACTGGCTGAAATCGAGCCCGGCGGCTTCCGCCTTGTCGATCGTCTCGCCGACGAGCGTGGCGGGCAGCAGGTCGTAGCCATCGACGTCATTCGCGCCGTAATGGGCAAGAGCATTCGACGCGGTGCCGGTGTCTATCACGCTGACCTCGAGGTTCAACCGTCTATTCGACATGTCGCGG
>JADFDB010000115.1 GCA_018263175.1 Spirochaetota bacterium
AGAAATGGAGAAGTGGGTACTATAAAAAAGAGACCGCCATGCTCCGGAGAGGCTGGGGCTTGCGATGACCGGCTGTTTCCGGAGAGTAAAGAACGGGGCAATCCTGGCAGGATGAGGCTGCCCGGCTCCACATCATCCTCCAGCCCGTTTGGCCTCGTATCCCTCGCGTGCAAGTGCGGCGATGACGCGCTCCGTATCGTCGCACTGGATGACAATCGTTCCGTCTTTCGCCGTACCGCCGGCGCCGAGCTCACGCTTGAGCTTCGAGGCGAGCGAGGAGAAAGCGGTTTCGGAAAGCGGGAGGCCGAAGATCACGGTTACGGGCTTGCCGCCTCTTCCCTTCGCTTCGCGGCGCACGCGCACTACACCGTCGTTTTTGATCCCGGAGGGCATCCGCTCGCTTTTTTTGCGCGGGCGGCCCTCACGCAGATCGCCCCTTTCGGTCGAGTAAACGGTTTTGTCCTTCATTTCGCTCTCAGCACACGGTGAAGGTGGCGGTGAGCCTCTTCGCTGCACACCGGGTTAAATTCACTTTTTAAGACAGGCATTCCACTCCGTGATCGTGTCGGCATGCCGGGTGAAAAGCGATCCGCTGTCCCCTTCGATGCTGATGGATTCGATGACGTCACCCTGTCTGATCGCGTTGACGGTTTTCTGATCGGTTTCGTCGATGATAGCGCCGAACACCGTATGCTTGCCGTTGAGCCACGGCGTAGGGACGTGGGTGATGAAAAACTGGCTGCCGTTGGTATTGGGACCGGCATTGGCCATGCTGAGTATACCGGGCTTGTCGTGCTTGAGCGAGGGCGAGCATTCGTCTTTGAAGGCGTAGCCGGGGCCTCCCGACCCCGTACCGAGCGGACAGCCTCCCTGGACCATGAAGTCCGCAATGACCCGGTGGAATTTGAGGCCGTTGTAAAAGCCTTTTTGCGCGAGATTGGCGAAATTCGCGACGGTCAGCGGCGCGATGGCGTCGAAAAGCGAAAGCCGTATATCGCCCTTGCTCGTCTTTATGGTGGCGCTAAGCGTGCTCATGGTGGCTCCTGTTCTGTTGAGTTTTGCGGCGTATAGGTACTTATAGTTGTTGCATAACTGGAATTATTCGGCCCCCCCCTTCGGCGAGGTAAAACCCGATATCCGCAAGATATGAAACAAGTTTACCGCAATCATCAGGAACGGAAAGATTTTGTCAACAGACTTGCGGTAAAAAAAGTCCTTGCCATCGCGAAGGTACAGTACCCTGTAATGAATCAGCGGGCGGATACAGAAAACGTGCCCGGACCTTGCGGCGGTGCTTTCAGCGAGTATCGTCAATGGCCGGCGGCACACGGCACCGCACTACGGAGCGGCATGGGACACAATCATCCGGGACTTCCGGAAAACCGGTTCTTCTACAACCTGACACCGGACATCATACTGCGTGCGCTCGAGGAGGGCGGCTTCGAGCCGTCGGGGCACTGTATGGCGCTCAACAGCTACGAGAACCGGGTGTATGATCTGAGGCTCGAAAACGGCTCGCACGTCGTCGCCAAGTTCTACCGGCCGGGCCGCTGGTCGCGCGAGCAGATACTCGAAGAGCACCGCTTCCTGGCCGAGCTCCGGGGGGATGAGATACCGGTATGCGCGCCGCTCGGTCTGGCGGGCGGAGAGACAATCAGGGAGATCGAGGGGATTTTTTACGCGGTGTGGCCCCGCACCGGCGGCCGCGTGCCCGACGAACTCTCCGACGAGGAGCTCGCCATGCTGGGGCGACTCTGTGCGCGCATTCACAACAACGGCGCCTCCCGCGAAGCGCCGCACCGGATAGCGCTTACGGGCTCGTCGTACGGCCTCGAGCCGCTCGCCTTTTTATCGGATGGAAACTTTCTGCCCGAGCATTGCCACGAGCGCTACGCGAAGGCCGTCAACGAGATCGTCGGCATCTACGAAGCGCTTTGCAGCGACGTGCCGTTTCATCGCATTCACGGCGACTGCCACCTCGGAAACCTTCTGCACGGAAGCGAGGGCTGGTACTTCCTCGATTTCGACGATTTCCTGAACGGCCCCGCCGTGCAGGACGTGTGGATGCTGGTTCCGGCGCGCGACACAGAAGGCCTCCGTCAGCGGCGTGTGTTTCTCGACGCCTATCGGCTGTTCAGGGACTTTGACGACGCGTGGCTCCGCCTCGTCGAGCCGCTCCGGGCGCTGCGCTTCATCCGCTACGCGGCATGGATCGCGATGCGCTGGGACGACCCCGCCTTCCCGGCGGCCTTTCCGCACTTCGGTACCGTTCAGTACTGGGAAAACGAGACGTTCGACCTCGAGGAGCAGGTGAAGTTCTTTTACGAGAATACCGGCGACCTGCCCGAGGGAATACGCAGGCAGGACGACGGGGATGGAGAGAAGGAGCTCACCAACAAGGACTTCTTCTGGGATTGGGAAGGATGAAGGCCGGAGCGCTCAGCCGAGCGTAAACGGATCGGCGTCCTTCCACGCGGGGAAGGCGCGCCGATAGTCGAGCAGTCGATCGCTGGCGAGCTCGAACGTGTGCATGCCTTCCGTACCGCCCGCATCGAGCAGTATCTCCCCCGAAAAGTCGACGACCATCGAATCGCCGCAATACGCGACGCCGTTGCCGTCAGTGCCGATGCGGTTGACGCCGACGACATAGCACTGGTTTTCGATCGCGCGCGCGCGAAGGAGCGCCTTCCAGTGCTGCGCACGCTTCGCCGGCCAGTTCGCGACATAGAGCGCCACGTCGTAAGCGGTCCCGACGTTGCGCGACCATACCGGGAAACGCAGGTCGTAGCAGATGAAGGGGCGTACCTTCCAGCCGGCTGTTTCGATTATGGGCGCGTGTACCCCGGGCGAGTAGAGCGTGTCCTCTCCGGCCATGCGGAAGAGGTGGCGCTTGTCGTAAAATGACAGGCTTCCATCCGGCCGCGCCCAGAGCAGCCGGTTGTAGTAGCGGCACGCCTCTTCAATTATGGCGCTCCCGGCCACATCGGCCCCGAGCCCTGAGGCCCAGCGGCGAAGGCCCCGCACGGCCCGCCCATCCATCCCCTCCGCGAGCCCGGCGGGCTTCATCGTAAAACCGGTCGTGAACATCTCGGGGAGCGCGATGAGGTCGGCCCTGCCCGCTATTGGCGCGAGGAGCGTATCGAAGCGTGCGATGTTGGCGTCGATGTTGTGCCAGTCGAGTTCGGTCTGCGCAAGGGCTATCCTCAGATTTTGCATAAGAGCTCCGCCGCACGCTCGAGCGTTTCATCCTTTTTCGCGAAACAGAAGCGAAGCACTTTGTGGTCGACCGCATCGTGGTAAAAGACCGACGGCGGGATGGCCGCGACGCCGTGCTCCATCGTTATGCGCAGAGCGAAATCAATGTCGCGTTCGCCGGCGATCGCGGAGAAATTGAGCATCTGGAAATAGGTGCCGCGGCTCGGTATGGCCGAGAACCGCGACGGTGCGATAAGCGCGAGAAAACGGTTGCGCTTGGACTGATAAAATCCCGGCAGTGAATCGTAGGCCTCTTTGTTTTCAAGGAAGTCCGCGTAGGCATGCTGGACGGGCGTCATCGAGGCGAAGGTGAGGTACTGGTGGATTTTCTGAAATTCGGCGGAGAGCCGCTCCGGCGCGACGGCGTAGCCGATCTTCCAGCCCGTGGTGTGGTAGGTCTTCCCGAAGGAGCTTATGACGAAACTGCGCTGCGCGAGCTCGCCATGGCGCGTCATGCTTTCGTGCCGTAGTCCATCAAAGATGACGTGCTCGTAGACCTCGTCGCTCACGATCAGGATTTCGGTGTCGCGCACCACATCGGCGAGGGCCTCGAGATCCGTGGCCGACAGCACGGCCCCGGTCGGATTGTGCGGTGAGTTAAGAATGATACAGCGCGTTTTTGGCGTGATGGAATCGCGCACCATGTCCCAGTCGATCGAATAGTCGGGATGGCGCAATCGGCAGAACACGGGCACTCCGCCGCAGAGCCTGACGGCCGGCACGTACGAGTCGTATGCCGGTTCGAAGACGATCGCCTCGTCGCCGGGGCCCACCGAGGCCGCGATGGCGGCAAAGAGGGCCTCCGTCGCGCCGGAGGTGACGGTGATCTCGGTTTCCGGATCGTATCGGCGGCCGTGCAAACCACAGGTCTTGTCGGAGATACGTTCGCGAAGAAGTGGAACGCCCTGCATGGGGGCGTACTGATTCGCGCCGCGGCGCATGTGCTTTTCCACGAGGGTGATGAGGGACGGGTCGACGTCGAAATCGGGAAACCCCTGCGATAGGTTGATGGCCCCGTGCTCGTTCGCAAGGCGCGTCATCTGCGTGAAGATAGTCACCCCGACCGAGGGGAGCTTTGATCGTATGTTCATCGTTCGGTTCCGTATCCGTATGCCGGGCAACGGCATCACTGAGAATCGACGGAGGAGGGCAGGGGTGTCAAGCAGATATTGGCCTGGCAGTATCGTAAGCATGATGATGGTTCGCCTTGATGGGCTCAGTCAACTCATCCACCCGGCCCCCTTCTCTTCGGAGAAGAGAAGGGGGAGTTCTGGGTTTGAACTCATCGGCAGGATCCCCCCTCTCTTTCGTTTAAAAAGAGGGGGCCAGGGGGTGAGTTCGAACGCATCTCCGGCAAATTGTAATCAAATTGACATTCCGTCCAGTGTATGTTCAGGTAGCCCAGGATCGATGGGGAGGGAGGCGCGATGAAGAACACGAAAAAAACGGACGTGGTGATTATCGGCGCGGGGACCGCTGGCTGTTATACGGCGTGGCGGCTTGCCGAAAAGGGGCATTCCGTCCTGATCGTCGAGCGCAAAAAGCGCGGTACCCTCGGGAAGAACATAGGCGTTTTCCATATAGACGAGATCCGCTTCGAGCAATTCGGCATACCGCTGCCGGAAGGAAAAGAGCTGATAGGCTATTATCCCGACGGGCTGGCATGGCCTCCCGATGGAAACGAGACCAAAACCGTGCGGTACGGCTTCCATGTGATGGATCTTCCGCTTTTTATTCTGCGCATGCAGTCCATAGCGCAGAAGGCCGGGGCGAAGATCTTATTCGAGACGAAGTTCGAAAAACCACTTGTCGTCGGCGATTCGGTGGTCGGAATCCGCGTGAACCAGGCCGGAAAACGCTGTGATATCGAGGCGAAGATCACTATCGACGCATCGGGCGTTGATTCGGTGGCACGATGCGCGCTTCCCGCGGCCATGGGGATCGAGAACGATCCGATCAAGCCTGAGGATTTTCTGTACGTCATCTTGCAGTACTGGGACAAAATCGAGGGCAAGGACACCGGAAGTTTCCCGACCGGGCTGAATTTCTACCCCTACCACAAAGCCTTCATCAATCCGAGCTACGGGAACGGGGCCATCGTGGGCATCGGCCAGCCGGGAAGCCTGAAAGAAGCGGAACGCGTGCAGAAGGAATTTCTCGACGAGCGTTTTCCGCGGGTCCGGCACAAACTTTTAAAAAAGACATGGGGAAGGACCCCGTATCGTCGTCCGCCGTTTTCGCTCGTGGCGGGCGGATTCATGATCGTCGGTGACGCGGGCTTCATAACGAAGCCGTTTTCGGGCGAGGGGGTAACTTCGGGCTTTACGGCATGCCGTATCGCGGTTGATACCGCGGACGCTGCCCTGCGGACGGGCGATACCGGAAGGCGCGCGCTCTGGGGGCACAACGTGCGCTATTTCAGGGATCAGGGGGCGAAATTCGCGGGCCTGCTTGCACAGCTCAATATCGCCACGGGGCTTTCCCGATCGGACATCAATTACCTTTTTAAACAAGACATCATCTTTTCATCGTTCGACTTCGAATCGATGAACCGCGATTTCGAGGTGCGGCGCGGGCCAGGCCGGTTGCTTTCCGTGGCGATGAAGCTCGTAAAAGGAAGGCTCAACGGCGCGCTCTCGAAAGAGGGCTTCGGTGCCCTTCTTGCCGCAATGAAGATTGCGGGCAAGATGCGCGCTCATTACGAGGCCTATCCCGAAGATCCCGACCGCCTCGATGCCTGGGCGGCGAAGGCGCGGGAATTGTATGGAGAGAGCTGAGGCTTGAGGTATGATGCATGGCGCGCTCAACGGAATGCGCCTACTGTATCACGATAAATTCCACGCGGCGGTTCCGCGCCCTGCCGGCCTCGGTGGTGTTGTCGTCGATCGGCTTCGACGAGCCAAATCCCGCCACATGGAGTTTGTTTTCGCCGACTCCCTTCGCGATAAGATATTCCCGCACGGCTATGGCGCGCAGCACCGAGACCTTCTGGTTGATGGTCGCGGTGCCGATATCGTCGGTATGGCCGTCTATCCTGGTCTTCACCCCCTTCTTCTTGAGATTTTCGGCGATCGAATCGAGCTCTTTGTACGACTCGGGGAGGATGGTGGCGCTTCCGAAATTGAACAGTATTTTATCGGAGATGAGCAGGACTTCCTCGGTGTGGATGGCGTTGATGATTTTCCGGTAGAGGTTGAGCTCGGCCGGCGTCATTTTTTTTGGATTGTCCGGCGGCTCTCCCTCTTTTACCGAGGTTTTGTGCTGGTACGAGAGCAGGAGCTTTTCGTCGGCTCGTGAGGGATTGTTTACCTCGGTGATGCCCGAAAGCGCATAGACCGTGGTCTGGTTTTGCTTGACCGGGGGAAGGTATTTGTAGCCGAAAAAGGTTTTCCGGACTGGACGCGTATACACATCGCGCACTTCGAAGCCGAGATCGGTCCCGCGAACCGACGCGGTGGCGGTCGGCGTGTAGATAAGGATGTCCTGGTCCTGAAAAAGCCGGTGGAACGCGCCATAGAGGGAGCCGTTGTTGAGCCTGAGCCCAAGTCCCCTTATCGTCAATTTGTCGAAGGTGAAGCTCGAGTTCGAGGCGACACGTACGGCGGACCCGCCGTTGAAAATGATATCGGCAAGTCCCCTGCGGCCCGTTTTTATTTCGTATTCCTCTTTGAGCGGGGTGCCGACCGCGGTCTCCACCCACTTCGAGGTGGAATCCTCCCGGTGATGGACCTCGCCGAGCACGAAGGTTACGCGCGGATTTTCGAGAACGAGCAGGGGAGGGCGTACGACGATTCGGTCGCGGACAAGGAAGTAGCCCACCGCCGAGGAGATCGCGACGATGATCACGATGATACCGGCGATCTTAAGTTTTCTGAGAGAGA
>JADFDB010000116.1 GCA_018263175.1 Spirochaetota bacterium
AGATCAGGGACACCGCCGTTCGCGGTTATCGGACGCTCTGCTGTTCGGGCATGGCGCGCGTAGATTTTTTCCTGGGAAAAAAGGGTGATGGATTGTATCTCAATGAGATCAATACGCTTCCCGGTTTCACCTCGATCAGCATGTATCCGAAGCTGTGGAACGCGGCCGGAATCTCGTATGCGGCGCTCATCGATCGGCTTATCGGGCTCGCTTTCGAACGGCACGCCGGACGGGTGTCGATTACCACGCAAATATTGAAGTTCTGAGCAAAATATGGAAAAACTGAAAATCGTTTCACAGGTAATCTTCTATGTTGTAATACCGGCGGCCGCCCTGTATTATCGTTTTAGAAAAAAATTCAGGACCGCGTTCGCGATCGGCATGGCGCTCACCTCGATTTTTGTCGGCTTCATCGTTTCGCAGAGCTTTCGAGAGTCCTATCGGGACGCGTTCGTGCGGCTCATGAATGAAGACCGGTACGAAGATGCCCGAACCGAACTGAAGAAGATGCTGCAGCGGGACCCGGCGGAACTGAATGAAATACCGATGCACCGCATGATAAATCCCGTACGCTACGAGCGTATGAAAAAGGACCTCGCCTCGTATTACTCGGCCGAAGCCGGGAAGGTGGCGCGGTCGATCGAGATGCCCGCGGCGGAGGACTGCCGGGTCTTGCATGAGCGGAGGGTGCAGACGCACAATATGAGCCATTCGCTGCGGCTCTGCGGCATGGCGGAGGCCCTTGGGGCCCCCTCTCCGCAATGGAAAGCGGAGATGTCGCAGAGGGTCGAATCCGAAAAAGAGGTGCTCGCCCGCCTGGAAGAGAAGTGCAGGTAGTGCACACGGAGCGGATGAGCGGACTCAGATCCATCCTCTTCGACATGGACGGCGTGATCGTCGATTCCATGAGGCAGCACGCGGAGTGCTGGATACGGGTGTTCGGCGAGTACGGCGTGGCCCTCTCGACCGAGGACATCTACCTGAGGGAGGGCATGTCGGGAATCGCTTCAATAATCGACATATTCCGCACCAAGGGAGAGCGCATTCCCTCTCCCGGCGAAATGAAAATCCTGCAGGAAAAAAAGCTCGAGATCTTTGAACGGTACCCGGTAACTATTTTTCCGGGCGTGGAGGGGATTCTCGAATTTTTATCGAAGAAGGGTATCGTTCTCGGTCTTGTAACGGGCTCGCTTCGCAGATCGGTCAGGTATGTGCTTCAGGAGAACATACGAAAGCGTTTTGCGAGCATTATCACCGTTGATGACATAGTAAACGGGAAGCCGAATCCCGAGCCGTATCTGAAGGCGCTCGAAGAAGTGGGGTTCCGTAACGAAGAAGTACTCGTAATTGAAAACGCGCCTCTCGGCATCATTTCCGCAAAAGCGGCCGGGCTCCGTTGTTTCGCCCTGGAGACCACCCTCGAAGCGGCGCGGCTTACAGACGCGGACCGCGTTTTCTCCTCCCATAAAGAGCTCGACACATATTTAAGGAACGAGCTTTAAAGCCGCGCCCGCGCCCGCACCTTTTTTTCATTGACAGGTGCCCGGACCTGCATTTGTCTGTAAGCAGTCATCAGGGTTTGCCGCATTGCCGGCGTTTTCGCCCCGCCGTGTTTCCCGTCGGGATAAGGGATTGCCGGCTACGTCGAAATTAATTAAAAGGAATCACTATGAATCTGGCGTGGATGCCCAACTCCCTGACCATGGGGAATCTTCTCTGCGGCTTTATATCGGTTATTTTTGCGAGTACGGGGACGCCGCAGGGCTGCACGATCGCGGGTCTTTTAATCCTCGGAGCGGCCCTGCTCGATGGTCTTGACGGGCCGATCGCGCGGGCACTCGGGGTCGACAGCGCAATAGGTGCCGAGCTCGATTCCCTTGCCGACTGTGTAACCTTCGGGGTCGCGCCCGGATATCTGGCCTATCAGGCCTACCTTTCGGGCATGATTGTCCCCGTTTTCGGCAAATCCGTCGATATGGGCATCTTCCTCGCCTCGATATTCCCGATCTGCGCCGCCTACCGGCTCGCGCGTTTTAATGTGAACCATGTCGCCAATTCGTTCAGCGGCCTGCCGTCGCCGGTGGCGGGGATTATCATAGCGCTGGTGCCCATCTGTTTCCATGGGGACGAGATCCCGCGGATCGTTTTCGCTATCTTTTTTGTGATGGTCGCCCTTTTGATGGTTTCGACCTTCAGATACCCGAAACCGCAGGCCGCGCTGCTTAAAAGCTATCATAGAGTCAAGCTGCTGCTCTTTTTCATTATTATTGTTCTGTTGATCGTGTTTCTCAAGCAGTGGGCGGTATTTGTCGTGATCTCTATTTACATTCTTTCGGGAATTCTGAGTTTTGTAATCCAGTTTATCCAGGACCATAAATACTGAAAATGAAGGATTTCAGCCACTATAACGCAGACGGGCGCTCTCAGATGGTCGACGTTTCTCCGAAAGCGGTGACGGCACGCAGCGCCAGGGCTGGTGGATTAGTCAGGATGAGTCCGAACACGATTAAAATGATTGTCGAAAACCTCCTCCCCAAGGGGAACGTATTCGAAGCCTCCCGGCTTGCCGGGATAATGGCGGCCAAAGAGACATCTTCCCTTATTCCGCTTTGCCACCCGCTGATAATCAACTATGTAGACGTACGGATGGCCGTCGACGAAGAGGCCGGAGGGGTGCGCATCGACTCCGAAATCAAGATCGAGGGCAAAACCGGTGCCGAGATGGAGGCGCTCACCGCGGTGACGGTCGCCGCCCTTACCGTGTACGATATGTGCAAGGCCGTGGACAAGGAAATGTCGATTGAGAACATTCGCCTGCTCGAGAAAAGGGGGGGCAAGTCGGATTATCTTCATCATGCGTGAAACGACAGACCAGAGCACCCTCACCATCGAGCTCGATGAAGCGATCGTGCTCAACAATGAGTCATTTTACGACGAGCTTGCCGCGCTCGTTAAAAAAAGCGGCAGGCGTCACGTGGTGCTCGATTTTTCAGGGGTGAGCATCATCGACGACTGCGGCCTTCAGGCGGTTACGAGGCTCGTCGAGCGTTACGGCCGCAAGGGCTATTCCTTCTCTCTGCGTAATCCACGGCGCCCCATACTGAAGCTCCTTGTGTTCCGCGATATGGTTGACCGAATCGACGTTCGCTTCACCGATGAGTATCGCCCATAGCCTGACATCCACCCGAATTTTAATATTTCAGTCAAATTTGGTCGCTCAAATAAATGGAATTGTTGTATAACGGTGAATGTGCCTGATTTTCCTCCGCCGCAGGCGGAGGAAAGCATGCGGTCCGCAAGAAATGAAACAAGCCTAATAATCATGACTTGAATGAGATATGTATTGCTGATGGAATTAATTGCTGCCACTTTAAAAAATGATGATAATAAGGCTTTTTGATTATATAATCCATATTAATCGACGTTAATCATCCATAATCGGGCTTGATCGGGCATAATTAATATAGTATTAATAAATTATTAGCACTCGTCAAATTGAGTGCTAATAATTCTCTTGACAGCATTGTGCTGATAAAATAGTACCACATTATGCGGTGAATACTATGGTCCCATGAACATGCAGGTTGATTGAACAAGCCGGCAGTTTTTCATGAGACCGGTTTTTCCCAGCGTGTATCGCGAAAACAATGAATTGATGTAAAACGAACATGTGCCCGGCATCGCATCGCCGTTTCGTGGCGAGGGCGCAATAAGCGGTTCCGGTTTTGCAGCAATTCTATTAAAACTTAGTATGAGAAGGAGGAGTAACGTGGCTATCAGACCATTAGGTGATCGTGTACTCATCGAGGTGCTGGAGGAGGAGCTTCAGAAGCAGGGGAAGCTTTACATCCCCGATACCGCGAAGGAGAAACCCCAGCAGGGGAAAGTGGTTTCCGTCGGCAATGGCCGGTTCGAGGACGGGAAACTGGTGCCCCTCGATGTAAAGGCGGGCGACGTTGTGCTGTACGGCAAATATGCCGGCACGGAAGTAAAATATGAAGGCAAAGAATATCTTATCGTGCGCGAAAACGATATTCTTGCCGTACTTAAATAACATCATCACGTGAGAGGAAGGGTTAATTATGTCGAAACTGTTACAGTACAATGAAGAAGCGCGGCGCTCCATCCTCGAGGGAGTCCTTAAACTCAGCGATGCGGTAAAAGTCACGCTGGGGCCCCGTGGTAGGAATGTCGTTATCGACAAGAAATTCGGGTCTCCGACAATAACGAAGGACGGCGTTACCGTCGCCAAAGAGATCGAGCTGGAAGACGGCTTTTTGAACATGGGAGCGCAGTTGGTGAAGGAGGTCGCCACCAAGACCAACGACGTAGCGGGCGACGGCACCACCACGGCGACGATTCTCGCGGCGACCATCTATCGCGAAGCGCTCAAGAACGTGACCGCGGGTGCCAACCCGATGGGTCTCAAACGCGGCATGGACAAGGCGGTGGCTACCACCGTAAAGTTCATCGCCGACACCGCGCGCGAGATAAAGGACAAGAAGGAGATCGCGCAGGTGGCGTCGATATCCGCGAACAACGATACCGAAATCGGCGACCTCATCGCCGAGGCGATGGAGAAGGTCGGCAAGGATGGCGTTATCACCGTTGAAGAGGCGAAGTCCATCACCACCAACCTCGAAGTTGTCGAGGGGATGCAGTTTGATCGCGGATACATCTCCCCCTACATGGTCAATGACCCGGAAAACATGGAGGCGGTGCTCGAAAACGCATACATCCTGATCCACGACAAGAAGATCGCGACGATGAAAGACCTCCTTCCCGTTCTGGAAAAGGTAGCTCAGGCGGGCAAGGCCCTCCTGATCATTGCGGAAGAGGTGGAGGGAGAGGCCCTCGCCACGATCGTGGTCAACACGCTCCGCAAGACCATCAGCTGTGTGGCCGTAAAGGCTCCCGGTTTCGGCGACAGGCGCAAGGCGATGCTCGAGGATATCGCGGTCCTCACCGCCGGTCAGGTGGTCTCGGAAGACCTGGGCCTGAAGCTTGAAAATACCACCGTGGATATGCTCGGGACGGCCAAGAAGATCATCATCGACAAGGAAAACACCACGATCATCGAGGGCGGCGGCAGCCAGAAAGAGGTGCAGGGCCGCATCAACGTGATTAAAAAACAGATCGACGATACCACGTCCGAGTACGACAAGGAGAAGCTCCAGGAGCGGCTCGCGAAGCTGGCGGGCGGCGTTGCCGTCATCAACGTGGGCGCTGCGACCGAGGTCGAGCTCAAGGAGAAGAAGGCGCGCGTTGAAGACGCGCTCTCGGCAACTCGCTCGGCTGTGGAAGAAGGCATCGTTCCCGGCGGCGGATTGACGCTGATCTATGCACAGAAGGCCGTTAACGCCATGCTCGCCAAGCTCGAGGGTGACGAGAAGATCGGCGCGGAGATAATAGCGAAATCCATTGAGGACCCCATGCGCCAGATCGTGAACAACGCGGGTCTCGAGGGCTCCGTTATCGTCGAGAAGGCCAAGGGAGAGAAGCAGGGGATCGGATTCAACGCCGATACGATGATATGGGAAGACCTCATGAAGGCCGGTATTATCGATCCGGCGAAGGTCGTCCGATCGGCGTTGCAGAACGCGGTCTCGGTCGCCAGCATGCTCGCGACCACCGAGGTGCTCATCAGCGACAAGCCCGAGGATAACAAGGGCGGGCCGGCGATGCCTCCCGGCGGCATGGGCGGCATGGGCGGCATGTATTAAGCCGTCAATACGTAGAATGCACAAAGAGAGGGACCGAAAGGCCCCTCTCTTTTTTATGGGTACGCCCGATACGGGCGCAGGACCGGCGGGGGTATCTAATCGATGTTGATCGTTTTCTTGACGCGGTAAGGAGGCATGGACTGGGATTCATGATAGGTCCGGATGGATATTTCCGCGAGAAGACCGAGCATTATAAACATCGCGCTCAGAATAATAAACATCACCGTGAGGAGCAGAAGGGGATTGCGGATCATGCTGTGCCGAAGGAGAAGCTTCATGAGGATGACAGCCGTGCCGCTCAGCATGCCGGCGGCAAAAAGGACGATGCCGGCCCCGCCGAATACATAGATCGGTTTGGTCGCGAATGAGCCCATGAACTTGACCGTAAACAGATCGAGAATCACCTTGAAGGTGCGCACTATGCCGTATTTGGATTTGCCGTAGCGGCGCGGGTTGTGGTTTACCGATATTTCCGTAATGGAGGCCCCCACCCATGAGGCGTGGACCGGAATGAAGCGGTGCATTTCGCCGTAAAGCCTGACCTGGCGGATCACCTCGCCCCGGTAGGCCTTGAGCGAGCAGCCGAGGTCGTGCAGGCGTACTCCGCTTACCCGGGCGATCAGCCGGTTGGCGATTCGCGACGGTATGGTACGAATGAAAAAATTATCCTTCCTGTTTTTGCGCCATCCGCTCACCACATCGTAACCCTCTTCTATTTTCTCAAGAAGTCTGCCGATGTCGTTCGGATCGTTTTGCAAATCCGCATCCATAAATACGAGGATATCGCCCCTCGCATGGTCGATCCCTGCGGCCATCGCCGCGGTCTGCCCGAAATTGCGGCGAAACTGGATGAGCTTGACCCTGCGGTCCTTCTTCGCAATGGATGAGAGAACTTCAAAGGACCTGTCGGTGCTGCCGTCATCGACGAAAATTATTTCGTAGGCGACCTTCAGTCCGTCGGCGGCTTTAACGATCTCATTGTATTGGAGTTTGATATTCTCTTCCTCGTTGTAAAGGGGGAGCAGAATGGAGAGGTAGGGGGTGGTGCTGTTTTTTTTCCGGACGGACTGGCGCATGGCGTGCTCCTGGCAAGAGGCTTGATGTTCCGGTGGGAACATTGACTGCAATGGTCGCGCTAATACGCGTAATTCATCAAATCATTTTCGTGGATACGGTACTATTTTTTATTTGACCCCGGACCAAGCATTGCGATGATTCAGGGGGCGAGAGGGGACTTGTTGCCTAACCTGGGACCAGGGCGGGGGGAAACCCGATATTCCGAGGATTCGCAACAAGTCCGATGGTGATGACTCGGCCGAATTGAGCCGTAACGGCGGGATATCTGATGGACCGGATTCTGGACTCTCTGCGCGAACAGCTCGGACAATGGGGAACGA
>JADFDB010000117.1 GCA_018263175.1 Spirochaetota bacterium
TCGGAGTATATGCCGGAAGACACCATCGATAATATCCTCCTCAAGGCCATAACCGCCCACAACGAGGGGCGTCACCGGCAGGCCATTGCGCTGTATTCCCGGCTGCTGGAATCCGAAAAATTGCCGCCCGTCAAGTCCATCATCCACAACCATCGCGGCATGGCATATCTTGCCCAGGCCCACTACGATGAGGCCATCGCCGATTTTACCGCGGCGATCGACCTCGATTCATCCAATTTCAGGGCCTACAATTACCGGGGACTTTGCCGCAGAATGCGCGGTGAGCATGGACCGGCCATTGACGATTTCAATATGTCGATCACTGTCAACCCCTATCATTCGGAGTCGTATTACAGCCGGGCTCTCGCCTGGTATGAGCTCGGTGATACCGCCCGGGCTTTCGAGGATTGCAGTCGGGCACTGAATTTCAAACCGGAATCATCTTCCATTAATAATTTTTTCGCGATGGTCAGAAAAAAAATGTTCGAATGACCTCCTTTGGTGACGTTTCTTTTTCAGCTTGACAAAAGATGTACGCGCAAACTATGTAAGTACGTTTGATTTCCCGTATAATAAGCCTACAAAGGATATGAGATGTTCACCGAAAGATCGTATTGCGGCGAAATAAACGCCTCACAGGCCGGCAAACGTGTGCAGCTCGGCGGCTGGGTCGACAAAAAACGAGATCTCGGAGGTATCATTTTCATTGAACTCCGCGATGTTTCCGGAATCGTACAGATAGTGGTCGATTCGTCCAAATCACCGGAGATCGCCGCTGTTGCAGAAAGCATAAAAAACGAGTACTGTCTTCGGATCGAGGGCCTCGTGCGAAAACGCTCGGCCGAAACCGTCAATCCATCACTGAAGACCGGTACGCTCGAGGTCGAAGCGGATACCATCGAGATCCTGAATCCCTCGTTGACTCCGCCGTTCCCGCTCGACACGCGAAACTCCATCAATGAAGAACTGCGGTTGGAATATCGTTACCTCGATCTCCGGCGTGAGGAGATGCGCGAAACCATGATTGCACGCCACAGGGCGACCCAGGAAATCCGCAGGTATCTCTCGGAACAGCGTTTTATCGAGATAGAAACGCCGATACTGAACAAATCGACCCCCGAGGGGGCGCGGGATTTTCTGGTACCGAGCCGTATAAACAGGGGGATGTTCTACGCGCTCCCACAGTCACCGCAGCTTTTCAAGCAGATACTGATGGTATCCGGGTTCGACCGGTATTTTCAGGTAGTGAAGTGCTTTCGGGATGAGGATCTTCGCAACGACCGTCAGCCTGAATTCACCCAGGTGGATATGGAGCTATCGTTCGTAAGCTGCGAAACGGTCATAGGGATAATCGAGGGTCTCGTGCAGGCCATCATCAGAGAGACGCTCGGACGGGACACAGCCGTGCCCTTTCCCCGCATGAGCTATGACGAGGCGATGGAACGCTATGGCAGGGACGCCCCGGACACGAGATTCGGTCTGGAGCTTTTCACCTGCGGCGACATTCTGAAGGAATCGTCCTTCAATGTGTTCAGCTCGGCACTCGCCTCTGGAGGCATCGTCAAATGCCTGCCCGTCCCCGACGAGGGGGCCATCTCCCGTAAAATGATCGACGATTATACGGAGTATATAAAAACATTCAGGGCGATGGGACTCCCGTATTTTCGATTCAGGGATGGCGCGTTCGAGGGTGGGATAGCGAAATTTCTGAGCGATTCCGAGCGCGCGGGTTTAATCGAAAAGCTTGCGCTCAAAGGCAATGTGCTCGTGTTCTTCGCTTCAGACCGTGAAGGCGTGGTCAATGATACGCTCGCAAACCTGCGGCTCAAGATCGGAAGAGACCTCAATCTCATAGATGAGGACAAATTAAATTTTCTCTGGGTCCTCGATTTTCCTCTTCTGGAATATGATGAGGGAGAAAAGCGCTATTATGCAAAACACCACATGTTTACGGCACCGCTTGCCGGGCATGTACATTTGCTCGATGCCATCTCCCCGGAGTCGGTGCACTCCATAAAGGCCCAGGCGTACGATATCGTTCTTAACGGCGTAGAGATAGGCGGCGGCTCAATTCGAATTCATAATACCGATATTCAGAAAAAAATGTTCGGCGTGCTTGGCATAACCGAGGAGGAAGCGAAGATTAAATTCTCATTTCTGCTCGAGGCCCTCAAATACGGCGCTCCTCCTCATGGAGGAATAGCCCTGGGCCTGGACAGGATTATGATGCTGCTTCTTAAAAGGAATTCGATCCGGGACGTTATTCCGTTCCCCAAAACCCAGAGGGGACAGTGCATGATGAGCGACGCGCCGTCGCCGGTTACGCCCGAACAGCTCAGGGAACTCTCCATCAAGGTGGTCGACAAATAATATATGGTCGAAAGCGCCGTCGAAAGCCGCTTCGAAATCGATGATACTTCCCTGTACCGGAGAATCTGCGGATTCCGGGACAAGAATATAAGCACGATCGAAAAGATTCTCGATGTGCATATAATCCCGCGGGGAAATACCCTGATAATAAACTCGAACAGGGCTAACACCGAAAAAGCATCCAGGCTGCTCCACCTGATGGGCGACTATTTGCAGCTAAAGGACAAGTCGTACGAGTTTGACGACTTCGACATTCGATATCTTGCGACCACGATTGCGACTGGCGGGGATATCGATACCGAAGAACTCAACCGGCTCAAGATCACGATTCCGGAATCGGGGAGAACCATATCGCCGAAAACGCTTAACCAGGCTAAATACGTTTCATCGATCAATCGTTTTCCGATTACCATCGCGATCGGCCCCGCCGGCACCGGGAAAACCTATCTCGCTGTGGCAGCCGCGCTCGGGCACCTCCTGGCGGGCAGGGTGGAGCGGATCATACTCACGCGGCCGGCCGTTGAGGCGGGAGAAAGCCTCGGTTTCCTGCCGGGAGATCTGATACAGAAGATAAACCCGTACCTGCGTCCGCTGTACGACGCCCTGTTCGACCTGATCTCGTTTGAGAAAGTTTCAAAGCTGATAGAGAAGGGAACGATAGAGATTGCACCGCTCGCGTACATGCGTGGAAGAACGCTCAACCGGGCATTTATAATACTCGACGAAGGACAGAATACGACCGTTTCCCAGATGAAGATGTTTCTTACAAGGCTTGGGAACAATTCGAAAATCGTCATATCCGGCGACGTTACCCAGATCGACATTGAAAAACCGAAAAAGTCCGGTCTGCTTAACGCACTGCGTGTGTTGAAAAAAGTGGAAGAGATCGCCTTCATAGAGTTCGGACGAGAAGACATCTGCCGGCATCCGATCGTTGAAAAAATAATCGCCGCGTACGACCACGCGGAAAAAACGGAGTAGCCGGTCCTCTCGCGGACGGTGATCTGCGGTCCCACCGAAAAACATTATGCTGACAACGGTTAAAATAATAAGTCGAACGTTTAACGCCGCGATGAGAACCCGCAACGTTCGGCTTTCCCTGCTCCTGATCCTCGGCATCATCGTCATCTCGACCGTCCTCCTTTCCATTAATGTCGTCGGAAAAACACACGATTACAGCATCGGCGATATAGCACGCGAGGACGTGCGTGTTTCCGGTGATATAATATTTGAAATAGAATCCGAGACCAGGGCGGAAAAGGGCCGCATCGCCGAGTCCGTCCCGCTCGTATTTGACCGGGACCAGTCGGTGCTCATAGAAAGCCTCCGGTTCGTGGACATCCTTTTCGATTACATCGACATAACGCTGCGCGAGATCCCGCCAACCGGCGACCAGGACAGAACATTCCAGCTCATCACCTTAAAATCGAAGCTGCCCAAGTATCCGCAATACGACGACCGGATACTGTTCGAACTCCTCTTGAGCAAGAACGCGTCCGAGATACGCCAGAGTATTAAAAAAATCCTCATACATATTCTGGACAACGGCGTTATGCCGGCATCGTATTCTAACCCGCTTTCCATCGCTAATAAAAACGTGACCATACGAGTCATCAACAGCCCTCAGCTAAATGATGAGATCTCACGCGGCCTGGAAGATATGAAAACGCTTGCAGAAACAAACGCCGATATCCCCGCCTTGGCGAATGCCATGAGCCGGCAGCTGCCGCGTGAAGAACGCATACTTGTTCTGTCGGTGATAAAATCCCTGGTGAACCCCAATCTTTTCTTCAATCCCGACGAAACAAAACGGAGAATCGATGAGGCAACGCGCGATATACAACCCGTTACCGGCGTACTGAAAAAAGGCCAGACCATCGTCAGGGAAGGCGATACCATCACCACGGAGACTCTCAATAAAATCGCCATTCTTAATTCCTATGCCGCGACGACCCGGATCAACTACATCCTCGGCGTGCTGCTCCTTCAGATATCATTCCTGTTCGTTTTCGGTTATTTTCTGCTCGAGTATCACTCCAGGCTTCTTCCGGACCGAAAGGCCCCTCTGATCATATTCTCCATCGTCGTTCTCTTCATATTCTATACGTTTTTCCTTTCCCGAACCGACAATATCCTCAATTCGACCATGATCTTCGCCCTGTACCTGCCGATCGCCGCCGTAACGATGATAATCGCCACACTTTTTAACATATTCATTGCCATAATCATTGGGCTGTATCTGATATTCTTCGCTTTCGTCGTCAGCAATGGGTCGCTTACGGTGATTATAACGGCATTCAGCTCGGCCATACTTGGAGTTTTCGTCCTGACCAATGTTGAACGACGCACGGATTTTCTACGCGGAGGGCTTATTCTCGGAATTATCAACTCGGCGGTGGTGGTCGGCGTCTGCCTTATGGAAGAGTACACGTTGTACGATACGCTTCGTAACATTGAACTGGCCCTCGCCAACGGGATCATCAACTCAATACTTGTCCTCGGGGTGTTCCCCCTTTTCGAAAACCTTTTTAGTATAACGACCAAATTCAATCTCCTCGAGCTTTCGGACCTGAACGCACCCATCTTCCGGCGCATGCTCATAAAAGCCCCCGGCACCTACAATCATTCACTTATGGTTGCGAATATGGCGGAGGCCGCATGCAAGGAGATAGGGGCCAATTATCTTCTCGCCCGCGTGGGCGGCTATTATCATGATATCGGTAAGATCGAAGACGCCGGCATTTACATCGAAAACAAGATAACTGATAAAAGGGCGAAATCACTCGCCCCGAACGAGTATTCACGTTTGATAATCTCACATGTCGAAAAGGGCATCGCGCTCTCCCAAAAAAACAAACTTCCGGAGCAGGTGGAGAGTTTCATCCGTGAGCACCATGGTACCACGATGATGACATTTTTCTATCACCAGGCGCTCGAGGAGGCGGACGCATCGGGAGCGAATGGTACGGTAAGCAAAAACGAATTTCAGTATCCCGGCCCCAAGCCCCAGTCCAGAGAGACGGCGGTGGTGATGCTCGCTGACGCCGTCGAGGCCGCTTCAAGGTCGCTCCAGGAGCCGACAAACGTTAAACTGGAATCACTGGTAAAAAAGATCATATACAACAAGCTAAACGACGATGAGTTCGAGTATTCGGACCTGACGATGTCCGATCTCAACAAGATACAGCGTGCCTTTATGAGGATACTTAATGGAATATTCCATACCCGAATCGAGTATCCCGTAAACGAAGAGGTGCAGAAGCTTGAAGAAAAGCTCAACGTCAAAGAAGACGAAAATTAGCATCTTTCTGGAAGGCGGTGCCGTATTGCCGTTTGCGGGAATCAGCAGGCGGCGCCTCAGACTCGCGGTCGAACGCACCTGCGAAATGGCCGACTTATCGGAAACGTCTGTATCGGTCATTCTGACCGATGACCGGGAAATCAGGGAATTAAACAAGCGTTACAGAAAGAAGAACCGCCCGACCGACGTTATCTCTTTCGCCTACCGCGAAGATCCGTTCCCATCAGTCGTAGGCGCCCCGGAAACACTCGGAGACGTTTATATCTCGCTCGAGCGGGCGGCCGAACAGGCCCGGCATTACGGGGTGGCGCCCGCGGAAGAGCTTCTGCGTCTTCTGGTCCACGGCATTTTACATCTTGCCGGATACGATCACGAGCGATCCGTGCGGGAAGAGACGAAAATGCGTAATAAAGAAGATGAAATACTCGCGCGCCTCACACGGCGTTTATCTTCTCGTTCAGATCCGACTTGAAATGGTCGATTTTTCCCCTGAGTGTGACCTTCATTCCATCGAGCTCGTCCGCGGCGACACGGGCGTTCGCACTGAAATAAAACTTGATCTTGGGTTCGGTCCCTGACGGACGCATCGTGATTTTAGAACCATCTTTCAGGAAGAATTGGAGCACGTCGGAGTCCGGGAGGTTTTTGATCTGTTTTTTAGAACCGCTTGCGACATCGGTTTCAATCAGATTAAGATAATCGGCAATACGGCTTACCGTCACGCCGCCGAACTCCTCCGGCGCCGAGCTCCTGAAGGCATCCATTATCTTTTGTATGCGCTCCATGCCGTCGATCCCCTTCATGGTAATGGAAAGAAGATCTTCCTGATAAAGACCGAATTTCAGATAGATGACGCTCAGAAATTCATACAGCGTGCTGCCGCTTTCCGCAAGCCAGTCTGCCATTTCAGCGAAAAAATAACAAGAGCTGACGGCATCCTTATCGCGCACGAAGTCGATCGGCAGATATCCGTAGCTCTCCTCGCCGCCGAAGATGAATGATTTTTCCCCGGACGATTCGTATTCTTTCATTTTAAGGGCGATCCATTTAAATCCCGTCAGTACATTGTCGATGGAGCAGTTGAAGCTTCTCGCAATCACGTCCTGCAGGTCTGTCGTCACGATGGTCTTTACGAGGGAAGCATTGGCAGGGAGCGTACCTTTTCGCGAAAGTCTGTGCAGAAGGTAGTACTCGAGCATGGTGCCTATCTGGTTTCCATTGATTAGATCGTAATCACCTTCCTGGTTTTTAATGCCGACACCCATGCGATCGGCGTCCGGGTCGGTGGCGAGGATAAGGTCGGCATCGACTTTGCGGGCGAGTTCGAGGGCCAGCACGAGTGCGTCTCTCTCCTCGGGATTGGGGGATTTTACGGTCGGGAAATT
>JADFDB010000118.1 GCA_018263175.1 Spirochaetota bacterium
AGACCATATCGGCGACATCTTTCCCCCACTGGCCTATGGTGTTATTCATAGACAAAAACGCACCGGAGAGCATATCCTCGACCCTCTCCATCCAGCCCATCTCCTCCCGCGTACGCTCCGCGTCGGCGCGCTCGGCGTCTGTCAGCTCCTTGTCCGTTCGCTCCGACTTCTCCCTCATGTCCCTGTAATTATCATAGGTATACCGCATCGACGCGTCGATTCCGGCGCCGGTAAGGCCGCCGTTCCTGTCGAACGTGAAGGTGTTCGTGGTATCCGTCCCCAGTCCCGTCTCCGATTTAGCGTTTGTCCCCGCACTCAGGCTGTAGCCGGAATCCTCGTTATACCCGAAAGCAAAACGCTGTGTGCCGCTGAAGTAGTCACCGCTCGAGGGCGCGGTGATGTAATTGATGTCCGCCCCTTCCCAGCCCAGGTGGTCGTCGAACTGCATGCCGAACCGCATCGAACCGTATTTCCCTTCCTTCCCCATCGGCACCGAGACCGCCGCGCTGAACCCGTTCTCTTCGCCATAACTCACTTCGTACGCCCCGGTCTGGATCGTTCCGCCCCAGCCGCCCTGTTTCGTCTTGCTCATTCCGGTCGTGGTTCTGCCGTACCCCGCATTGGCGTTCCAGTCCTTGCTCTTCGTGGTATACCCCACTCCTCCGTGGAAGGTCGTATCGTTACCAAAGCTCAATCCTCCGCCGAAGCCGCCGTCTCTGGTGTAGGATACATTGACATCCGCCATACCAAGGCTTGTCGCCTGGATATATGAAGATACACCGAGCGAACCGAGATTGGTGGCGAGTCCCTTCATGCCGCCGAGATCGTACGCCTGGTTTGCGTTAATACCCATTTGTAATCCCATATATACGCCCATGCTGATTCCGCAGGTAACCGAGGAGAGCGCATAGGCCGCCACGCCCAGCGCGGAATTCACCATCACAAAATCGCCTTTCTCATACCACCCGCTCGCCGCGAGCGCTCTTCCGGCCATGTAGTCCTCGTACGCCTTCGAGAACCTCGTGCCCAGCCGGTTATACTCCGTGTCGGTGTGGGTCGGGAAGCTTCCGCCCTCGCTGAAGATGCGCTCTATTTCGCGGTTCAGGTTTTCGCCCGCCAGGCGCACGTACACGTCGAGTTCGCCTGAGTCCACGTTCATGTATGTCGCCGGGTCGGTGAAGTCGATCGTACCCGAAAGCCCTTTAAGGGGCTGAAGCGCCACCGCGTTCGTGGCGTAGTCGGCATAATCCGCGAAGCGAATGGTCTTCTTCTTGTCTCCGCTGAAGAGGTTCGACTCCTTCACCACCTCTATCTTCCAGAGCCGCGCGCTCTCCTCGCGCATAAAGGGCGCCGCGAACCGGGTCCGAAGCTCCGTGTCCACGCTCTCGTACACGCTCGTGTTCGCCCCGGCGAGCTGCCGGTTGAAGGTCTCGATGATCCCCTGCAGAATGTCCGTCACGCGCAGGTTCTGCATCACGCTCATCCGGTCGGCGTAGTCCTTCATCCGCTCCGCGTAGCGCGCCTCGAGGGCTCCCCCGAGGTTCAGGTTTACGAGCCCGGAAAAACCGGCCGTTACGTCCACCGTATTCATCGTGTTCGAAAGCACGCCGATCGAGTCCGGCGGCGCGTTCTTAAGCGCGTCGCGTACCAGCGAATACGCGTCGAAGCCCAGGTCCACGCCCGGAATGTTCTTCCGGCGCAGCCCATTCATAAAGCCGTCTATCCGCCGTGCCGTCTCTTCGGCCGAGAGCAGGGCGATCGCCTCCGCCGAATCCTTCGAGGCCTTCGCGCGCCAGTCGTCCATCGCCGCGGAGAAGGCCTTCTGTTCATCCACCCACGCCGCCTCGCCGGCGGCTATCGACTCGCGTGCCGAAATGCGCCAGGCCGTCCACCGGTTGAGCACGCGGTTCCGCTCGGTCGTCCAGTCGCGCCCTCCACGGTTCCAGATGAAGCCCACGGTCTCCATCCAGCGATCCTTCCGCTCCTCGAACTTCGCGCGGCTCTCGGCCCACTGTTCCTCCTGAAACGCGGCGTTCTGCGTTACGAGCTCGCTCACAATGCGCTCTTGTACGGCGCTTCCGTCGGCGCTTCGTACCATCTCGCTCACGATGGTCCGGTAGCCGTCGAAGCCCCGCTGCCGTAATTCACCGAAGGGAGCGCCGAAGTCGCGCGTCGCCACAAGCAGCTCGTTGTACAGATCCTCCTCGTCGCGCAGAAGCACCGTCGTGTCGTGCGCGCCGCTTGCGATGCTCGCCGCCGCGTAAGCGCGGTAGTCGTCGCGGTAGCCCTCGCGCGCCGCGCGGTAGCTTTCGCGCATCGATCGCGCGAGTGCTTCGAGCGAATACACGCGGTCGTACACGGCGCAGACCGCGCCGTCGGCAAGCGCGGCGGGGTCGAGTACCGTGCCGCTTTCGTCTTTAAGGCGCACGCTCGCGTCACCAGGCGCATAGCTCTCGCCGGTCCTCGTGCCGTCCTGGGCGAGAATATATATCCGCTCGCCCTCCTTCTCCGCGCGCAGGGCGTAGCCGTCCGCGTTCGTTCGCGCCTTCTCCTGGCGTAAACTCTCGATGTTCAGACTTTCCGCCGTGCGTTCATGCGCCGCCACCGTCGTCGCGTCGTACAGGTGGACGAGGTCCTCCTCCGTCAGCCCGTAGGGCGCTCCCATCAACACCGTCCGGATATCGTCGAGCGAGCGCGCGTCGTCCAAGGTGCGGTACGCGGCAGTCTTCTCCACCAGATTCTTCTTCGCCGCCAGGGCCTCCTCGAGGCTTTTCGTTATCCTGCCCCGGGCGGTGGTATATAATTTATTATGGACCACGTATTTGTTTAAGTTTTCATCCCTTCGGTTGCGCAGACTGCCGCAGTTAACTTTGCAGCGGCTCGCGCGCTTTGCATAGTGCCGGTAGTCTCCATAGTATTTAACCATCAGGTGATATTCGCCGATCATCGTATCGATCGTCGCGTGATCCAGGCTCGCACGGATCGCCTCGATGTCCGCGAACACATCCGGCGCGATCTTCGCTTTCGCCTCGACCACTCTGGGATGGTGGTCCCCGGCGACGCTCGACGCGTACGTCGCCTTTATCTTCAGGTAGTCGTCGTACTGGAAGAAGGCGTCGAGGTATTCTTCTATCCTCCCCTCGCCGGCGCTGTTCCCTATTATATGCTCGAGTATCCGGTCACGGAGCGCCGTCTCTTCCTCCGTCATGTCGGGCGCTCCCTCATCCTTCAGGTTAAACTCCACACCGTCCTTGGCCGTCGCGTAGGCCGAGCGCGCGTCCTCGTACTCCTTCCGCGCCGCGGCGAGCTTCTCCTCCACGAGCGAGTACACCTGCGCGGTTCGCGCGTAGCTTTCAGTCTTCCGCTTAAGGTCGGCGCGAAGTGCCGCGTAGGCCGCGCCGGCGCGCAGTTGTGCGATCGTCTCCTGGGAGTCCTTTTTCACCCTGGCCGCTTCATAGGCGGTGTTCGCCTCTGCGTACCGCTCACTCACGCGCAGGTAATTGTCGAGCGCATCCGGGGTGTCGAGCTCGTCATACTCGCTTACGCCCCCGCCCGGGGCGTTTCCGTTGCCCAGTCCCGCGTCGCGCGGCGACGACTCCTTGAGGTACGGCGTGTGCGCGTATTCCCACACGGCGTAGGCCTTCTCGTGGACCAGCTCGCGCTCGCGGTAGTCCGCGTAGCGCACGGTCGTCGCGTTCATCGCGGCGATATAGCCGGCGTTCGCGGTCTCGTAGTCGGCCCGGCGCGCGTCGAGCGCGGTCTTGATCGCGCGATAGGCCTCTTCGGCCGTACGGTGCTCGATCGATGCCGTCTCCATGTCACGCCGGAGCTCGTCCGCATCGCCCCCACAGAGCCGGTAGGTCTTTCCGCGATCGATTATGCGGTCCTTGTACGTTCCGATCGAGTACTCCATCACGGCCAGTTCGTCGGCCGCGGTTTTGAGCGATTCACTCCCGTTGGCACCGGTGTAGGCGATCACGCCGGAGAGGAGTTCCTCGAGGGCCGCGCTGAACGCGTAGCGGTCGTCGGAATCGCGCTCGTACGAGGCTTCAGTATCGTATACGTCGCCCGCACTGTCAAGAAACTGTGCGATGCCATATACCCCATCGCCGTCTGAAGGAATCTCCTCTGCCCTTCCCACGCCGAGGAGTGTTCTGAGGCTCGCGGCCAGCCGGTTCGACTCCTCCACGATCAGGCTTCCGAGCATGCTGTTCCCGTTCGGCCTCTCCTCGGCCGGCAGGTAATAGTACCTGTTCACCGTCTGCGTATCCGGATCGCGCCCGTCGATCACCGCGCTTCCATCCGCCGTCTCGACGGAGATCGCCGCGTTCCCGTCGGCGTCGGTTACGCCGATCAGGTAGTTCCGGTAACTGGCGAAAACCTCCGGGTTCCGTTTCAGCCTGACGAGCGATTGGGCATGCGACTCGGCGCTTTTTTTAGTCTCTGCATCGCGCCGCACCGCCGCGTAGAGCGTTTCGAACGAGTCAAGAAGCGCGCCGAGCTGTTCCTCGGCCATGCCGCTGAAAAGGGACATGTCCGCGGCAATCGAGGCCTCCAGCCCGTACAGGCCCTCGCCGAAGCCGGTGCGAAGCGCATCGGCGAATTCGTCCCGGCCGGAGAGGTACCGGTACCTCCTGAACGCCTCGCGCTCGGCCTCCGTTAAGCCCGCCATGTACGCGCCCGTTTCCTGCCCGTACCAGGTGTCGATTCGCCCGAGACCATTGATATACGCCGTCAGCCGCTCGCGCACCGCCTCGCCGAGACTCTCGCTCCCGTAGGCCTCCGCCGAATAGGCGTTGATCTCCGCGGCGCCGTGCATAAACCTTCCGCGGGCGAAAACGCCATCGCAATAGTCGTTAGCCGCTATATATAATCGCACGTCCTCGGGAAGAAAACACATCGCGCTCCTCGCTCCCGAAAGATACTCCGCCGCGTAGTCGGAGTACGACTCTCCCCCGGGCGACGGACTCTCCGCCTGGAACTCGGCGGCCATTCTCGCCGCGAACGATGCATCGCTCTCGTCCTCGATGCGCGCGGCCGCCGCGATGTGCGCTTCAAAATCGCGGTAGCGCGCATACTTCTCGAAGAGCGGCTCGCTTCGATCCGCGAAACCTCCCGCCGCGTGCCTGAGAAAGCGATCGATGAGCGCATAACGCCTCACTTCATCGTATGCGCCGGCGGAAAGGCCGCGTCCCTCCAGGTACTCCGCGAGCGCGCCCTCGAGCTTCAATTCATCGTACAACCGTTTCTCATGCAGGATTTCAAGGTACGCCGCGAGCTCTCCGCGTTCGGCATCATCGTACGACGCGACGCGCGCCTCGATAAACTGCGCGACCGTCATCGCGCCTTCCATCGCAAGGAACTCGCTCCCCAGCGCGCGCTTCTCCATCGCATAGCGCAGGCCGTCCAGGTACGCCGCCGTCTCCGAAAGCTCCCGGAGCGCCGCGTCGGCGCTTTCGGCGAGGTAGGCTTTCACTCCTTCGCCCAGCGGCCGGTACGCGTTCGTCACGTACGCGAAGAGGTCCCCGGTTCCCTCCCCGGAGAGGCGCTCGCCGATTCCCTCGATAAAGGTAAGGGCCGCCGAGGCGATGCCGCTCTGCTCCGTCGCCGCCGCGAGGAGCGCCTCGGGGTTCTCCTCGTCCCTGTGCGCGCCGAGGTACAGGTACTCGGCCAGCCGGTCGCGCGCGGTGAGCGCCGAACTGATGATCTCGCCGAGCGCGCCGGGAAGCGCCTCACGCGCTTTTATAGCATCGCCAAGGTATTCCGAGAGCGCCTCGGCCACCATGGAAAGCTCGTCCGGGTTGAGCCCGTCGACGCCCTCCTCCGTCAGGACGAAATGCGCGCCGAGTTTCGCGTTGATGTAGTCCAGCATCTCGGCCGAAAAGTCCCTGCCGCTTATCGCCGACTCATTCCACGGCAAGACGGCCGCGTTCTGCGCCGCGTACTCGTATGTCGCCCTCCGTGCATAGTCTCGGAACGCGATTGACGGTTCGACGCCCTCGATATAGCCGAGCGCCGCCATGGCGCTCCCGGCACCGTAATACTCGCGAAGCACGGCGCGTGCACGCTCGTCGCCGCCGTCCGCCGCGGCGATGAGCGCGGACGGATCGAAGCCGCCGAAGTCGTCGTACAGATCCCGGATCGAATCGGCCGTCTCTTTTTCACCGTCGACGCGTGCGACAATCGCTTCCCGGTCCACGCCCGCCAGGTGCTCACGCGCCCAGGCGTACGCGGCGAAGGCCGTTATGTACGCGCGGTTCTCGCCGCCGTATGCGTATGCCGTCGCCTCAAGCCGCCCCCGCAGGCGCTCCGCGAGAAGCGCGTACCCCGCTTCGCCCCCGAGCTCATCGATACATTCGCCGATCAGCTCGAAGACCGCGTGATTCATCCCTGCCACGGCGGCGTACACATCGGTATCGCGCCCGATTTCCTCTTCGAGGTACGCCGCTATATTCAGATTCCGGTCGCGAAGCAGCGCGAATATTCCATCATGCTTTTCATGCTCAAACCTCAGGCGTGCGTGCTCGCCGCGTAAAAAGAGCGAAAGCGCCTCGCGCGCACCGGCCTTTCCATCACCCGAGGCGCCTTCCCACGCCGCCGCCAGTGCGGCGAGCTGCGCGTACGTCTCCTCGCCCGCCGCGCCCCATACCGCCTCTCGTCGGCCCTCGAGCGATGTGACCCAGGCCGAGAGATTCGAGTCCGTCTCCTCGCCGCCGACGATCGCCTCGAATGCGTGAAGGCTCCCCTTCGCACACTCCCGCGCGGAGAGCGCCTCACCGTACAGCGCCGCAAAGTCGGCAAGGCGGTCCAGGCGCTCCGCCTCGCGCGCCTTCGTGTAATAGTCGTAGCGCTTCCGTAACAGCTCCTCCTCCGTCCGGGCCAGATTCTCCTCGATCTCGCGAAGCTCCTTCGCCACGAAATCCGCGCCCTCGCCGTTTTCAATAACGATCAGCGCACGCTGAACCGCGAGCAGCGTCTCGCGCTTCTCATC
>JADFDB010000119.1 GCA_018263175.1 Spirochaetota bacterium
CCGGCTCAAGAGGCTCCTCATGCTTCGCGCGCCGGAGATAATCGTTCGTAACGAAAAACGGATGCTCCAGGAGGCGGTCGACGCGCTCTTCGACAACAGCCGCAGGAAGCGCGCGGTAAAGGGCAAAGGCAATCGCCCGCTGAAGTCCATCTCGGATATGCTGAAAGGGAAACAGGGCCGCTTTCGTCAGAACCTGCTCGGCAAGCGCGTCGACTATTCCGGCCGTTCGGTGATCGTCATCGGTCCAGAATTGAAACTCTATCAGTGCGGCCTCCCGAAGAAGATGGCGATTGAGCTCTTCAAGCCGTTTATAATGAAGCGGCTGGTCGACAAGGACTACGTTCAGAATATTAAATCCGCCAAGAAGATGGTCGAGAACGAGCGCCCCGAGGTATGGGAGGTGCTCGAAGAGGTGATCTCGGAGCATCCGGTGCTTCTCAACCGCGCCCCGACGCTTCACCGGCTCGGCATTCAGGCGTTTGAGCCCATAATCGTCGAGGGGAAGGCCATTCGCCTGCACCCGCTTGTGTGCCACGCGTATAACGCCGACTTCGACGGCGACCAGATGGCCGTACACGTCCCGCTGTCGCCCAGGGCCCAGCTTGAGTGCTGGACGCTCATGCTTTCCGCGAACAATCTGCTCTCGCCGGCGAACGGCCAGCCGATCGTAACCCCCACGCAGGACATCGTTCTGGGCATTTTTTACCTTACGATGGAACTGCCCGAGGCGGCCGGTACCGGAAGCTATTTCGACGAGGAAAGCGAGATGCTCCGCGCGATCGACTGCGGGCAGATCAACATACGCTCCAAAATCAAGTACTGGATGAACGGGCAATTCGTCGAGACCACGCCGGGCAGGCTGCTTTTCAACAACGTCCTCCCCGAGGGCTACCCCTTTGTCAATACGATAGTCAACGACAAGGGCCTTTCAAAAATCATCTCGAATATTTTCCGCAATTATGGCCCGACCGCGACGGTCAAGGTGCTCGATGACATCAAGGAAGCGGGGTATAAATACGCGACGATTTTCGCGCCGACCATAAGCGTATCCGACATAGTCGTTCCATCCCGGAAGCCGCAGATCATCACCGAGGCGGACAGGAAGGTGGAGGAAATCGAGAACGAATACCGTAACGGTTATATCACCAACGAAGAGCGGTACAACAGGGTGATCAACGTCTGGACCAATACGAATGAAATAATCGCCGAAAACATGCTCGAGGAGCTCGAGAAGAACCGCAATGGACTTAATCCGATCTATCTCATGGCACAGTCCGGCGCGAGGGGGTCCAAACAGCAGATTCGGCAGCTTGCCGGGATGCGCGGTCTTATGGCGAAACCCTCGGGAGAGATTATCGATGTACCGATTCGCGCGAACTTCCGCGAAGGCCTTACGGTGCTCGAGTACTTCATCTCCACCAATGGTGCCAGAAAAGGGCTGGCGGATACCGCGCTCAAGACGGCCGACGCGGGCTATCTGACAAGGAGGCTGGTGGACATCGCGCAGGACGTCGTGACTACCACGGACGACTGCGGCACAACGGTCGGCATCGATCTTATACCGATCAAGGAAGGGGACGAGGTGATCGAATCCCTCGGCGCACGCGCCCTGGGCCGGACCCTGCTTTACGACCTCGAGAACCCCGTTTCCGGCGAGCTGATCTGCAAGGCAGATGAAATCGTTACCGAAGAAGTCGCCGCGAAGATAGACGATCTCAACATCGATTCGATCGAGATACGCTCCGTCCTGACCTGCGAGGCGCGCCATGGTGCATGCGCCAAATGCTACGGCCGCAACCTCGCGACCGCGCGACCCGTCGATATCGGCGAGGCGGTCGGCATCATCGCGGCGCAGTCGATCGGTCAGCCGGGCACCCAGTTGACCATGAGGACCTTCCACATCGGCGGCATCGCCTCACGATCGGTGGAAGAGAGCGAGATCAAGCTGAACTACACCGTTTATCTAAAGAACCTGACGTTCCGGACCATTCGCACCGAGGATAAAAAAACCATATCGGTCCGGCGCGGTTACATGGTTGTACAGCGTGTCGTCGCCGAGATCCCCCTGAAGGGGGATGCCGAGCCCGTGGTCAACGAGGGCGACAAGATCTACGCCGGTTCGATCGTGGCCAAGGATTCGTCGGGCGAGGGTATCGCCGCGAAGAACGCCGGTTTTATAAAGATCGAGAAGAAAAAGATCTACGTGCTCGGCGATCCGCACTCGATTCCCGTCAACGTCGGTACCGAGATATACGCGAAAGAGGGCAGGTTCTACGACCGCAGCGAAATGCTCGCTTCGTTCGATCCGTGGCTGGAGCCGATCATCACCGAGGGCTCCGGACGCGTGGAGTTCGTCGACATCGAGCTTAACAAGAGCCTTCGTGAGGAGATGGACCACCTCACCGGGAACATGAAGCGGGTTATCGTGGAGTACAAGACGGAAAAGCTCCAGCCCCGAATAGACATTTTCCCCTCGTCGGGAGAACCGACGACCTACCTGTTGCCCAAGGGCGCTCACCTCATGGTGAACAGCGGTGAGACCGTAAAGGCCGGGGCCATTCTCGCGAAAATCCCGCGCGAGGTTGAGAAGACCAAGGACATCACCGGGGGCCTCCCGAGGGTGGCCGAGCTCTTCGAGGCCCGCACTCCGCGTGACGCGGCGACCCTCTCGGAGATTGACGGGACGGTCACCATCGGCGATACGGTGAAGAACAAGCGCAAGATCATCATCACCGGCGAGGACAAGGTGGAAAAGGAATATTCGATTCCTTCATCGAAATTCCTGCGCGTTCTCGACGGCGACTGGATAGGAAAAGGGGAGAAGATCGACGACGGTCCGATCGACCCGCACGATATTCTCGCCATTAAGGGGCCGAGGGAGCTGCAGAAATTCCTCGTCAACGAGATACAGGGCGTCTATCGCCTGCAGGGTGTTGCGATCAACGACAAGCATATAGAGATCATCGTGCGGCAGATGCTCCGCAAGGTGAGAATAACGGAGCCGGGAGACACGACCTTCGTCATAGAGCAGATAATAGACAAGTTCGATTTCATCGACGAAAACGAACGGGTTCTGAGCGGGGGTGGGAAACCCGCCACGGCGATCCCGGTGCTGATGGGCATCACCAAGGCGGCGCTCAACACCGAGTCGTTTATTTCCGCCGCCTCCTTCCAGGAAACGACCCGCGTTCTGACGGATGCCGCTATAAAGGGCAAGGTGGACCAGCTCCGTGGCCTCAAGGAGAACGTTATCATCGGCCATCTTATCCCGGCGGGAACCGGCGTGCGGGAATACAACAGGATCGAGGTTTACCAGAACGAACCGGGCGACCTCGACGGCGTGCAGCCGGAGAAACCGGTCGAGGTCGAGGAGCTGCCGGTCGAACAATAAAATTCTTGACAAAAGAGGGCGAAAATTTGAAGGGTTAAGCTCTCGCCGAGTGAGATTCTCTCTGTCTGCGTTTCGCCGGGCTTCTCGCCCGGCCGCCGGAAGCGGAGATCATATACGGTCATTATAAAGGAGCAACGATGCCAACGATCAATCAGCTTATTCGTATTGGAAGGGAGAGTAAAAAGAAGAAGTCCAAATCTCCCGCTCTCAAGTCGTGTCCGCAGAAGCGGGGTGTATGCACACGCGTGATGACGGTCACCCCCAAGAAGCCGAATTCCGCGCTTCGCAAGGTTGCCCGTGTACGCCTTACCAACGGGATTGAAGTGACGGCCTATATCCCCGGTATCGGGCACAACCTTCAGGAACACTCGGCAGTGCTCGTGCGCGGCGGCAGGATCAAGGACCTTCCTGGCGTCAGATACCATATCGTCCGGGGGACTCTCGATGCCCTCGGTGTCGATTCACGAAGAAAGAGCAGGTCTAAATACGGTTCGAAACGGCCGAAGGCCTGACGGTTGTAATGAAATCATAGAAGAGCGAGTGAAGAGGGAATAATGCCACGGAGAAGACGACCCATAAAACGCGAGGTGCTGCCCGATCCAAAATTCGGCAGCGTGCTTATCACCAAGTTCATCAACTGCATGATGTTCGAGGGCAAGAAGGGAGTGTCGGAGACGATATTCTACAAGGCGATGGATATACTCGAGCAGAGGGCCAAAAAGGACCCCGTCGAGGTGTTCATGCAGGCGCTTGAGAATGTTAAACCGGTCGTAGAGGTAAAGTCGCGAAGGGTCGGCGGCGCGACGTACCAGGTTCCGGTGGAGATACGCCCCGAGCGGCGGCAGGCGCTGGGCATACGCTGGTTAATCAATTATTCGCGCTCGCGTTCGGAAAAGACGATGTTTCAGCAGCTCGCCGGCGAACTTTTGGACGCCTATAATAATACGGGCACGACCATTAAGAAGAAAGAGGACACACACAAAATGGCGGAGGCCAACAAGGCCTTTTCTCATTACAAGTTCTGATAGTAACGGCATAATGGCGTTGAATAAATACCAGGGGCAACCCCTGGTATTTATTTATAGCGATACGGGGTGAAGGCGGCACATGGGAAGGGAGCTTCCATTAAACAGAACCAGAAATATCGGCATCATGGCGCATATCGATGCCGGAAAGACCACGCTTAGCGAGCGCATACTCTACTACACCGGCAAGACGTATAAGCTTGGAGAGGTGCACGAGGGCACGGCCGAGATGGACTGGATGATACAGGAGAAGGAGCGCGGTATCACGATCACCGCGGCCGCCACGACGACGATGTGGAAAAACACCCGTATCAATATCATCGATACTCCCGGTCATGTCGATTTTACGATGGAGGTTGAGCGCTCGCTTCGGGTACTCGACTCTGCGATCGCCGTATTCGATGGTGTCGCGGGGGTCGAGCCCCAGTCGGAAACGGTATGGCGCCAGGCCGACCGGTACAACATCCCGAGGATGTGCTTTGTCAACAAGATGGACCGAATCGGGGCCGATTACGACCGTTGCCTATCGATGATACGGGAAAAGCTGTATGCCCGGCCGCTCCCCCTTCAGATGCCGATGGGCGCCGAGGACCGCTTCGCCGGGATTATCGATCTCGTAAAAATGAAGAGTATCGTCTGGACCGATCCGCTCGGTGAACATATCGAAGAGCGCGAGATCCCGTCGGAGTTTGTGGAAAAGGCCGTAAAGCTCCGCGAACAGATGATCGAGGGCCTCGCCGAGTACAATGACGAGATAATGGAAGCGTTTCTGGAGGGGGCCGCCATAGAGGAGGTCGTTGTCCGTAAGGCCATACGGGAGGTGACGCTCTCGTCGAATTTCTTTCCCGTTTTTTGCGGAAGCGCGCTTAAAAACCGCGGCGTACAGCCGCTTCTCGACGCCATCGTCGATTACCTCCCCTCGCCAAAGGACATCAGGCCGGTCGAAGGGCATAATCCTAAAAAGCTCGAAGAGACCGCCGTGCGCGAGGCGAACGACAAGGAGCCCTTCTCGGCGCTCGCGTTCAAGATCATGTCGGATCCCTATGTGGGCAGGCTGTCGTATATTCGTGTTTACTCGGGGCATAGTAAGACCGGAGATGTCGTTCTCAATGTTTCAGACGGCAAGAAGGAACGCATCGGGAGGATCCTTCGGATGCATGCCAACGACAGGGAGGAGGTATCCGAAGTGTATACGGGGGACATCGTGGCCCTCGTCGGATTAAAAACGACGCGGACCGGCGACACTCTTTGCGACGAGAAATCGCCCATCCTCCTCGAGAAGATGCAGTTTCCGGATCCGGTTATATCGATTGCCATAGAACCCCGGACAAAGGCCGATCAGGAAAAGATGAACAACGCGCTCCGGCGCCTCGAGGACGAGGACCCGACCTTCAGGGTGAAAATCGATGAAGATACCGGTCAGAACCTGATCTCCGGCATGGGGGAGCTGCACCTCGAGATAATCATCGACCGGTTGACGCGCGAATTCAATGTAAGTGCCAATATCGGCAAGCCCCAGGTCGCCTACAAGGAGACCATCACGCGGAAGGTGGAGATGGAGCACCGCTACGAACGGCAGATCGGCGGTAAAAACCATTTCGGCCACGTCGTACTAATGCTCGAGCCGGCGAAACCGGGCTCCGGGATTCTGTTTGAAAGCAGGATTGGGGCGGAGACTATTCCGGGTGCGTTTGTACCGGTCATAGAGAGCGGGGTCCGCGACGCCATGGAGGCGGGGGTACTGGCCGGTTACCGGATGGTTGACATAAAGGCGACGCTCGTGGGCGCCTCGTACGACGAGGCGGATTCGGTCGATATGGCGTACAGGATAGCGGCTACCATGGCGGTGAAGGATGGGGCGAGGAAGGCGGAGCCGACGCTGCTCGAGCCGATAATGAAACTCGAGGTCGTGGTCCCCGACGAATACATGGGCGACATCATCAGCGATATAAACAGCCGTCGCGGAAAGATAGACGGGATAGGCATGCAGGGGCTGTTGCGGGTCATCGATGCCCATGTGCCGCTTTCCGAGGTGTTTGGCTATGCGACGGGCGTCCGATCGTTGAGCCAGGGCCGGGCCTCTCATACGCTGCAGTTCAGCCACTATGACCAGGTGCCCAGGACCATCACCGATACCATCGTGGCGCGGTTGATGGGAAGACTCTACTGACTCAGGTTTCAGGGGCATAAGGCGGCCGCGCGGGCCTTAAAAATAATATTAATTCGAATTAATTTGTTGACAGAATGGGCCCATATTTTTTAAATTCATACACTCGGTTTTTGTATTCACGGGCGAGGATGTCCTTTTCGTATTCTGGAACTCTATCCTCTTTACTTGTAAATAGCACAATACCACCGGTATTCGGAAAGCGCGAGGGCCCGGTTGAATGCCGTGTGAAGCGCGGGCATCATCTATCGACGAATAATTTTTAAGGAGAAATACAATGGGAAAGGAAAAATTCGACAGGTCGAAACCGCATGTTAATGTAGGAACCATCGGGCATATTGACCATGGCAAGACCACGCTGACATCCGCCATTACCAAATGTCTTACCACGGCGATTGGCGGA
>JADFDB010000011.1 GCA_018263175.1 Spirochaetota bacterium
GGAAAAACACGGTCGTGACACCGGGTTTACCGGACGGGTCATCGATGCCGGCGGGAACTATGTGGAGCTGAAACGCGGCCCCAGGGAGATACGACTTACGTATACCGACACCACGAAGTTCTTCGGTCTTGACGGGGCGGAGGCGGACGGGAGCGCAATCGAGATCTGCCAGGTGGTACGGGCGGTCTATCAGCCGGTCGACCGCGCGGGTAAGCTCGTGAGTATAACCGTTTTGAAGGAAGGAAACTGCCGCAAATAGACGCTCTGCCGATTCGTCCGGCACGGAAATTAAATCTGGAGACCGATCATGAATAAACCCCGCGTTCTGTTACGAAGATGCGATGCATACAATACGGACGCCATCGAGCAAATCCTTTCAGAATCCGTGGACGAGCTCGGGCTTACTATCGCCGGGAAGGTGTTCGTAAAGCCCAACGTGGTCAACGCGAACAAAAGGTACAACAGGCATTCATTTACGAACCCCGCCGTGGTCGAGGCGATGCTTCGCCTTATTAAGAAAAGGAACCCCGACGACATTACGGTCGGCGAGTCCGGCGGCTTCGGCATTCCCACGCGTTACCTCTTCAAGGAGGCCGGCTATTACGAGATGACGCGAAGGCAGGGCGTGCGTCTTGTCGATCTCAACGAACATGCCGTCGATCGTGTGACGCTTAAAAAAGGCGTATGCCACAAAGACATGCTGCTTTCGAGGTTTATCAGCGAGGCCGATTTTAAAATCTGGATGCCCCGGCTCAAATACCATATCTTCACGGACTTTACGAACGCGCTCAAGCTCAACATCGGCATCCTCACGCACAAGGAGCGAATGCTCTATCACGATCATCGCATCCATGAAAAGATCGTCGATATGCTCGAGGTCGGCTATCCCGACCTGGTGGTATCCGACGCCATCGAGACCACGTACGGCTGGGAGTCCGCGGCCTATCCCGTTCCGCTGGGACTTCTGATGGTGGCGAATAATCCGCTGGCCGCGGACGTTGCGGCTTCGTACATCATGGGCTACAACGCCGCGGAGGTGCGTTACCTCAAAATCGCGAACGCGCGCGGTTACGGAAGCCTCTCGCTCGACGATATATCGATAGAGGGCGACGCCGATATCGAGGAGCTCCGGGCGAAGCCCAAAGGGCAGACGCGCCTGTTCCAGCATCTGAAGGAGCTCGACACGCCGATCAGCTTCTACGCCGGCTACGCGCCGGACACCGACGTGGTATGCGACGGAGGGTGTGAGGCCGCGGTCAAGGCGGCGCTCGCGCTTGTGGAGAAGAAGTATCCGGGGTCGCTCAAAAAGGCAAAGAAGGGGGCCATCATCACGGGCATCTATCATGGCGACGTCGATATGCCCGACGGACCGGTGTTCCTCATCGGTACGTGCACGCGTGTCGAGGGGAAGCTCAACGCAAAAAAGATCCACCGCGTGAAGGGCTGCCCGATGGGGGCCAAGGACCTCATGCTCAACGTACCGTTCATTTTCGGATTGCCCAATCCCGTGCTGGATCTGCGGGACCTCGCCCCGCTCGCTCTCAATATCGTGCAGAAGGGGATGAGCATCGCGGCGAATAAAGTGCTGGGCCGGTGATCGCGAGGCGATAGTGTCATTGACGGACGAGGCTGTTTTCGTCACCGGGGAATCGGGGCGGGCATGAGAAAGGACATCACCTCCATCCACCTTATCGGTGTCTGTGGTGTCGCGATGGGGAGCCTCGCGGGCATGCTCAGGCAGCGCGGCTATGAGGTCACCGGCTCCGACGAGGCGGTATACCCGCCCATGAGCGATATGCTCGCGGAATGGGGCATAGAGGTGCGCCGCGGATACCGCGAAGAGCATGTCGGCAGCCCCGACCTCGTGGTCGTCGGTAATGCCATAAGCCGCGGCAATGCCGAGGTCGAGTATGTTCTCGCGCGGCGCATGCCCTACCGGTCGATGGCTCAGGCCCTGCGGGACTTTTTTCTGGAAGGCAAAGAGGTCGTTGCCGTGGCCGGGACGCACGGAAAGACCACCACCACGGCCCTCCTGGCGCACATCCTGGTCGAGGCGGGGCTCGATCCATCCTTCTTCGTGGGAGGGGTTCCGGTAAACTACGGTTCGAACTTCCGCCTGGGGGCCGGCAATCATTTCATAATCGAGGGCGACGAATACGATTCGGCCTTCTTCGAGAAGGTCCCCAAGTTCGTCATGTACCGCCCGCATCAGCTCGTGCTCACCTCGCTCGAGTTCGACCATGCCGACATCTACCGGAACCTGGACGAAATTTCGCTGTGGTTTCGCCGGCTCGTTAACCTCATCCCCGCCAACGGCAGCATCGTCTACTCGGCCGCCTGTCCGGCCCTGCGCGACGCGGTCAGCCGTTCCTTCGCGCACCGCAGCGCGTTCGGCCGCGCCGACGCCGATTTTTTCTGCGAGGATGGCGGCCCGGATGGCGAATGGTCAAACCTCGTGCTTCATGTACCGGGGGCGGCGGCCATCGCGCTTCGCTCGCGCCTTTTCGGGGAGTTCAACCGGGCCAACATCGCGGCGGCGGCGGGCATGGCGCTTCGGTTGGGCGTTCCCACCGACGCGCTCAGGCGCGGCGTCGAAAGTTTCAGGGGGGTGAGGCGCCGGCAGGAGCTCATCTACGCGCGGGAGGGCTTCAGGATATATGAAGACTTCGCCCATCATCCGACCGCGATCGCCGGCGTGATCGCCATGATGCGCGAGCGTTTCCCCTCATCGCGCCTGTGGGCCGTGTACGAACCGCGAAGCGCCACCAGCAGGCGCAGGGTGTTTCAGAATGAGCTGCCGGGTTCGTTCGCCGGCGCGGACCGCGTGCTCGTCAAGACCCCGTACAAACTCGAAGGGATACCCGAGGGCGAGCGCATCGACATGGCCGGCGTGATCGGCGATATCAACGCGCGGGGAGGGAGCGCCCGGTTGTTGAGCGACGCCGCTTCCATCGTGGAGTCGGTTTTCGGGGAGCTCGACCGAAAGGAAGACAACGTGCTTATCATCATGTCGAATGGCGGCTTTGACGGTATTTACGAAAAATTCCGGACCGCGGCGGACGGGTTCTTCTCCGTGGATCCGGCGCGCCGCTGAACCCGGACGCGTCGGACGCGGTGCGGACCGCCCTCAGTGGGACCACTGCGACACGGCGCGCTCGCGCTTGTTGATGTACTGCTCGGCGGAGAGCGCCGCGACGCAACCCTCCGCCGCCGCGATCACCACCTGCCGCACCTTCTTGCAGGTGACGTCCCCGATCGCATAGACGCCCTCCACCGAGGTCGCCATCGTTTCCCGGTCAATGCCGATGCAGCCTTCGGCGGTGGTGTCGATCGCCCCGTACAGGTAGTCGACGATCGGCCTGTTGCCGTGCAGGTACAGAAAGACGCCCTCCACATCCAGGGTCTCTTCATGGCCCTGCGCGCCCGAGATCGTCACGCCGTTTACGTGCTCATGGCCGCGTATCGCGGTTATTCGGGCGCCGGTCTTTACGACGATCGCCGGATTGGACGAGATAAAGGCCGCGAGCTCGGCCGGGATTTCCCTGTCGCGCGTAATAAGGTGGATGCGCCGGGCGAACCTCGCGAGGGCCTCTATCTCCTCGATCACCTCGACGACGGCGCCGGCGATGGCGACGTCCCTGTCCTGGTAGAAGGCGGCGTCGCAGGTGGCGCAGTAGCTGACGCCGCGGCCGGTGAGCTCCGCTTCGCCCGGCAGCGTCACCGAGCGCCCCATCGAGCCCGTTGCGAGTATAACGGTCTTCGAGCGAACGGTCCCGTTCGAGACAAAGACCTGGAAGGGACGCGCGGTGAAATCCACGCCGTAGACCTGTTCGGACAGCACCTTCGCGCCGAAGGATTCGGCCTGTTCGCGCATGCGCTCGAGGAGTTCCGTGCCGCTTATGCCGCCCGGTATGCCGGGATAATTGGCGATGCGGTCGGCCGAGCCGAGCGCGCCGCTCGCCGGGTTCTTGTCCACGACGAGCGTTTTGAGCTTTGCCCTCGAGGCATAGAGCGCCGCCGAAAGGCCGCCCGGGCCGCCGCCTATTATGATGATATCGTACAGCTCGTCGGTTATGGGTTCATTCTTTTCAGTTTCCATGCCCGGTGTCCTCTTTTATATGTGTTCTGTCATAGTCTTGCTGCGAAGCCTGTGAATATCGGGTTTGCCCACGCCTGCGGCGGAGGAAAACCTGCCTCAGTTCCAGGTTATACAACAACTCTAATAATAAAGCACAAAATGTTGCGCCGGACAACCAATTTACAACCGCATCTTTCTTGACAATCCGCGGTGCGGGTGTACGCTACCCATCCCATAACCCAATGAAACACGGAGCCCCGTAATGATAGACCCCAGGCTTGTGCGCGACGACCTCGAAAACCTCCGCGTCATGTTGAAAAAGCGCAACATGGAGTCCGTCGTCGACCTCGACGAGCTCAAACGTATCGACGAGGAGCGGCGCTCCGTCATCGCGCGTGCGGACGAGCTGCGCGAGAAGCGCAATCGCGTCTCGAAGGAGATAGGAAAGCTCAAATCGAAGGGGGGGGAGGCGTCGGAGCTCATGGCCGAGATGAGCGGTGTCAACGACGGCATAAAAGAGCTCGAGGCGTCGGTGGAGAAACTGGACGCCGGCTTCAACGAACTCATGCTCTCCCTGCCCAATGTGCTTTCGGACGCGGTCCCCGAGGGGCGCGACGAAAACGATAATGTGATGGTGCGAACCTGGGGCGAAAAGCCCGCGTTCGGCTTCAAGCCAAAACCGCATTACGACCTTGGAACGGACCTCGGCATACTCGATTTCGAGCGCGGGGTCAAGCTCTCGGGCACGCGCTTCTACGTTTACCGCGGCCTTGCGGCGAAGCTCGAGCGCGCCATCATCAACTTCATGCTCGACCTGCACACGGTGGAGCACGGCTACACCGAGACCTTCGCGCCGTTCGTCGTCAACGACGAAAGCATGATCGGAACCGGGCAGTATCCGAAGTTCCGCGACGAGTACTACCGCATCGAGCGCGACGGCCTCTCGCTCATCCCGACGGCGGAGGTGCCGCTCACCAACCTCTATCGCGACGAGATCCTCGAGAAGGAACAGCTCCCGCTGTACGTTACGATGCAGTCGGCGTGTTTCCGCCGTGAGGCCGGAAGCGCCGGGAAGGACACGCGCGGCCTCATCCGCGTCCACCAGTTTCAGAAGGTGGAGCTCGTAAAGTTCGTGGAGCCGGAAACATCCTTCGACGAGCTTGAAAAGCTCACGGCCAACGCCGAGGAGGTGCTCAAACGCCTCAATCTGCATTACCGCGTCATGCTTTTGTGCTCGGCCGACACCTCGGCGGCCTCCGCCAAGACCTATGATATCGAGGTGTGGATGCCCGGGCTCGACCGCTATGTCGAGATTTCATCGTGCTCGAACTTTCTGGACTACCAGGCCCGCCGCGCGCGTATCCGCTACCGTAAGGCCCGAGGCGAAAAGGCGGCCTTTCTGCACACGCTGAACGGTTCGGGCCTTGCCGCGGGGAGGACGCTCGCCGCGGTCATGGAGAATTACCAGACCGCGGAGGGCGGCATAGAGGTGCCGGCGGCGCTCAAGCCGTACATCAAATGATCGAACTGACGCTTCCGGAGATCGACCACATCGCGATGCGTCACGCGATTTCGCTCTCGCTGGCCACCGGGAAATCCTTCCGCCTCGGCGGAGGCTTCCGCTTCGTCAGGGAGAACCCCGCGGCCGGGAACCTGCTCGCCGACTGGGAGAACGCGCTCGGCGCGCTCTCCGCCGGCTCGTTCGGAAGCGACGGAGACGACCTGCTGTTCAGGCCGGGAGCGCCGGCGCGCGGCGATTACTCGTTCGAGACGGGGGCGTTTTCCTCGGCGCTCGAGCTCGTTCTGCTCCTGCTTCCGCCCCTCACGAGGCTCGAATACCGCACCGCGCTCGGCGTGCGCGGCGTCACGCATTCGGACCTGTCGTATACGACCGATTTCGTCAACCTCACGATCTTCGACCTCCTGGAACGGATGGGTTTTTATCTGCATCTTTCACTGAAGCGCTTCGGATTTTACGGGTCCGGCGGCGGGCTGCTCGAGGCAAAGGCCTATCCGGGGGAGAGCGGGGGGGCTTTGCCGGATCTCTCGTACCATGACGTGCGGATTACGGGTGCCCGCGTGTACATAGCAAAGCTTCCGACCGATGTGGCAATGACGCAGAAGGACTTGCTGGTGGCGGGTGGGGTGATCCCGGCCTCATCGGTCGGCATCGTCGAGGTGCTCGACGCGGACGGCCCCGGCAATTTCATCCAGGTATACGCCGAGTGCGACGGCGGCGTTCGCATACTCCACGCGGTGAGTCCGGTTTATTCGGGTGAAGGGGAATACGTCTTCAACGGGGAGGTCGCGGCCGAAACGGCAAGATCGGCGGTTGCGGCGTATGAACGCCTTTTAGTGGAAAAAGCGGTCCCGGAGCGCGCGGTGCGGGAGCTTCTGCCGTATGCCATATTATCCGGGAGTGGGATTCCCGTGCGCTCGGGCGGGGCCGGGGAGCGTCTGGCCGCCGCTTTCCTCTGATGCGCCCGTGGTGCTAAACAAGCGTGATTATCCTTTCCTCGCGCGCGCACCTGATACAGTAGCGCTTTCCCTCGGTCCCGTTACAGCATGGGACGAAATAGTGGTTGAGCTGATGGATGTCCGTACCGCACTTGCAGCATTTCATGACGTGTCCCCCGCCGGAAACTTGAATGACTCTACTCTTTCAATTTCGGAGCTTTAGCCGTAATTGATAAGAAAAAAGATGAAGGGGAGTTCACCGATATCGTGAAAAATCGCCTTCAGAATGAAAAAATTCCGATGGAGAAAAATAATTCATGTGCTTGACTGATTCCTGTGTCATGCTATCATGTAAAAAATGGTCCGACGGTTGAGGAGGGGAACCCTTTCGCCCTCGATTGCCGCGACAAGGCCGATATAGAAAAACGCTCCCCGTGGGGAGTGTCGTTTCTTGGTAGTTTAACATTGCCGTCATGCGTGCAACAGCGGACAAATCTGTCGGCTATTGGGGCAGAAAATTTGTGTTTACAACAGCCGCCGCCGTACTTAATATCGCCGAATATTTAATTTGGGGGGGGATGTCAGCGAATGGCTCAGAAAAAGAAATCCGGGACCGGTAAAAGCAAGCCGGTATCGGACAAGGGAAAGGCCAAACCGAAGGCGAAGTCGGGAAAGCCGCGCAGGAAGAGCAACCTTCTCAAGCTATGTTCAGTGATGAACAAACTTGTTATTGACGCGGTCGATAAAGAGGTGGTAAAGCGCTTCAGGACGCTCATCGACACCAGCGCCGATGAGATAACCAAGACAAGCCTCGATTCCGTGCTTAAAAATCCGGGCGATGTCGAGGTCTCGAGCTTTCACGAAAGTCTCCAGCCATACATAAAGCACTATATTTTTATGGCGAAAAGGAGCTTGAAGTAAGCCGTGCTCAGAGGGGCTCCCGCATCGGAATGGAACGCCGCGTCCTCAATTCAGCCGTGAGTGCCATTTTACGGCGATATGCACCGTACCTGCGAGGCCACGTTATTGTGGCCTTTTTGCTGTTCCTGGCGCTTCCGGTAATCAGGGTACGATCCATCCCCGCCTTCAGCATCACCTGGTTCCTGATCCACTGCGTGGTTTTCGCCGCGTGCATCGGCGCTCTCGCGTGCATGGCCCGTCGCGGCGGAGAGAAAAGGCTCCGGCTCTCGGCGATAGACCTCCTCGTCGTCGGTTTCTACACGCTGTATTTCGCCGCCGGCGCGCTTTCGGAAAACCGCGAGCTTTCATTCACGGCGCTCTCGGGCGAATTTTTCATGATCGGGCTGTACGTCTTTTCCCGGGCGGTATTTGCCGGTCCGTCGGGAGGGGATTTTATCGAGAAGATTTCGGTGTTTGCCGCCCTGGCGGCGGTTATCCTCTCGCTGTGGGGCCTTGCGCAGTATTTTTTCGATATCGACGTTCCGCGCGGCCTCAAGCTCTTGTTCAAGACGCACCACTATCCCGTCGTCGCGTCCATGGGGAATCCGAATTTTCTGGCCGAGTTCCTGGTCCTGTCGCTTCCCCCGGCCTTCCACTTCCTGCTGTCGCGGAAAAGCGCCGCGCCGCTCGTGGGCTCCGCGGTCGTTATAGGGCTTGCGGTCTTCCTTACCTACTCGCGCCTGGGCTGGTTCGCGATGGCCCTGACGCTGCTGCTGCTTCTGGCCTCCTGCGGCAAAGGGGAGCGCCGGAGGCTTGCCGCGGCCATGGTGACGATCGCGGTCATTTCGGGCCTTTTCTTCGTCTATCACCAGCAAACGGGCTCAACAAGGTCCGAACGGGTTTTACGCAGTTTCGAGATATCGAAGTCCACGCCCCTTTTCGAGCGGACGGTCATCTACCGTGCCGGCCTCTCCATGCTCGGCGACGCGGGCTTCCTCGGAATGGGCCCCGGCATGTTCGGCTACCGGTATCTCGATTATCAGGGACGGGCACTGCACACGAAAGGCGAAAGGCCGGCACGGAGCCTCCCGGTCGACCTTGACCACGCGCACAACGATATGATCGAGATCGGGGTCGACCTCGGGTACGCGGCGCTCGCGTGTTTCGTTCTGCTCATCGGCTTCGGCGCGGCGGCCGGAGTGCGTTCCCTGACACGCCCTTCCACCGGCCCTTCGCCGGGAAATCTCGATCTTGTGCCGCTGATCTATATTCCGTTCGGTCTCTGGTCGTTCGCCTTTTATATGCCTTTCAGCAAGATACTCCTTCTGCTGTCGCTCGCGTTCATCGCATCGCGCTCGCGCTCCGTGGACCTCGGCGTCGTGCGGCCACGGCTGGTCGGTCCGTTGATTGCGGTACTTCTCGTCGTTTTTATGGTGGTGAATGTGCGGTACGCGCTCTCGGTGCGCCATTACGAGAAGGGGCTTGCGTATTTTAAGGGTAATTTCGAAAAATCTTTCGAACATTTCCGCCGCGGAGTGGAATGCTACCCGTTTAATGGTTATAATTATTTTTCGATGGGGTCGCTGCTTCTTAACCACGGGCGGAGCGAGGGCATCGGCTTCCTGAAGGAATCGATGCACTACCTCAGCAGCTCCTCCACCTACCTGTATATCGCGCGCGGTTCGCGCGACCACGGCTCCGCCGGGGAGGCGGAGTACTGGTACAGGCGTCTGTTGTTCGTCCGGCCGGACATCAGACGGGCGCATGAGGAGTATCGCGAAATTCTTGACAGAGATGAAAAGCGATGAAGATAACAATTAAGGCCTTCGCGAGCGTTAAGGACCTGTGCGGTTTTTCGGAGCGGGAGTTCGAGCTTCCCGAACACGCCACGGCGGATGATGCGGTGCGCAGGGTCGAGCGTGAATGCGCGGGCGGTTCGGCCGGAATCGAATCCCTCCTGCTCGCGGTGAACGAGGAATACTGCCGCGGCGACCGGGTGCTGGCGGAAAACGATATACTGGCCCTTTTTCCGCCCGTAAGCGGCGGATGATGATTGGAGCTCTTGCAGAACCTGGCACTGACGCCGGTTTTCCCCCGCCACCGGCGGAAGGGCGTTAAGGAATCATGAAAACGATACGATTACAGAACGATCCGATCGATTGCGCGGCGCTCATAGCCGCTACGGGGACCGTGGAAGACGGCGCCGTGCTCACCTTCATCGGGACGCCCCGGAGGGATTCCGCGGGGCGGCCGGTCGAACATCTCTTTTACGAGGCGTACGAGGAAATGGCGCAGAAGGAGATGGATAAGATCGCCGACGAGGCGCTCTCCTCCTGGCCGATCACCGACTGCCTTATCATCCATCGTACGGGAAGGGTCGATCCGGGACAGATGAGCATCCTGATCGCGGTATCGGCTCATCACCGGGACGAGGGCTTCGCGGCGCTTCGTTTCATCATCGACACCGTAAAAAAAACGGTCCCGATATGGAAGAAGGAAGTGTACGCCGACGGATCGGAGTGGGTTTCCGACAGGGTCTAAGGCTGCGCGGCCGTTTCCGTTTTTTCGATACGGGACAAGACCTCGAGGGCCTTGCCGTAAAACATCTCGGCCTTGTCGCGGGAAATCACCATGCCTTCGCGTGCCGGGCCTTCGGGCTCGGCCAGGAGAGCACCCAGATCGAGTGCACTCCAGCCCGACGGTTCGAAATAGCGTTCGGCAAGTTTGATAATTTTCGCGGGATCGTCCGAATCCATGCCCTCTTCGAGCAGAAGCATGCGGACCGCGTAGAACATGGAAAGGTAGGAATACCTGACCGCCTCGCCATAGTGGCTCTTTTGAAGCATGATCGCGGCCAGCTCGAGCTTTTCCCTGCTCTTGGAAAGCCTGAAACCGCGGGTGTGTTCGGGCGTGGTTTCCATTAGAGTAGTCTCTGCCGTGCGATTTACAATAGCAAGTCTTTTTCACGGGAGGCCCTTTCAGGTTCCCTGTCTCGATGCCGGAAGCACCCGGTGGTGCGGATGGACCGGGCCACCCGGAGTGCAGGGGGCTGCAAGCCCTTGTATCGCGACAGCCCCTCGTTCCGTAAGAACGCAGGCATACGCCGTTACACGTATCGGCCCCGTTTCGTCCCTATAAATAATTGACATATACTGCCTCATGGGGCCATTCTCCAAAGTCGAAACGCGCCGTTGTGACGCGTTGTTGATCCGTCTGGTATTGACGAAGCGCACGGTTCGTGCGTTTATACGGTATACTTGTTGCATAGTCTGCGGATACCGGTTTCCTTCCGCCACAGGCGGGGGGAAACCCGGTTGATTCCCGGTTATGCAACAACGCGGGTATGGTGCATGGCAATGAAGGGAAGGTCTATCATACATGAATGATCACAGGATCGCCGTGCTCCTCGGCGACGGCATGGCCGATTATGCCATCGATTCGCTCGGCGGTAAAACACCGCTCGAGGCCGCGCGTACGCCCAATATGGATTTCCTCGCCCGAAGCGGTTTTCTGGGCCTGGCCAAAACGGTGCCCGACGGCCTGGCCCCCGGCAGCGACACCGCGAACATTTCGGTGTTCGGCTACGACCCCCGTGAGGTTTATACGGGGCGCGCGCCGCTCGAGGCACTCAATATGGGCATTGAGATGGGCCCGCGCGACGTTGCGTTTCGCTGCAACCTGGTGACCATCGATGACGACGGCGTTCTTGTCGATTTCAGCGCAAACCATATCGAGACGGAATTCGCACACCTCGTTATCCGCGAGCTCGCGTCGGCCCTCGGGACGAAATCCCTCGAGTTCCATCCGGGCGTTTCATACCGGCATATACTGATATGGAGGGACTATCCGTACGATGAACCGGCCGACACCACACCGCCGCACGACATCCAGGGACAGGCCGCGGATGGTCACCTTCCGCGCGGTCCCGGCGCGGAGACGCTTAACCGTCTGATGCAGGATTCGATGCGGGTTATCCGGTCGTCGCCGGTAATCGCCGGGGCGGCGTCGCGCTATCACGGGCGGCCCGTTTCGGCATGGCTGTGGGGAGCGGGGAGGAAGCCCGCCATGCCGTCGCTTAAAGAGCGCTTCGGGCTCTCGGGCTACACCATATCGGCGGTGGACCTCATCCACGGCATCGGTCGCGCGGTGGGGCTCTCGCCGCTCCGGGTCGAAGGCGCGACCGGCTACCTTGACACCAATTACCGCGGAAAGGCCGACGCGCTCCTCTCGGCGATGGAGCGGTCGAACTTCGTGTTTCTGCATGTCGAGTCGCCCGACGAATCCGGACACGAGGGGAACCTCGAGCACAAGCTGCGGGCCATCGAGGATTTCGACGCCATGGTGGTCGGAACCGTCATGGAGGGGATGCGCCGCTACGACGATTACACCCTGCTCGTGATGCCCGACCATCCGACTCCGGTCAGCCTTCGCACGCATACCGCCGACCCGGTGCCCTTCTGCGTGTATTCGCCCGGGGGGCTCACCGTTCGCGGGTATCGTCCTGAATCCATAAGCGGTTTCAACGAGACCTCCGCGGCAAGCACCGGCCTGTATGTCGGGGAGGCGCACCGCCTTATGGGAATAATAACGAGAAAAAGCTTCTAAACGGTGGATCATGAAACGTTCGACGATTATCGGCATCATCATCATCGCCGGAGCGCTGATCGCGCTCGTGGCGTGGGCACTCCTGCGGGGCTACGACCTCGAGGACGCCATCGACAGGTATGAAAGCGGCAGGCACCTCTCCGCGATCGAAATCCTCAGCCGCCTCCAGCGCACCGCCGATTACGAAGCCGGAGAAAAGATTTATTACTATCGCTGCAGGGCCCTCAACGGGCTGGCCGAGGAGCTCGAGCGCAAATACGACGACGAGCTGCTCGCCGTGGCCGCGGACAACGCCGATGAGCACGGCAGAAAGAAGGAGCGCGCGTATCTCGAAAAAAAACTTTCGGGGATAAACGAAGATATAGGCGCCGACCTCGCGCTGGTCATCGACAAAAAGCGGGGACGGATCGTCTCGCGCGGAAAATTTTACGATGAGTTCGTCGCACGCTACAAGGGCAGCCGCTACATCGAAGACCTCGATTACGAAGAGCTGAAAAAGGTCGAGCGCCTCGAACCGGGAAGGCTGCTCGGCGCCATTGCCGGTTTCTATGCGCGCTATCCCCGCACGATCCACCTCGGTCCGATCGTGCGGATGATTTTCTCGGTGCTCGGTGAGGGCAGCGTTACGGTGAAGGAGCGCGAGGGCCTGGCCAGGGACCTCGTCACCGAGTACGCGAGGCGGTATCCGACCAGCGCCGAGGTGCAGCGGCTGTTTGTCTGCGCGGGCAATGACGTAAACCTGCGCAACTCGCCCGGCGTAGAGGGTCAGGTGGTGGGCAAGATCGCCCGTGACGAAGTCGTTCTTCAGCTCGAAAAATCGATGGACACCGCGCAGGTGGGCGATGTCCGCGATCACTGGTACCGCGTGGCGGCAATGGGGGGGCTGCGCGGATGGATATTCGGAAAATTCCTGAAACCGATCGAAGTGGTACCTTACGCGGAGGAGAAGGGCGGCGAATCATGGGCGGTCGAGGACCGGTTTGCCGAGTGGGACGATTCGTATACGCCGAAAAACTGGATGCACATCGAGAACGCCGATCGATCGTCCGTTTCGTTCGCGGGCTCGGGCGGCGCCAAAATCCTCAGGCTCAACGCGGCGAAGGGAAAGACGACGGGCCTCTTTCGGCGCTACGACCCGGGGGCGAGCTTCGCGTTGAACATGCGGGCCAGGATGGTCGCGGGCGATTCGGTGGTCCTGTTCGCGAAGTCCCTTGGCGGCGGGAGGGTCTACGCACTGGTCGTCCGCGGCGAGGAGATCGAACTGTCCGGCAGAAAGATCCCGCTGCATACGGCCGACTGGCACGATTACACGGTCGAAAGCCCGGACGGCACGTACGCGCGCCTGCTGGTTGACGGCGAGCCGGTGCTCGGCCGGATTCCACCGGTGGAATCCGGGGTCTTCGCGGGCCGCGGCGTCTATTGCCTGTACACCGGCGAGAACGACTCGGCGCTGCTGGAGGTTGAATACATCAGGATGCGGTAAATGAAAAGCGGCATCGTCCGATGCCGCTTTTCACACGCTCTTCTACCACTCGTCGTTCTGACGGTCCGTGTATTTTTCACGCACCATCGCGGTTATGTCGTCCATGTAGAAATAGTTCCACAGGGGAAGGCGCCCGGTGTTTCCCGGCTTGTAGAGGAACTTCATGATCTCGAGCTGCCGCTTCTGTGTGAGGAACTTGTCTTCCTGCGCGACCTGGTCGGTCAGGACAACGGTCATTTTTCTCCATCCCAGAAAATTGAGCTTTCCGATCGGCAGCCGGTGCACCTTGCCATCGGCGTCTTTCAGGAACATCGAAAGCTCTCCCGAAAAATTCTTGCCGTACACCCAGATCGAAATTGTTTTGCAGAATTTGTCTATGACCAGGGTCTTCGGGGGATTGATGGTGAGGCTGTCTCCCTGCTTCCCGTAGATCTTCGCTCCGAGATATTTTTTCGAATTGCTTATCGGCGCGGGGAACTGGTCGCGGATCGAGAGTCCCGCCTGCTGTTCGCTGGACTTCGTGAAGCTCATGTCCTTGTCGGAATACGGTGTCGTCTCGAAGTCCTCGACGGTGATTTCGGAATAGAGTTGATCGCCGGTGACTACCTTATCGGCCGCACCCGGTTTTTCGGCCGGCTTTTCCTGTCCGAAAACGGGCAGAAGGGCCACGAGAAGAATAAGCGGGAAAAGTACACTTCGTTTCATGTAACGCATTCCTCCACTGAATAAATTCGAGTTGCCGTCGAACCCGGATCTGCGGATCTTTCGTTCCCGGGGGGAAGCTCCGCGTTCTTCGGTCGTGCGACAATTCGGTTCCAAAGGCTCTATAGTGAGACCTGCCGCGAACCAACAAAGCACCGGCTTTAGCCCGGCGGCGTACGGGCAAAAGTCTTGAATATCCCGGTTGCGCAACGACTCTGATAGAGTTGTTGCATAACCGGGGAATACGGACGGTTTTCACCCGCCTCAGGCGGGGGGGGAACCGACGTTTCTGAGATTTGCAACAAGTCCAATATAAAAAGCAATCGAGAATTAATCAATACTGACGAAGCCTACTCCCGGCGCCGGCGGATGTCAATCACTTATCAGGGACGGCCTGCCGCGATCCCCCCTCTCTTTCGTTCAAAGAGAGGGGGTCAGGGGGTGAGTTTGAAGCAGCAATTAAATCGGCCCCCCCGCCCGCGGCGGGGGGAAACCCGATATCAGCAAGATATGAAACAAAACTATTATTTATGCTATTGTACATCTAAATGGTTGCATTTGAAGCCTCATTGTAAATACTGCGTAACACAGGCCGGGGCCGCCCGGGCTACGGAAATGAGCGAAAGAAAATACAGGATACCGCAGTTTTTGCTCGCCGCGCTCGTGTTGTTCGCGGCACCGGCCGCCGTGTGCGCGGCCGCCGATTCGGGGTACGAATGGTTCTGGGTCTTCTACGAGAAAGACGCGGCGCGGCCGTATTCCAGCATCGTGTACCGACCGTTTTACATGCGAAACGCCTACGCGAGCGGCAGGACATTCCGGGCCTCGCTCATGCCGGTCGTGTTCTGGGAATACGCCTCGGCACGAAACACCGAATGGAAATCCCTGCTGGGCCTCGTCCACTCGGTGGATTACACGCACATTGACGGAACGCAGGACTACGATCTCGGCGTTTTCCCGATCCTCTATTACGGCGACTCGCCCGATCGGCGCGACCGGTACCTCCTCGTGATGCCGCTCGGCGGCACCGTAAAGGGAAAACTCGGACAGGACCGGATATCCCCATGGATATTCCCAGGGTTTCTCCTGTTCTTCGCGTATCCTCCGGCAAGCACCTGGCAGGCACTTCTCTACCTGGCCGCTTCGTTCGTGCCGGTATACGTCGACTACGAATCGCGCGACTACAGGGCTTTCGGCATCCTCTGGCCGCTGGTGCAGAGAGGGAAAAGCCCCGACCGGGACGACATCAGAATCCTCCCGTTATACGCGCATAACTACAAGCGCGATACCTACGATAATTACTCCTTTCTGCTGATCGGCAATTACCAGAACGTGTACATGAAAGAGGACACACAGAAGACTCTCTTCGTGTTTCCCTTTTATGGAAGGCGGTGGAACACCTCGGACAGGGCAGGCGCATCGACGCTCTTCTGGCCGTTCTTCTCGTGGGGATACAACATGAAATCGGGCGATTACGAGCTCAACTTCCCCTGGCCCCTCGTGATGATACAGGATTGCGAGGACCCGTACATCTACAAGCGGATCTATTTCCCATTTTACGGCAGGTACATCTTTCGAAACAGCGAGATGTCGTTCCTGACGCCGCTCTATTTCCGGCTGACGAAAAAAACGGAATCCCTGACGAGCGACTATACCGTCAGCGCGCTCATCGTGTGGTACTTCAAGCGCGATTATCATGGAGGGGGCGACCCCCTTTACGGGAAATCGTGGCGCTATTTCAAGATCTGGCCGCTCTTCCAGTATGAGCGCGACGATCGGGGGAACCTGTCGTTCTCGACGCTCTCGCTCCTGCCGTTTCGCGACCCGGACGGCTATGAGCTGCTGTATCAGCCGTTCTGGACGCTGTTCGAATATCGGCGGTTCGAATCGGGCGAGAAGCGCTTCGGCGTGCTCCTTCGCACTTATTACCAGGCGTGGAGCGAGGACTTCCTCGACATACGGGTCCCGATTCTTTTCAGCTTTCGCAGCTCCAAAGATGAATTGACGAAATGGTCGTTCCTGTGTTCAATGTTCGCCTATACCCGGAGCGGAAGCGGGAAAAAAATCAACGTGCTGTGGATACCCATCCAAATCGCGGAAGGGGACCCGGCTGAAGAACGGCATGCGTGCAACGACGAGGCCGATGGCGGGGATTGGGACGGACCGATTTTCGAGCCTCCCGTGCGGCGGGTGTGCGGCGAAGCGGGACAAACGGACTGCATGCGATATTCGAAGGCGATATTTTAAAATGGAACGGAATCGGGCGGGATGAACGGCGGGCTAAACGGCACCGGGCGCAGGCTGATCGGTATCTTCGATCTGATCGGCTCGAGGGTGATGGAGTTTTTCGACCAGGCGGGCTATACCGTCCTGCTGCTCGTCCGCGCGTTCTATTATCTGAAAGACGCACCGTCCAAGGCGCGCGAGATCTTCACACAGATGTATTTCGCCGGGGTGAAGACCCTGGTGGTGTGTTCGCTGGTCGGCGTGTTCACCGGGATGATCCTCGCCCTGCAGACCGGGATAGAGCTTCAGAATTTCGGGATGCAGTACCAGATCGGCCACCTCATCATCGCCTCGATGACGCGCGAGATGGGCCCCTTTATGGCCGCGATCATCATTACCGCGTCGGTCGGCTCGGCCATGGCTGCCGAGATCGGCACCATGAAGGTCTACGACGAGATCGACGCGCTCGAAATGATGTCGATAAGCCCCGTTAAATTTCTCGTTATGCCCAGGGTCGTGGCGCTCGCCGCCATGCTGCCGGTGGTGTCCATCTACATCATCGTGCTTGCCTGTCTGGGCGGGGCGGTCGTCGCGAACTCGATACTCAACGTCTCGTTCAACGTTTACATGAAGCACCTTTACAAGGGGATACACTTCAAGCCGATCTACGTGGGGCTCCTCAAGGCGTTCGTGTTCGGTCTCATCATCTCGGGGGTCAGTTGCGCGTACGGCCTGCGCGCGACAAGCGGAGAGCTCGGGGTGGGGCATGCCACACGCTCGTCGGTGGTGGCGTCGTTCCTGATGGTGCTTATCATCGGCTATTTCATCACCGCGATTTTTTACGGGTGACCATGATAGAGTTTGTGGATGTTCATAAATCATTCGGCCCGAAGCGGGTGCTCGGCGGGTTCAACCTCAAGATCGAAAAAGGGGAGACCTTCGTGATCATCGGCCAGTCGGGCATAGGGAAGACCGTGGCGCTCCGCCATGTGGCGGGGCTTCTCTGTCCGGATTCCGGGAACGTGCTCGTCGAGGGCGTGCGAGTAAACGGCGCGTCGGCGGCGACGATGCGGAAGCTCCGCGGGCGAATGGGCGTGCTCTTTCAGTCGGGCGCGCTCATCAACTGGATGACGGTTGCCGAAAACGTGGCGCTTCCGCTCTCGGAGCACAGGCGCTTCCCGAAGAAGGAGATCGACCGCCTCGTCGACGAGAAGCTCGATCTCCTCGAGCTCGGCGACGCGAAGACGAAGACCCCGTCGGAGATAAGCGGCGGCATGAAAAAGCGCGTGGCCCTGGCGCGGGTGCTCATGAGCAATCCGGCCATCATCCTGTACGACGAGCCCACCACGGGCCTCGATCCGGTGATGTCCATGGTGATCAGCGATCTCATCCGGCAGATGCAGCGCGATTTCAACGTCACTTCGCTCGTGGTGACGCACGACATGAAAAGCGCCTTCCATGTCGGCGACAGGATCGGGATGCTCTACGGTGGTGAGCTCGTGCAGGTCGGAACGCCCGATGAGATTATGAATACGGAGAACCCCGTTGTGCGGCAGTTCATCAACGGAGATCTGGAGGGGCCCATCCGCGCGCAGTGAGATTCCGGCATGGCCGGCGGCGGCGCCAATATGGATTTTAACGGAGGGGCCATTTCGTGGAGGTAGGGAAAATGCGCATTAAAAACGAAGTCGCGGTGGGTCTGCTTTTCACGGTCGCGATGATCGTCCTGGGTTATTTCACCATAATGGTGAAGGACGAGATATTCGAACCGAAGGACTACTACGTGATGCACGCGGTCTTCTCCAATGTCGAGGGGCTCGAGGTCAAGGACGATGTAAAGGTGAGCGGTGTGCGCGCCGGCGTCGTCGACAGGATCGTGCTGGAACAGGAATACATCTCGGTGTACATGAAGATGTACAGCCGTTTCGATATGTTCGAGAATTATCGGATAAAGATCGCGAGCGAATCGGCGCTGGGCGGCAAGTACATCGCCATCTATCCCGGCGAGCGCGAAAGGGGAGGGCAGAGATTCGGCGAGATAGACTACCGCACCAACATGAAGGGGATTGCCGGCGACGATCCCATCGCCCTGCTCTCGGATCTGGTGAACGACAACCGGGAGAACATCTACACCACCATCCGCAACATTCGGCAGATCACCTCGAAGCTGAACTCGGGGCAGGGCACACTCGGGCAGCTCATCAATGAGAACCGGGTGCACGAAAACGCGAACGACCTCATCCGCGAGCTCAGGGACACCATGGAAGACGCGCGCGAGCAGGCGCCGATCACCAGCTTCATCCGCGCGGCGCTTACCGCCTTCTAAGGTGCTCCCGTTTTTTGCTATTGACTTTTTACCGCGCTTTTGTAGGCTTTGCCGAGGCGCCGGAAAGGGTGTCCGCGTACGCGTCTCGCCCGCGCTGTTAAATTCGGTTTTTCTGGATGCTCTGTCATGAAACTTCGGAGAACGCTGCTTGCGGCTTCCCTCATAATCGCATTCATTGCGTCGCCGGCGCCCCGCGCCGGGGCGTACAAGTTCGAGTTCACCACCGTCAGCGATGTCGTGAAAAGGATACGCCAGCGCTTCGGCGGGATCGAATCCTACCAGGCCTATTTCCGGATCGTTTCAGAGAAGGCCGGCAAGAAGACCCAGCAGAGCGGCACGGTACGGTACAAATCGCCCGACAGGATGCTCGTCGAGTTCGACCAGCCGCCGGGGCAGAAGATCATCACCACCGGATCCACCATGTGGGTCTACATACCCGCCATGAACGTGGTCGCGGAACAGGATTTGAAGTCCCAGTCCGATTCGATCTTTGGTGCCGGCAGCAGAAGCGGACTCCAGCGGCTTTTTACGATGTATCACTACAAGTTCGCTTCGCGCGAACAGCCGGAAACGCAGAAGGACGGCTCGAAGAGGTACACGCTGTTTCTCCAGATGAAGGAGAGCCGCAGCGGCTTCAGGACGCTCCGGCTCTGGGTGTCCGAAGATTATATGATTACCCGCGCGGAGGGCGACACCTCCTCCGGCAAGAAGGTCGAGATCGATTTTTCGAATATACGGACGGACGTCGACCTGCCCAATGGCATTTTCAAGTTCGAGCCGCCCTCAAGAGTACGAGTCATCAAGAATCCAATGATATCCGAGGAGTAAGGCAGTGGATACGATAGGCGAAAAGCTGAGAAGCACGCGCGAGGCCAGAAAGCTCAGCCTCAAGGACGTGGCCAGGGACACAAATATATCGGTTTTATATATCGAGGCGCTCGAAAACGAGGAGTTCGACCGCTTTCCCGGAGAGACCTATGTCACCGGTTTCATGAGAAGTTACGCCGATTATCTGAAGCTCGACGCGGACGAAATCATCCAGCACTACAAGGCGTTCAAGATCGGGGAAAGCGCGACGCCGCTCGAAGAGCTCACGCGGCCGACTCGCACGCCGGTCTTCATCAACCTGATGTCGCTGTACCGCCAGTACCGGAGCGCGACGCTGATCGCCGGTGGCGCGCTGGGCGTTGTTCTCATCATCTGGATGTTCGTTTCGCTTTTTTCCTCCGGCATCGACGTCGGCGGCGGTGACTCCATATCCAACATCCAGGACGAGTACAACCGCTCGAAGCAAAACATCGGCATCGAAAACATCCGCAACCTTCAGCTCGCTAACGACAGCGGTTTCACGCTGCTGTACGGAAGCGAGGCCGTCCAGTTCATGGTGGACAACAAGGAGGTGCTCCTGCTCCTCAAGGAAATAAAGAAGGACTCGGTCGTCGTGGAGCTTTTGCCCGGAGAGCGCGCCGAGACGCTCGAGATGGAAAAACCGCTTGCGGTGAAGCTCCCGGAATTCGTCCGCGAAGTGGTGTTTACGCTCAAGGGGCTTACCGAGAACAGAGCGAAGATCCAGATCGTGCTGGGCCAGAAGCCGGAGACCGAGCCGAAGGATGCCGCCGTGGAGAAGGGCCCGGACAAAAACGCCGACAATACGCGCGTGGTCGCCCAGAACGAGAAGAACCTCAAGATCGTCTTCGAGGCCGAATTCATTCAGAAGAGCTATCTCGAGCTCTACCTGGACGGCACCGAGAAGCGCCGGGGTTTCATCGCTGCCGGCACTCACGAGCGCTGGGAGGCGACGGAGTTCATCCAGGTCAAGATCGGCAACGCCGGGGGCCTCAAGGCGCGAATCAACGGGAAGGAGTATAATTTCGGCCAGCCCGGCCAGGTGGCCAACAAGGTCATCACCTGGAAGAAAGACATAAATAATCCAAACGTTTATCAGATTCAGATTAAAGACTGGTAAGTGTTCCAGGCCCCGGATATATCCTTTTACATCATCTCCCTGGGGTGCGCGAAGAACCTCGTCGACTCCGAGCGGGTCAATGGCGAGATGCGCGCCCTCGGCTTCCGTGCGGCGCAGTCCTCTGAAGACGCGGATATCCTGATCGTCAACACCTGCGGTTTCATCGAGGACGCGAAGAAAGAGTCGATCGAGGTGATCCTCGACGCCGTCGGAATTAAGGACGATGCCCCGTCGGGCTTCGGGCGGAAGCTCGTCGCGGCCGGCTGTCTGTCCCAGCGCTATCGCCGCGAGGTGGCGGCGGAGATCCCCGAGATCGATTTCGTATACGGAATTATAGACGATGGTTTTGTCCCCGGGCTCTGTGCCGCGTTCGGAATCGCTCCCGAACCTGGTACCGGCTTTGCCCGCGTGCGCAAGCGGCCGCTCGTCGAGGGTCTCCCGTATCGCTACATTAAAATAGCCGAGGGCTGTTCGAACGGTTGCAGCTACTGCGCGATTCCGCTCATCCGCGGCCCCATGGTGTCGTTCCCGCCCGAACGCGTGCTGGAGGACGCGGAGGCGGCCGCAGGCGACGGTGCGAAGGAGCTCATCATCATTGCCCAGGATATCGCGTCGTACCGGCACGGGGCGACCGATCTTGCGGACCTGGTCCGGCGCGTCTCAGAGGTCCGCGGTGTCGAGTGGGTCCGTCTGATGTACTGCCATCCCGACCATATCGACGGGCGTATAATCGACCTGCTCAGGAATAACGACCGGGTCGTCAAGTATATCGACATACCGTTTCAGCACGCGAGCCGCTCCATTCTTTCATCGATGGGGCGAAAGGGCGACGCGGCCTCGTACCTGGCCCTGGTGGAGGAGCTCCGCGCACGGGTGCCGGACATCCGCATCCGCTCCACCTTCATGGTGGGCTACCCCGGGGAGACCGACGGTGATTTCAGGGAGCTGTTGAAGTTTGCACAACAGGCCGTGCTCGACCGGCTCGGCGCGTTCGTCTACTCCCCGGAGGAGGGCACCCGTGCGGCGGAGCTCGACGGGCGCGTAGCACCGGCGACCGCGCGCAGGCGCCATGCGCGCCTTATGAAGCTGCAGCAGGGGATATCGGCGACGCGCATGGAGGGCCTCATCGGCCGGACGGTACGCGTGCTCGTCGAGGAGCGGATCGACGATTGTACCTGGGCCGGAAGGACCGAGTATGACGCGCCCGAGGTGGACGGCATTTTTTACTTGACCGGCGGGAATGTTTCGATTAATTCGATTGTGAAAGCGCGGGTCACAGACAGCACTGAATACGATGCAAGCGGGGTTCCGGCGTGAAAATTCGCGGTCTTCTGGAGGTGCCCAATCTACTTTCACTGTTGAGGATTGTGCTCATTCCCGTCTTTTTGTACTTTATCTTCATCCCGACGATGGAGCACCGCCTGTGGGCGCTGGTCATCTTTATCATCGCGTCGATCACCGATTTTCTCGACGGCTGGAGCGCCCGCAAGCTTCATCAGGAGTCCGACCTCGGCAGGTTCCTCGACCCGCTGGCCGATAAGGTGCTGGTCATTGGCGCGCTCACGGCCTTCCTCATCCTCGATCCGCTTATTCCCCTCTGGATGGTGGTCGTTATCGTGGGCCGCGATGTGCTCATAACGGCCATGCGCTATCTTGCGATCAAAAAGGGGACGACGCTCGTCACCAGCGGTTTCGGCAAAGTCAAAACGGCATTCCAGATGATTTCGATCATCGTCATTATAATGGTGTTCGTTTTCAGGCGCGCGGGTGTGGGACGCTATCCCACGGACGAATTGCTTAAAATTATCCGCGTTTACGAGATCATGACCTCCTCCATCCCGGACAAATGGCTCATTATCGGCCCGTATTGCCTCATGTTCATCGTGACCATCATTACGGCGTTTTCCGGCATCAGGTACATGATGACCAACTGGCGGCTTTTCATGCCGCCGTATTCGAAACGGGACAGTGCCGCCTGATGTGGTGGAAGGAGCTGCTTTTTACCGCCCTGTATACGGGGTACTTTCCATGGATGCCCGGAACGGCCGCGAGCCTTTTTGCGATGCTGCTCTACTTCACGGGGTACTGCCTTTTCGGGGAGGCGGTTGTCTGGATCAACGCCGCCGCCGTGGTGCTCATGCTGTACCCCGGCGTGAAGCTCGGTGACGTGGGCGAGCGCTTTTTCGGGGAAAAGGACCCTCCCCAGATAGTGCTGGATGAGGTGCTGGGCTACGGGATCGCGGTACTCTTCCATCCATTCAACTGGAAGACGGCCGTTCTCGCGTTTCTGATATTTAGGGTCATCGACATACTCAAGCCCTGGCCGACGCGCAGGCTGCAGTCGGTGAGGGGCGGGCTCGGTGTCATGATAGACGACTGGGTGGCCGGCGCCTATACGAGCGCGATCATCGTGGGGCTCAAGCTGCTCCTGCCGGCGCTCGGCATGGCGGCTTTTTAGGCCATCCGGCCGCGGGGACGCCGGCCAACGGCAATGTCAGATGCCGTATTTTGCAAACGGGGAGTGAACCTATGAAAAGCGGATTTGTGGCGCGCGGCGCGGCCGTACTGCTTCCGGTAATCCTGCTGTGCTCATCGGCGGCCGCGGCGGTAAACGGGAAACCCGCAGTGGCCAAAAACGCCGCGGCGGCTGAAGGCGCGGACTACTGCGCCGATTGCCATAAATCGCTGGGCGGCAGACACTCCGCCATCGTCGACCAGTGGTCGGGGAGCGTCCACGCGCAGAACGGCCGCCGGTGCAATACCTGCCACGGGGGGAACGACACGGTGCGTGATGCGGCTCTCGCGAAAAGCAAGGAGAGCGGCTTTGTCGGAAAACCCTCCAGAAAAGAAAATATCGTCTTCTGCGGCCGCGCGGAATGCCACGCCACGGCGCTCGAGCAGTTCAGGAAAAGCCCTCATTACGATTCCGTTATGAAGCATGGCGCGCCGTCGTGCGTGAGTTGTCACGGCGACCATAACATCCAGCGTTCGTCGACCGCCATCATCAGCGACAAGACCTGCTCCGGATGCCATTCAGTGGAGTATTCGCGCCAGATCATCTCCTCGATCTTCTCGATCGAAAAGGAGCTCGAGTTCATCGAAACCAATATCCGCTTTCTCGAGTCGAAGAGGGCCGACGTGCAAAACGAGCTCTCGCAGATGGAAAAGATCAAGAGCCTCTTCCACCAGATCGTACACGTCTTCTCGCGCGAGGAGATCCAGTTCACCAGAAAGATCGTCGATCTCGAAATCGCCTCGTTGAAAAACGGTGTGCTGATGAAGGTCGATGTTTCGAGGCGCATGGACATCATCTATGTCATCACCGTTATCGTCTGTCTTATAATCGTCTTCGGCCTGGCCTTTTACGTGTTCTGGATGCTTTCGCACCGTCCGAGGCAGTGAGGCACTTCCGCAATGCGGGACCATCTGTTCAACACGGACAAGATCGCGTACGTTAAAGGCGCCAGGCCCGAGGTCACCTGCATCCTCTGTGCCATCGCCGCGCGCGATCCACGGCTCGAGCTCCTCGAGGTGCTCCGTACCGGACTGTGCGCGGTTTCGATGAACCTCTACCCTTTCAACACGGGGCATGTCATGCTCTTTCCTCTCAGGCACGTCGAGGACTATGCGGACCTCAGCGATGAAGAGGCCCGTGAAATTCACCGGCTTACCGCGGCGATGATTTCGGCCATCAAGGAGGAGTTCGGCCCTGTCGGTTTTAATGTCGGATGGAACCTCGGAAACGCGAGCGGCGCGAGCGTCACCCATCTGCATCAGCATATAGTCCCCCGCTATGAGAACGAACTCGGATTCCTCGACGTGCTTGCCGGAACACGGGTCGTGGTTGTGGATCCGCGCGACGCCATGGAGCGGCTCAGGCGGCGGGTCGGCGACATCGAAGGGCGGGTGTAAAAAAAGGGCCCGCCTGGTAAAAATTTTTATTTTTCGTGTCCTTGATTTCGTTTATACTATGCGGGAACAATGAGAGGAGGGGAAGAGGATGAGACGGATGGCGGCGGTTGTATGCATGCTTGCGTTAGTCGCGCTGTCGGGGTGCGGAGACTTTTCCTGTCCCACGTCGAGCCCGCTGCGCTCCGCGAGGTCGAGCGCGATCGCCGATTTAAAGAAAAAGGCCGCCGAATACGAAGCCCGGCTGGCGAAAGGCGACCGGCCCGACCGCATAGGCCAGGTCTATTATGATCTCGGCATCAGGTACGTGGAGGACGGCAACTGGGACCAGGCCGTGGCTTCGTTCGGGAAGGCCATCGAGTACGGGAAAAAGTCAGCGGCGCTGCAATATTATACGGCCGTTTCGTATGCCAACCGGGGCAAGGAGCTCGGCAAAGAGGAGGACATCCGCAGGGCCGAATACCATTACCGCCAGGCGATCGGCATAAATCCCGACTATCTGGACGCGCAGTACGGCCTGGCCATTCTGATATACTACGAAAAGTGCGATACGGCGCTCGGAACCTCGATGATGGAGCAGGTGGCCGCCCGCAGCCGCACCTATTACCGCGCCCATTTTGCGCTCGGCAGAATTTATTACGAGCAGGGAAAGCCCGAGAAGGCGCTGTCGGTGTACGAGGCCCTTTCCTCGGAGCTTGAGAGCAAGTCGGACGATTCCGCGCAGATCAAGGAATACCGCCGGCAGTGCGACGAAAACATACGGCAGCTCATGAAGGAGCTCTCCAGAAGTTGAGCGGCACCGAACGCGACACCCTGTGCGCCATCGCCCTCTCGGTCTCCTCGTCGCCCGCGGGAAACGACCTGTGGGAGGCGCCCTCGTTTCACGATGCCTCGTCGGCCTGGGACTTCCTTTCCGCCCGCGGCGGGCTTGCCACCCAGGCCTATATCACCGCCCGGTATTCCTCTCACCCGATGCAGGCCGCCGAGCAGATCCTGAAAGTATGCCGGAAAAAATCGCTTCGGGTCGATACCTGCTGGGACGCCCGGTATCCGAGACTGCTGAAAGAGATAGCCCGACCGCCGCTCGTCCTCTACGCGCAGGGAGGGACCGCCGTCGAGCGGAGCATCGCGATTGTCGGCACACGGAAGGCCGACCCCGGAGCACGGGAGACGGCGCGCCGCATCGCCGCGGAGCTCGCCGCGAACGGCTTTTCCGTGGTCAGCGGCATGGCGGTCGGCGTGGACAGGGAGGCGCACGAGGGGGCCCTGTCGGTCGGAGGAATGACGGTGGGGGTGCTGGCCAACGGCATCGACATCTTCTATCCCGCCGCCAACAGCGACCTTTACCGGATGATTCTCGCCGATGGCCGTTCGACGCTCGTGTCGGAATACCCGCCCGGCATCATGGCGGGCAAGTGGACCTTCGCGCGCCGAAACCGCATCATCAGCGGATTGTCGCTCGGTACCGTTGTCGTGAAGGCGGGGGCGAAAAGCGGCGCGCTCATAACCGCGCGGTATGCGCTCGAACAGAACCGCGAGGTGTTTGCCTGTCCCGGCACTGCGTTCGACGAGAGCTATTTCGGATGCCACGGACTTATAAGAGAGGGGGCGCAGATTGTATCTTCGACCGAAGACATACTATCGCAGTTTACGGCTTCGGCCGCCGGCGCCATGAATGCGCCGGCCTGTTTGGCGCCCGCGTACGATGCGGACGATTCAGTCGAACCGCTGGAGCGCGAGATTCTCGGCCTGCTCGGCGGTGAGTCCGCGGAGATCGACGCGCTGGTCAGAATGTCGGGACGGGACGCGGCATCGGTGAACGAGGCCCTGGTAATGCTCGAGCTTTCGGGTAAAATATACAGGGTCGGTACACGCATAGAGAGGCAGAGGACGGGGAACCCTACATGAAGATGAAATATGCGTTATTGGTGCTGCTGGCCGTCGTGCTGGCGGTTTCGATAGTACAGATGTTTTCGGTGCCGCCGTACGCGGGCGACATCCATTCGCTGTACCGTTCTGGATATTTTATCGAGCTCGAGAGGGGCTTCGGGGTTATCAAAGACGCGTTTATCGAAACGAAGATGTTCGGCCGTCCCGTTTCCGCCTGGATACTGCTGGAGGATATCGGGACGAGACACGGAACGGACATCCGCGTGTACAATGCATCCGGTCTCCGGGTAAAGGCCCCCGGCGAGGCCGAAAACGGCGGTGACGAACGAGTGCTGCGCGTAATAAACGCGGCGGAACCGGGCGTGTATTCGCAGATCGTCGGTGGAAGGTATTATTCGGCGGTCCCCGTTTTCATGGAAGACCGCTGCCGCTTCTGCCACGATTTCCGTTCGGGGAAAAAGCTTGCGGGAGTGCTCACCTTCGAAAGGGACTTCGACGCGCGCATCTATTACGGTGCCGAGCGCGTTATCATTTTCGCCGTTATTTCAACCGCCTTGTGCCTTCTGATCTTTCTCACCCTCCGCTGGGAGCCGGGCAGAAGGGTAAAAGAACTGTTTGACAAATAATCGATAGTCTGTGGTGCTTGCTTGAAACTGCCGCGCGTCCGCAGTGCGCGTGGAGCGGTTCATACGGGAAAAGGGAGTTGCGCCCGGTCCCGACGGGAGTCAATCCACGGTCACGTACGCAGCCGCTTCTTATGCCGACGGCGGTCGGGGGTAAAGAAGCGTATAAAAGGAAGTGTATCGGCTTAAATGGAGAAAGACGCCAAAACGCTTATCATCGTAGAGTCGCCCTCGAAGGCCAAGACCATAACCAAGTACCTTGGCAAGAAATACATAATCTCCTCGTCCATGGGTCACATCATCGACCTGCCCAAATCGAGGCTGGCGGTCAACGTAGACGATAACTTCACCCCGGAATACATCACGATCCGAGGGAAGGCGAAGATACTGAACGATCTCAAGAAGAAAGCGGGCCAGGCATCGGCGGTGCTGCTCGCGACCGACCCCGACCGTGAGGGCGAGGCCATCTCATGGCACCTGGCCAACGCCCTTCGGCCCAAAAACGGCAACATACGGCGCATCGAGTTCAACGAAATCACCGAGCCGGCGATCATCGAGGCGGTGAAGCATCCGCGCGACATCGACATGAGCCTGGTGAACGCACAGCAGGCCAGGCGTATCCTGGACCGCATCGTCGGCTACAACATAAGCCCGATTTTATGGAGAAAGGTAAAGAAGGGGCTTTCCGCCGGAAGGGTGCAGTCGGTCGCGCTTCGCGTTATATGCGAGCGCGAGAAGGAGATCGAGTCCTTCACCCCCGAAGAATACTGGTCGCTCGACGCGGTTTTCGAGCTCAAGGGAAAGAAATTTACCGGATCGTTTTACTCGATCGCGGGCGACAAGACACGGCTCAAAACGCGGGCCGATGTGGACGTTGTCCTCGAACGCGCGGGCGAGGGCCCCTTTACGGTAAAGAGCGTGCAGCAGAAGGAGCGCAGGCGGAACCCGCTCGCCCCCTATATAACGAGCAAGATGCAGCAGGACGCCGCCAACAGGCTCGGCTTCACCTCCGGGAAGATCATGATGATCGCCCAGCAGTTGTATGAAGGGATCGACCTGAAGGGCGAGGGGCCGGTGGGGCTCATCACCTATATGAGGACCGACTCAACCCGTGTTTCCGAGAGCGCCCTCTCCGCGGTGCGTCGGTATATCGGCGAAAGCTTCACCGAGGGCTACCTTCCGGAGAAGCCGAACACCTACGCCAATAAAAAGAACGCGCAGGACGCGCACGAAGCCATACGCCCCACCGACGTATTCCGGACGCCCGAATCGCTGAAGGCCGACCTCAGCCGCGACCAGTACCGGCTCTACAGCCTTATCTGGAAGCGTTTCGTTTCTTCGCAGATGACCCCGGAGATCTCCGAGGTGTCCACCGTCATGCTCGAGCGCGGCGACGTGGCCTTCAGGGCGAGCGGCAGCCGGGTGCTCTTCGACGGTTTTACCGCGGTGGACAGCGAGGACAAAACAAAGAAGATGGATCTGCCCAAACTCGCGGAAGGGGACGAGCCCGCGCTGCTGGAGTACGTCCCGGAGCGGCATTTTACCACGCCGCCGCCGCGCTACAACGACGCATCGCTCGTGAAGTTCCTGGAGGAGTCCGGGATCGGCAGGCCGTCGACCTACGCGCCCACCATCAATACGCTGATAGCCCGTTATTACGTCGTGCGATCGGGCCGTCAGCTCGTTCCCACGGTCCTCGGGAGGCTGGTCAACGAGATCATGATGGCGCATTTCGGTTCGCTCGTGTCGATTGATTTCACCGCGAAGATGGAGGAACGGCTTGACCTGGTGGAGGAATCGAAGGCGGACTGGGTCGATATGTTGAGGGAATTTTACGGCCCCTTCAAGCTTACGGTCGACGAGGCCGAACATAAGATTGAGGAGATGAAAAACATCCTCGACGAGGAGACCGACGAGGTTTGCGAAAAATGCGGCAGGAAAATGCTGAAAAAGCTCGGGAAGTACGGATTCTTTCTCGCATGTTCGGGCTTTCCGGAGTGCCGGAACGCGAAATCGCTGCCGCTCGGCAAGTGCCCGGTGGAGGGCTGCGAGGGCAACGTTGTGAAGCGCCAGGCGAAGAAGGGAAGGCCTTTTTACGCCTGCAGCCGGTACCCGGATTGCACCTTCATGACGCGGGAGGTCCCCTCGAACAAGCCGTGCCCGAAGTGCGGAAGCCTGCTTTTTTCCCGCAGGGTCAAGAACCGGGGCCAGATGCTCATCTGCCTCAAGGAATCGTGCGGATACCGTCTCGAGCTCCTCGACGAGGAAAACGGCAAGCAGCCGGAAAACGGGGAGTGATCGCCATCGTTTCGTCCGCCGGCCGCTCTTCTCGTCCGGAGGATTGAAGCGGCATGTACGCGGAAATAGACCGTTTCATGGACTATCTGGTCTCCGAAAGAAACGCCTCGCGGATGACCGTAAAATCCTACAATGACGATCTCCTCCAGTTCGCAGTCTTTCTATCCGGCCTCGGGGAGGACGAGTTCGATGCCCCGAAGGGCGGCGCGGACCTTCAGGCCGGCGACATCACGCCGGAGCTCATTCGCGCCTTTGTCGAGTCCTGTTATGACCGCTCGTTGAAAAAATCGTCCATATCGCGAAAGATCGCCTGCCTGAAATCCTTTTTCACCTTTCTCTACAACGAACGAATCATAGAGTCCAATCCGGCTGCGGAAGTCTCCTTTCCCCGAAAAGAAAAGCCTTTGCCGCGCTTCCTGTACAGCCGGGAGGTGGAGCGCATGCTAAATTTCCCGGTCGAATCCTTTATCGATTTCCGCGACAGGGCCATCATCGAGACCTTCTATGCCACCGGAGCGCGCGTTTCGGAGCTCGCCGCGGCCCAATCAGTCAATCTCGACGCGTACGGTCACAGCCTTCGCGTACTTGGCAAAGGCGCGCGGGAGAGGATCGTGTTTCTGACCGGCGATGCCGTCAAATGGATCAGGGCCTATCTTGCGGAGAGGGGAAAGAAGTTCGGTTCGATCGACGGGCCGCTCTTCGTAAACGGGCGCGGGGGGCGATTGAGCGCGCGCGGCATCTTCGGTATCGTCGATAAGCGCTCGCGAGCGGCGGGCATACTGGCACGGGTGACCCCGCACACGCTCCGGCACAGCTTCGCGACCGAGCTGTTGAATAACGGGGCGGACATCCGCGCGGTTCAGGAGATGCTGGGCCACCAGAACATATCGACCACGCAGGTGTATACCCACACCACGAAGTCGCGCCTTAAAAAAATATACGGCCGCTGTCACCCTCATTCGGACGAGAATTACGGCAAATAGCCGCACTGCCTTCACGGTCGGGCGCGGGCCTATTTGGGCTCGATCACCTCGACGAGCGAGAGGTCTTCCTTTTTGAGCACCAGTATCTTTTTATCGTGGCGGTTGATGTACACGTATTCGCCGTAAAAGCTGATGAAGGTGTTTTCACTCACCTGTTCCTGCGAGCGGGCCGTGCGCTCGAGCGAGCCGTCGTACCTGCCAAGATAATATTTCCCGTTCTCGACCATGATGGCGTAGATGAAACCGTCGCGTATCTCGACGAAACTGCGCCAGAAGATATCATCCTTCCCGCGCTTCGATTGCTTCAGGGTCTCGCGGTCCAGGAGCATGAGCCGGTGTCCGGTTTTGTGGTCACCCTGATGAACGATGACCGCCACACCGCCGGAGAAGACGTCGTAGCGGCTCCCGCAGATGTTCTCCACCGGCGATTTGAACATCACCCGGCGCGTGGCGGCGTTGATCATGTACATCTCGTTGTTGTAGTGTCCGGCCTCGAGGTATTCCTTGATTTTAAGATAATAGAGTTTTTCGGCGAACACGCTCTTGTCGAGCTCCTTGCTTCGAAGCTCATCTTCACGCTTGTCCAGTTCCTTTTCCTTTTCCTCGAGCTTCGCCCTGGCGAGCGCCGGGCTCTCCTTTATGTCTTTTTTGAGCTCGTCCTTCTCGATCTCCTTTTTCTCTTCTTTAAGAGATTCCTCTTTTTTCGCCGTCCTGGTCTCCTTCTCGGCGACGCGTTTCTCTTCCTTCTTTATTTCCTCTTTTTTCTCGGCGACCTTCTTCTCTTCCTTCGCGACAGCCTTTTCCTTTTCGGCCGTCTTTTGCTTTTCGCGCTCCAACCGCTCCTCGCGCGCGGCGATCTCATCCTCTTTTTTCTTTTTCTCCAAAGCGTCCTTTATGTTCTTCGCCTTATCCTTTTCATCTTTGAGCTTCTGCTCCTCCCGCGCCTGCTCCCCTTTTTTACGCTCCAGTGACGCCTTTTCATCTTCCAGGCGCTTTTTTTCTTTTTCGACTTCGACGGCTTTCCTGGCAAGCTCGGACTTTTTTTCGGCGGTCTCCTTTTTGTCCTTTTCGATGATTTTTCCCTTCAGGTCGACCAGGTCCTTGCGCTGTTCGAGGTTTTCGTCCTCCTTGCGGACGGCCGTTCGCACCTTTTTATCGGAGATGATGTCGGGATCGATGGAGTCGAGTTCGCCCCGTTTGGACGCTTCGGTGAGCGGGATGACGATTCGCGTTGCGCCGGGCCATTCGTCGTACCTCGTGGAGAGGCCGGCGTTTCGCGGCGTAATGTTTTTCGTCACGACCTTCTTGTATGCCTTTCCGAAATATGCTACATCGCCGCGATAAACGGCATTGTAGTAGGTCGTAAACACGGCGAGCGTGTATGCGTTCTTTTCGGAATAGCCGTACATTCTCTCGAAATAACCGGAGAGTATGCGACGGATGTACTGAATGTGCGTCACCCTGGCTTTTTTATCGATCGAAATGATGTCGGCCGAAAACTTTTCAGGCTCCTCCTTCGAGATGGCCCTGATGAGTGAATACTTCATGTAATAGCTCACCCGCGCGTTATCGCCGCGCTTCTCTGCGTCCGCGGCGAGTCGGTTTCCAATCGATTTCACGGCGGCTACGGTGTCCTGGTTTCGCCCTGGGCCTGTATAGTTGATGAACTCTATTCTTCCTGCTTTTTTCAGCTCATCGACGTCCACCTCGAGACCGGCCGCGGGAACGGCCGCAAGAAGCATAAGAAGGATAAACGCGCAGTATTTTTGCATGGTACTCCCTCGCCATGGTACGTGATCGGGCATCCGAAGTACAGAGAACCCGCCGCAAAGTATATAGTATCGCCCTGCGCTATTTCAAGCACTATTGGGGAAGAGCGGCATCATGGCCTGAGCGTGATCTGGAGCAGGTGAAGTACTTTTCAACTCAACCCCCTGGCCCATTCTCTTCGGAGAAGAGAAGGGGGAGTTCTGCGGACCGGGCTTGTCGGCAAGGTCTCCCCTCTCTTTCGTTCAAAGAGAGGGGTCGGGGGTGAGTTCAAAGCCGGACGGTGGCTCGCTACGGGCCTTGTTCGCCAAGGAGCGAACGCACTTCGGCCTCGTCGTAACGGTAATTTTTCGTGCAGAAGGTGCAGCGCAGTTCGACCCCGTGGTCTTTTTCGAGCATATCCTCTATCTCCTGCCGGTCTATACCCTGTAGTATTTTGCCGATCATCTCCCTGCTGCAGCGGCAGGCCGCCCTGAGCGGCGTCGTGCCGAGCAGGCTGAGCGGCTGGTCGTCCATCAATCGCGAGACGACCGAAATGATGTCTTCGCCCCGCCGGAGCGACTCGGCGAGCGGGGTCTTCATTGCGGCGATGTTGTCCTCAACGCGCAGAAGGGCCGCGTCGGCCGTGTCCGGGAACCGTTGAATCAGTATGCCGCCCGATGCGGCTATGCTCCCGCCGCTTTCGAGCGCGAGCCCGATGATCATGGCCGACGGCACCTGCTCGGACTCGGTCAGATAGTAGGCGCAGTCCCGCGCGATCTCGCCGGTGCGAAGCGGGACGACGCTGCTGTAGGGGTCCTTGAGCCCGAGGTCTTTCACCACGGTCAGAAAGCCGGCCCCGATGATTGCCGGAAGGTCGATGGCGCCGTTCCTCAAAACCGGTTCTACCGCAGGGTTTGCGACATAGCCCCTGATGTTGCCCTTTGCGTCCGCCTGTACGTGTATCTCGCGTATGGGCCCGGTGCCGGATATCCTGAGCGTCACGCTCTGGGGGGAACCGGGCTTGAGCGTGGCACAGAGGAGCGCCGTCGCGTTGACGGCCCGTCCGAGCGCCATCGTGGCCGCCGGTGAGGTCCGGTGCTGTTCCGATATCGTCCGCGCCAGGTCCGCCGTCAGCGCCGTGTAGATGCGTACATTGTAATGCTCGCAGATTATGCGCGATACATGGTCTTCCTTCATCCTCAGAATTCCCTCAGCGATTCATGAATGCCTTTTGCCGTCTCGAACCAGAAATCAAGCGCCGCCTCGTGCTTGTTTTTCTTGAAGCGATCGATCCATCCCATGAGCTCCTTCGAGCTGTCGTTTTCCACCTCGTGCAGGCGCAGAAGCCAGCTCGACATGAAGTCAACGTTGCGCTCGGACTCCCAGAAAACGGAGCTGTTGCGGCTGTTGATGCGGCTCGCGGTAATCGAGACCGCGGCGAGGTACTCGGCCTTTTTGTCGTACAGCGTTCCGATGATGTCGGGGATCATCTCCTCCGCCCAGTTGCGGTGGAACCGGCAGAAGCCCATGTTGTCCATAATCAGCTCTTTTTTGAAGCGGTCGGCGTTCTCCCTGCCGAGCCTTCGCGGCTCGTAGAAATTGTCCCCGTAGTACATGTAGTACTTGCCCATGATCGGCATGGGGGAAAGGACGCCCGCGGTCCAGTACTGGTTCGGTACGATCCATCCCTTGCGCGCGTTCGCGTTATAGATGAAGAGGTCGAGTATATTCTTGCCCCTGTCGCGAGCGAGGTGGCGGGCGAAATCGCGCGCGCCCTCCTCGAGGTTCAGTATGCCTTTCTTTTCGATGATCGAGTCGAGGAGGGATATGCCGAGCTCGGCGTTGTGCATGGAGTCGGTTTCAATGCTGAAACCATCGGTCGAAAAAACGGGCAGCGTCGAAACGCCGAGCTCCTTCGGAGCGAGCAGGCCCTCGTGGAGGCACTCCATGAGCCAGGAGAGCACCCCGCCCACGGAGATCGCGTCGAAGCCCAGGCAGTCGGCGCGGTGATTGAGCAGCTCGGCCGCGCGCTGGTCGAAAATGCCGCAGAGGGGGCCCATCGTCTGGTAGGGCTCGTAGTCCTTTTTGTATTCGCCGTATATCTTTTTGCACACGGCCGAACACGGCTCGCCGCAGGTGCGCATACTCTTGGGGCGGATGATCTCCTCGTTGAACTGACGAAGGTAATGGTTAACGATGAATTTCTCATGGATGCCGCGGCGCTCGTCCTCGCGCATGTTGATGCTGCGGTAGTTGAACGCGATCACCCGACCGCCTATTTTGGCGTAATTAACGCCGAAGGTGCCGCCCGTGTCGAAGTTCGGGTCGAAACGGTACTTGGTGGTCGCCTCCATGTCCTTTGCTGCCAGGCGTTTCTGGTACCGGTTGCTGAACCATTCGTCGGCAACCTTGCGGTCGCGGAAGTCCTGGTCGATATAGGTGCCGCCGTAGATGACCGCCGCGATCCCGTGTTCTTTCAGGAGCTTGGTGCCGAACCCGCCGCGACCGGCCCAGGTGTCGGCCGCCGTCGGTTTACCGTTCTTCACCGGGGCCGAGGCGATCGCGCCGAAATCGGTCGAAAGCGATGCCGGTCCTGTAGCCAGTACCCTCGGCTCGGAGCTGTAACGGTGGCCGAAGCACTCGAGCGCGTAATCCATGAGCGCGTACACGCCCGTTTTGCCGCTCTTCCACACACCCCACACGTCGACGGGATGGAGCTCGACCTCGACCTCCTCGCCGTGGACACGGTTGAGGTACATGACCGAAAAGGAGGCCGCCCGGTTGCGGAGCGAAAGCATATTGATGCCGAGGTTGTCGAACACGAGCGCCGCCCCGCCCATCGTCGATATATAAAAGCTTCCCCAGCTGGGTGAGAAGCCGTTGACGACGAGCCGGTTGGAACCGGGGAAGATGGAGCCGGCGAGAAGGCCGGTGCCGATGTTCAGGCTGTTGTGCCGCTTCGCGATGTTGAGGCCCACATCGACGGGGCCGAAAAAATCGCCGATTCCGAAACGCTCCATCCTGTAAAAGCCCGAAGAGCAGTCGACGTGCAACACCCTCAGATAATTTTCCATTGTGCCTCCGATTTTTTAACGGCTCCAGGCCCGGAGAGAGCGATCAGCGCGAGTGTATCCCTCTCACTGAGCGTTTTCAATAATTATTTCCAACCGGTCCGAATCGACAAACACGCGCGTTATCTCCGAGGGAGCGAAGCGGAGTTTCAGATATTCCATGTTCTCGCCGCGATGACCGAGGTACTCCTCCCTGCCGCACAGCGGCAGATGAAGCCGGATCGCGTCCGGAACCCGCGCGAAAGGCCCCATCGCCCGCTCGATTTCGCGTACCATGCCTCGTCTCTTCAGCCGGGCTTTCACGAGGAAGCCGAAAGCGGGATGATAGGGGCCCGCCAGTACGCCCGCCGCTTCATCGGGTGCGAGGGGATGGAGCCCTGTGCGGATTACGGGAATACGCTTTCCGGAGAACAATTCGTGCATGTCGGCCGAGCGCTCCAGCGCGTCCTCGAGCGAGAGGGGCGCGTAGACGCCTTCGCGGTAGAGGCCCGCCAGGCGCGTGTGCTCGAGCACAACGGTGGGGTAGATCCGCACGGCATCGGGCCCGCACGACGCGGCCGTCTCCGCCGAGCGTAACGAATCCTCCGGGCCGTCGCCGGGCAGCCCCGGCATAAGCTGAATCACGA
>JADFDB010000120.1 GCA_018263175.1 Spirochaetota bacterium
AACATTTACCGCCGTCGCTTATTCGGATGAACACCGCGCATACGGGGGAATAGTTACCACCGACCTCGCACCGGGGGCGAGCGTTACGATTCCCATTCAGATGGGTGAGCTGGCAGGAACACCAAATATTTCTTCTATTTTTCATCCGTTTGAGACGGAATACGCTGAAGTTACAATAAACACAACCGATGGAACATCATACCGAGTATATCGCACTGCAGGATTTTCAATTACTCCTTCAGATTGGGGGCACTACTATCCCATAGGAACCACCACGACGAGTACTTTTAACGACATGAATGTCATCGTGGGGAGATACTATCATTATAAGGTTTCCGCGCTGAACGAGTACGGCGAAAGCGACCTCGGCGGTACCAGCACAGGAACGGATTATTATGAATATTATCATTGTTAGGTCGATCCAATGAACAATATTAGGTTTTCTGCAAATCCCAAGGATATCGAGTTTACCCGGTTATGCAACAACTCTATTGCTCGCCGGGGTATAAACCTGGCTGGAAGATTTACCAATTGCTTTAAGGGAGGAACCCAATGAAAAGAATATTAGGCATACTGGCCATAGCAAGCGTAACCGTCTTCATGGCAAGCCAGAGTTTTGCGGCCGTCCTCGTCGTTTTAACGAGAGGTGATGCCGCCTATAAAGACGGCACTGTGTGGAGGCCGCTCGCCAAGGGGCAGACCATACGAGAGGGCACCATGGTGATGACCGGGGTGAACTCGCGGGCGGTGCTGAACATCGACAATCACATGCTTACGGTAAAACCGCTCACCACGATCAAGGTGCTGAGGAACAGCTTCACCAAAAGCTCGTCGGACACCGTGATCGGCCTGAAGAACGGCTCGGTGAACGCGCGCGTTAAGCGCATCGGCACACTCAGGACCCGCTTCAACATCGTTACGCCGGTCGCGACGTCGTCGGTGCGCGGCACCGAGCAGAACACCTCGAACGGTCCGGCATTCGGCACGCAGATACAGGTGCCGGTAGGGCTCGTCAACGGCTCGAATCCGAGCGGTACAAACCGCAACGTCGGCGGCCGCTCGCTCTTCAACCTCAAGCCGGGCCATCAGCGGCCCGATCCGCTGCTCGGCGACCTGCGTAAGGGCGTCACCCCGCCGCTCAATCCGCCCAACATAACCGGCGACGAGCAGACGGGACTCGAGCTTTTCGGCGACCAGCTTGTGGACAACTTCGACGACGGGCTCGATTTCTACGACAATAACGTCGGCGGAACCGCCTCGGTGACGCTCGATCTTCAGTGGCCGGTGCTGCCGTAACGTCACGGACCGTACAAAGGGTTCCGTTACACGCGCTCCGGCCCAGGGGAAGGTGGTTCGGGGCGCGTCTTGAATGCCGCGGACGCGGCGCAAGTACATAAAAGGAGAAAACGATGAGACGGAAAACGGCTATTATCCTCTTTGCGGTGCTGTTCGCCCTGCCCGCGCTTTCGCAGGACATGGGTAATATAAACTATTACGCCGAACTCGGCGACCGGCCAACCGCCACGGTGGGCGACGCGGTGAAGCTCTTCGCGCTCACCATGGGACAGAAACCCAGGGACTTCGCCGCTGGCAGGCAGTTCCTGGTAAAAGAGGGCGTGTTCCCCGACAGGGACTATGCCGAAAACGATCCGCTGCGCAGGCGAACGGCCGCCTACATGGCGGCGCGCTACCTGAAGCTCGGTGACTCGCTGATGTATTCGATCTTTCAAAACGAGCGCTACGCCGTGGTCGCCTGCGGGGCGAACGGTATCATGCCCGCCGGCAGGGGCGAGTGGGACGTGCTCTCCGGCGCAGAGCTTATGGAAATCGTGGCCAGAATGGCCGAGCGTGCAGGAGATGAAAAATGAGACATCCCGCCCACATCGCTTTTGCGTTCCTGCTTGTTTTCTTTTTCGCAACCGGCGCGCTCTACGCGCAGAACCCCGCGGGGCCGGTCGGCGAAGACCTTTCGTACGACCTCAACGTCGATCCGCAGATGCGGCCCGTTCCCGCGGAATGGAAGCCCTTTACGCTCAGCTACGGCGGCTGGATTACGCCCATAATCATCGACGAGCGCAAGGGGAGCGACAGCGCGCTCACCACCTCGGTGACCACCATGCGCCTCTGGATGCAGAGCACGCTGTGGAAGAACAGCTTTATCTATGTGCGCGGCAAGGACGTGTATCTTGCGGGATTGATGGAAAAAAACCGCACGAAGCCGGATAGCGAGAACACGATCGACCTGGACCTCGCCTTCATACAGATGGCCACACCCGGCGGGGCGCTGCGCCTCGCGGCGGGACGCAAGTACTTCATCCTCGGCACGGGCCTCGCCTTCAACGGACGCGGCGACGGGGCCGAGCTCAACCTCTACAGCCGCTTCGTGGACATTAAGGCCTTCGGCCTGTACACGGGGCTTCTCGACAAGGACCTGAACCCCTACGGGCTTTCGGGCAAGGACATCTCGGACGGCGCGAAGCGAATCTTCGCCGGCGGTACGATCGAGCGGGGCTTCGTGAACCAGACCGCCTACCTCCTCGTCCTTGTGCAGATGGACCGGCAGGGAAAGGACGCCGGCGTCGAGAAGAACTATGACTCGCAGTATTACGGTGCGGGCCTCAAGGGACTTCTCATCGACGGCATGGATTATTACGCCGAGTTCATCTACCAGATGGGCGAAAACAACCTCGATGTCCCGAAAAAGGACATTAAGGCCATGGCCGGGATGTTCGGCCTCAACTACTACTTCGACGCGGCCTACAATCCGGCGCTCCTCTTTCAGTACGCCTACGGCTCGGGCGACGACGACGCGGCAGACGATGAGGACGCCACGTTCACCTACTTCGGCACTTACGTAGGCGGCTTCGCCCTCCGGCCGCAGCTTCGGAACATCCACATAGCGCGCCTCGGTTTCTCGTTTCTGCCCTTCTACGCCTCGGAGGAAGCCTGGCTCAAGCGCATGAACGTCATCGCGCGGTACAGCTACTACATGAAAGACAAGCCCGAGGCCACGGCCTCCGTCGGCGAGGGACCGCTCGACGAGCGCTTCCTCGGACACGGCGCCGACCTCTCGCTCCGCTGGGCCATCTTCGCCGACCTGTCATTCTTCGTCAATTACGGCCTGTTCCTGCCGGGCGACGCGTACTCATCGTCCGAGGGCACCCGTAATTTCGTGATGGGCGGCTTTAACCTGGTGTTCTAAACTCACCCCCTGGCCCCCTCTCTTTGAACGAAAGAGAGGGGGGATCACATCATCAGTCCGCTTGCCTGAACTCCCCCTTCTCTTCCCCGAAGAGAAGGGGGCCGGGGGGATGAGTTGATAAAGTTCTTGCCTTCAAAAAATTAAAACATAGTATTCAGTTAAATGAATAGCATTGTTAAAAGCACCACTAGGAGCCTACGAAAGAACCAGACCGAAAGCGAACGGACCTTCTGGGAAATTGTCCGCAATCGTAAACTCTTCGGTAAAAAATTCCTCCGCCAGCATCCCGTACAATTGAAATTCATGGGAAAGAAACGTTTTTTCGTCGGCGATTTTTACTGTGCGGAGAAAAAAATAATCATTGAAATTGACGGAAAGATACACGAAAATCGAGAGGACTATGATAATCTGAGAGATAATTTGATCAACGAAATGGGAATTCGAGTCATCAGAATCAAGAATGATGACCTTGCCGATATTCCCGCATTGATCGAGAAACTGAAACCCGACTTTCTATAAATTCATTTGATGCCATATAAGCTCTTTCGGAACAGCACATCCTCGTATACTCGAATAAAGGCTTGGCCGCTCAAACCATTCACAGGACCGGACCATGATCAAAAAATTCCTCGAATCCCTCAAAGTACAGCTCGAAAAGAGCCGTTTTACCGCCATCGCCATTTCGCTGGTGACCTTCATCCTGCTTTTCGCTTTCAGCTTCACGAAGCCCTACCAGCTTTTCGATCTTAAGCTCTACGACCTCAACTTCAACGCCAAGCCGGCGATCCCGCAGTGGGAGTTTCTCACCTTTCTCAATATCGATGACAGCGCCATATACAGCGTGGGGCAGTTCCCCTGGCCGCGGCATATCTACGCGAGCGGGCTCGACATTCTCGGACAGGTCGGCGCCCGGCAGGCCGTCTTCGATATTCAGTTTATCGAGGAATCGCCGCTTCTGGTCGACCGCAAGGCCATGCCCGGACTTGAGGAAAAAATCAAGAGGGGACAGCCCGTAAAAGGCGAGGATATCACGAGCGCGCTTATCGACAGCGACCGCATGTTCGCCGATGCGTCGAAGAATTTCGGAAAGACGATCATCGCCTACTCCTTCTCCAGGGAGAAGCTGATACTCCACAATCTGGACGAAAAAGCGATCGCGGACCGAAAGGCCGCCGTACGGTACTTTATCGAAAAGGCCTCCGTTCCGGTGCCCGAAAAGAGCGCGGCGGCGTTCGAGAAGCTCGTCGACAGGGAGCGCGTGCAGATACAGTACCCGGTTCCACAGCTCGTCCGCTCGGCACGGGCGTTCGGCTTCGTCGATTCCGACTTCGATGCCGACGGAATCGCGCGCAAGATCCGGCTCGTCAGGGTTTTCGAGGGGCGCATCTATTTCCACATGGCGCTCGCCATGGTCGCCGACCTGTGCGGCGTCCCGCTCAAAAATATTGAGGTCGTTCCCGGACAACGGATTGTTTTAAAAAATGCTGAAAATTCGATCACGCACGCACGCGAAGACCTCGTCATTCCCATCGATAATCGGGGCATGATTTACATCAACTGGGCGGATGACTTTGAAAAGGCCTTCAATCACCTTTCGTATTACGCGCTCCTCGAATACAACCGCGTACGCGACGAGGTGCACGGCTATTTCGACGAGGAGGAAATAGCATCCGGCAACACGGACCGCAGTCTCCTTTACGGCAAGCTGTCACAGCTCTATGCGAAATTCGAATCCTCGAAGGAGCCGCCAGCCAGACGCGACGCCTGGAAGGAGATTGTCGAGGCACGCAAAAAGATCTACGAGATTGAGAAGGGCTACGCGAAACCGATTCAGGACGAAATCAAGCGCCTGCGATCTGAGCTCAAGAAGGAAAAGAACCCGGAGGCGGAAGAGGCGCTCCGGAACATGCAGAATTTCGTTACCGCGATCAATATCACGCTCGCCGTCGAAAACCTGCGCAACCACTCGGTAATAGTGGGACTCACCGCCACGGCCACCTCCGATATCGGGGTGACGCCGCTGTCATCGGAGTACATGATGGTGGGGACCTATCATAACATCGCGAACACCATACTACAGAAACGCTTTATCCACAGTGCCGGTCCCCTGATATCCTACTCGATCATGCTCGCCATAGCGCTCATCATCGGCCTGACCATACAGCGCCTCACCGCCGTGCGCTCGGTGGTGGCCACCGTGGTATCGTTCGTGGTGGTCAACGTGGGAGTATTCGCCACCTTCGCCTTCGGGCGCATCTGGCTCGACCAGGTGGGGATTTCGCTCGCGCTCATCCTCCCGGCGCTCGCCATCATCGCGACCAAGTTTGTGAGCGAGGAGAGCCAGAAGCGCTTCATCAAGTCGGCGTTCTCGCATTACCTTTCGCCGCACGTTATTGATGAGATCATCAAAAACCCGGAGTCGCTGAACCTCGGCGGAGAGATGCGGGAGATCTCCATCTTCTTTTCCGATGTGGCCGGTTTCTCCACCATATCGGAAAAGCTCACGCCGCCGCAGCTCGTCACGCTCCTGAACGAGTACCTCTCCGCGATGACCGACATCATTCTGGGCTACGACGGCACCGTCGACAAGTACGAGGGCGACGCCATCATCGCGTTTTTCGGAGCGCCGCATCCGTATCCCGACCACGCCATCAAGCTCGTGCTGTCCGCCATCGACATGAAGAAACGCCTGGCCGAGATGCGCGAGGTATGGCGCAAGGTCGGCCAGCAGGAGCTTCGCGTGCGAATGGGCATGAACACCGGCAACGCGGTTGTCGGCAATATGGGCTCGCGAACGCGCATGGACTACACCATGATGGGCGACTCGGTGAACCTCGCGGCGCGCCTGGAGGGCGCGAACAAGTATTACAGCACCTACGCGATGATCAGCGAAAACACCTACCTTCAGGCCAGGGATCACATCGAGGCGCGCGAGCTCGACCTCATCAAGGTGGTCGGCAAAAACGAGCCCATAAGGGTGTACGAGCTTCTCGGAAAAAAAGACAATCTTCCGGATTACATGATGGAAATGCTTCGCAAGTATTACGAGGGGCTCGAGCTCTTCCGCGTGCGCGACTGGAAGGGAGCGCGCACCGCCTTCAGGGCGGGGCTCAAGTCTGTCGAGGACGACGGGCCGTGCAAAACATACGTGGAGCGGTGCTCCGAATTTATCGATACGCCGCCGCCGAAAAACTGGGACGGCGTGTACAAGCTGAAGACGAAGTAAATCCTCTCAGCCGCTGGGCCGGCTAACGACGCGACCTCCTGTCTTTTTGAGGCAAGGGCACTTTTCAACTCATCCCCCCGGCCCCCTTCTCTTCGGAGAAGAGAAGGGGGAGTTCTGCGGATCGAGCTCGTCGGCAGGATCCCCCCTCTCTTTCGTTCAAAGAGAGGGGGTCAGGGGGTGAGTTCCTACTTAAAGACCTTCTTCAACAATTCCGTAACCCGTGCCGCCGGATCTTTGCGGATGAGATTTTCCTCCTGCGCGATCATGTAAAAGAGGCCGTCGAGCGCCTTGTTGGTGGCATACTCGTCCAGATTATAGGTCTTCTGCTCCACGAGCGGCAGGGAGTTGTATGTATCGAGCAGGTACCTGTATGCCTTCGTGGCGCCGACCCTGTCCAACGCCGTCTTCATGACGGGGAAAAAGAGCGTAAAGAGCGAGGGGCGGGTATGCTTTTCGAAGTAAAGCGTGGCCTCATTGCCGTTCTTTCCATGGAGGATGCCGACGGCATCGGTGATCGTCATC
>JADFDB010000121.1 GCA_018263175.1 Spirochaetota bacterium
GAATACGAGGTACTGACTCCCGACGCCACGAAGTGCCACCTTCGCTCCTTCAGGGTGACGATCCCCGCGCGATCGGACCTCCCCGGACAACGCTATCAGCACGAGGGGGAGGAGTTCGTGTACGTGCTGAAGGGCGAGGTGATAATCCAGGTGGGACAGAGAAACCATCATCTCAAAAAGGATGAGACGCTTCACTATGATTCGAACATCCGGCATTCGCTGCGCAATCCCGGCGGGGCGAAGACCGTGCTCATCGTTACGCTCTTCACCCCATAGGAACGGCCATGAACCTCCCACTCACCGACGAACAGATGATGATACGCGACATGGTGCACGAATTTGCCCACGGCGAGATCGAGCCGTACGCGCAGGAGTATAACACGCGCGGCGAATACCCGGCCGAAATCATAAAGAAGCTCGGCTCGCTCGGCCTCTTCGGCATGATGGTGCCCGAAGCCTACGGCGGCGCCGCGGCCGGGGCGGTCAGCTACAGCCTGGCGCTGCAGGAGATCGCCTGGGCATGCGCCTCGGTGGCGGTGACGCTCTCGGTGACCAACCTCTGCGCCGAGCCCATTCTCCAGTTCGGTACCGAGGAGCAGAAGCACGAGTTCCTGGTGCCGCTCGCCTCGGGCGAACACGTCGGGGCCTTCGCCCTCACCGAGCCCGAGGCCGGATCGGACCCCTCGTCGCTGAAAACCTCGGCGGTAAAAAAGGGGAGCGCCTACATTCTCAACGGCACCAAGCAGTTCATCACGAACGGATCGTTCGCCGGGGTCTTCATTCTCATCGCGCGCACCTCGGCGGACAAAAACGGGCTGAGCGCCTTTCTCATCCCGGCCGGAACCAGAGGGTTCCATATCGGGAAAGAGGAAAAAAAGATGGGCCTGCTCGCCTCGAACACGGTCGAGATTATTTTAGAGGACTGTGAGGTCCCTGCGCGCAACATGCTCGGCAAGCCCGGCATGGGGCTCAAGGTCGCGCTGGAGGCGCTGGACAGCGGAAGGATCGGCATCGCCTCGCAGGCGACGGGCATGATAAGGGCGAGTCTTCACGAGGCGGTAGCGTACGCGTCCGAGCGCAGGCAGTTCGGCAGGGCGATCATCCGGCACCAGTCCATAGGGAACATGATCGCCGACATAGCGGTCGATTGCGAGGCCGCACAGCTCCTCACCTGGTCGGCGGCGAGCCTGAAGGACCGCAGGGTCCCCTTCTCGCGCGAGGCCTCCATCGCGAAGCTCTTCGCGACCGAGGCGGCCAACCGTTCGGCCTACAAGGCACTCCAGGTGTTCGGCGGATACGGCTATATCCGCGACAACAAGATAGAGCGGATCTACCGCGACGCGCGCGTAACCACCATCTACGAGGGCACCTCCGAGGTGCAGCGGATGGTGATCGCGCGCGAAACCGAAAAGGGGGGCTGAATCAGCGCCGCACCACGAGCGAGACCGCCTCGCCGCCGCCCAGGCAGAGCGAGGCGAGGCCCGTGCGGGCGCCGCGCTTCTCGAGCTCGTGGATGAGCGTTACGAGCACCCGGCAGCCGCTCGCGCCGATCGGATGCCCGAGCGCCACGCTCCCGCCGTTTACGTTCACCCTCGCCGCGTCGAGGCCAAGCTCCCTTTCGATCGCCACACTCGAGCCGCTGAAGGCCTCGTTCACCTCGAAGAGGTCCACGTCCTTTATCGCGATCCCTTCCTTCTTCAGGCACTTCGGGATGGCCCAGATCGGCGCCACGAGCACGTATTTCATGTCGATGCCGTAGGAGGCCTGCGCCCCCACCACGGCACGCACCGTACAGCCTAATTCCTTCGCCTTTTCGCGCGACATGAGCACCACCGCCGCGGCACCGTCGCTGATGATTGAGGCGTTGCCCGCCGTGCCCCTGCCGCCTTCCCTGAACGCGGGCTTCATCTTCGAAAGCGTCTCGTAATCCGTCTCTACGGGGCACTCGTCGGTATCGAAGAGGACCTCGCCCTTCTTCGACCGCACGGGGACCGGGACGATCTCGTCCTTAAAGCGGCCGCCCTGTATGGCCGCCATCGCCCTGCGATAGGACTCGGCCGCAAAGCGGTCCTGCTCCTCGCGGCTCACGCCGTATTTTTCCGAGCACAGCTCGTTCGAGATGCCCATGTGAAAATCATTTACCACGTCCCACAGGCCGTCGTGCACCATGTGGTCGCGTATTTTACCGTCGCCCATTCTTAAGCCGAAACGCGCCTTCTCCATGTAGTAGGGCGCCATGCTCATGTTCTCCATGCCGCCGGCCACGACGACATCCGCGTCGCCGGTCTGGATGGCCTGCGCGCCGAGCATCACGGCCTTGAGGCTCGAGCCGCACACCTTGTTCACCGTGATCGACTCGGCCTCCCAGGGCATGCCGGCCAGCACCGCGGCCTGCTTTGCCGGGTTCTGCCCGTAGCCGCAGGGAAGCACCAGCCCCATTATGACCTCGTTCACGCTCTCCTTCGCGATGCCCGCGCGCCGCAGGGCCTCCTCGATGACGATCGCGCCAAGCTTTGTCGCGCCCGTCTCCACGAGCGACCCGTTGAATGAGCCGAGCGCCGTGCGGCACGCGCCGACTATGACCACCTCTTTCATCGCAGTTCTCCTTTATCTTTCCCGGTACGCGGCGGGGGCCCTTATTTCGGCGCCATGCGGAGCGCGCCGTCGAGCCGTATTGTCTCGCCGTTCAGCATGCTGTTTTCGATTACGTGGATGACCATCGCGGCGAACTCGCCGGGGCGCCCCATGCGGCGCGGAAACGGCACGCTGTTGCCGAGCGAGGCGCGCACCTCGTCCGAAAACGAGGCCATCATGGGCGTGTCGAATATTCCGGGCGCGATGGTTACGGCGCGTATGCCCGAGTCCGCCAGGTCGCGCGCCACCGGAAGCGTGAGGCCCACGACCCCGGCCTTGGAGGCCGCGTACGCCGCCTGGCCGATCTGCCCGTCGAAGGCAGCTATCGACGCGGTGTTGATGATAACGCCGCGCTCGCCGCCGGCGTCCGCGTCGTTTCCGATCATCTTCGCGGCGGCAAGCCGTGTAACGTTAAAGGTGCCGATGAGGTTCACCCGGATGATTCGTTCGAAGAGCGCCAGGTCCATGGGGCCCTTTTTGCCCGCGGTGCGCGACGGCGACGATATTCCGGCCGAGTTAACGGCCACGTTCACCTTCCCGAATTTCGCGATTGTCAGCTCGATGGCCCGCGTTACCTCGGCCTCGCTCGTCACGTCGGCGCGGCAATACACCGCCCCGCCCCCAAGCTCCGCCTCCAGGCGGGCACCGGCCTCGTCGGCGATGTCGAGTATCGCCGCCCTGCCTCCCCTGTTCGTTATCTCCCGCACCACGGCCTCGCCAAGCCCCGAGGCCCCACCGGTCACGACCGCGACGACTCCGTCAATCCTCATGTCTCTCTCCTTTCGGTACGCCGTGGAGGCCCGGCCGCAATGACGCCGGGCACACGATACACGCCGCAAAGCCCCCGGTCAATATAATTGAGTTGCCGCATAACCCGGAACCAGGTTCGGGTTCCCCCGTCGCAGGCGGGGGAAAACACGATATTCCGGGGACTCACCGCAAGTCTAACCATACAACGGGTGCAAAGTATTCCGCTCGGATTCAAGAACATGTGTCTGTTTTTGTCAACATACTTGTCTGCGGATTCATGGAAATATTAGAACTCACCCCCTGCCCCCCTCTCTTTGAACGAAAGAGAGGGGAGATCCCGCCGATGAGCTCAAGCCGTAGAATCCCCATCGCCTACGGCCCCCTGGCGCGCCGCGCCACCCCCGGAGGGGGTTTTTGTAGTGTGTGACGGGAATCCCGGCAGAATATGATGTCGGAGAAACTACTCATACTCGCATAAAAGAAGGCATCCGCATGGGACGGCGGTACGACGTCTCGACACCTAAAAGTTTCATCCGGCGTTCGCCGGGCAGCGCGCAGGATGCGCGCGGGGCGAGGATGATCCAGGATGGATCTCCCGCAGCCAAACGAGGAGCCTCAGGAAAAACCTTTTGCTAAATACACGGTATCATCACTGTAGCAATTCCGTATCTGTTTACGACGCATGATGTCTTAAACCCAGCCCGCGCGGCGTTTGAGCGGCCAGTCCTCGATGACGCACAGGATGCGCTAATGCCGGCGAAGCGACAGGAGGTCGCGTCTTTCGCCGGCCGCTTGAGGCGCGCGTTTTCTTTGGTCCTTTCTTTTCCGCGCTGAAAAGAAAGGACGAAGTACCCCCGTGCCAGACGACGGGTCCTCATCCGTCGGCCCATGGCGCTCCGGCAGTGCACATGGGCCGCTTCCTATACAGAGCAAAAGGCCGCAGCCCCTTGCGGCTGATGCTGGGAATAGAGCTTTTTTCCTGTTCACATCGTGCCTGGCGGCAGGGCATAGGGCCACACGCCGGTACCTCCGCCACCTTCCAGGAGAAAAAAAGCAGGGACAGAAGTCCCGATCCAATTCCGGATTGACTTTATCCACGCTCTCCGCTACGCTTTCAGAACCGCCCGGGACATGGTGAGCACCGGTTCAGCCGGTTTCGCCGCTGGTCGTATCTACGATGACGCCCGGCAATGCCGCACACGCGGTGATTCGACAAAACCACGGAGGATTGCATGAAAAAGGTATTGGTGATCGTATCGGCGTTTATTTTCGTTTCGAGCGTCATGGCGACCGGCGTCATGGCGGCATGCTACAGCTTCAGCAGCGAGAGTGAGATCAAGGTGTGCGTGCCCGGCGACTCGTTTTCGGACCGGAAGAAGGCCGCGGAGATCTGCAAGAAGGCCAAGGGCTCGGACTGCGGTAATGTTTCGAGCTATTCGAGCTCCTGCAGCAGCAACTCGGGCAAGTGCTACGACCAGAACGGAAAGGCGAGCCGCAGCCTGAGCGGATACTGATCCTCGTCCCTACGGCATCGGCCTCGCAGTGGAAGGGCCGATGCCGTACCGTGGCGCCGCCGCCTCAGGCCGTCGCGGTAAGCATGCACTCGACCCAGCGCGCGTCCATCCCTGTCAGCCGCCTCTTCTTCAAGTTCTCTCTCACGATCCATCGTATATGTTTGCCGGGGTTCAGGGCGATCGCCTCGAACGCCGCCTTCCCGACCTCGGGCGAGGCCGCGACCGCCACGCTCCACCCGTAGCCGAGCGCCTTCCTGAGCGCGACCTGCCCATCGGTAAGCCTTTCGGCGCGCTCGAAGTCCATGGTGATCCGGCCGAGCACCCCGAGTAGGCGCGCGCTCACCGTCCGGTCTTTGAGGAGCTTCGGCTCGCAGAGCGCCGCGACCACGGCACGCCGCTCCAGTGCGTTGCCGTCCATCCATCTTTCGAGGAGATCGATGATCGTGTGCGTATTGTCCGCCGCGATCTCCTGTATGCCGATCGCGACCGCCTCGCGGATCCGCCAGCTCTCGTGCACCGCGAACGCGCGGACCGAGGCAAGGGCCTTTTTCGGATCGCCGCGCTGAAGGACGCACCGCCCCACAATTCCGCACATCACGACGAATTCCTCGGGCGAATTGTGGAGCCCGTCGTCGTAGAACGCCATGCATTCCTCCACCTCCTCCGCCGTGGCGCTCTTCGCGAACGAGTACAGAAGCTCGAGGTTGCCCCTGGGGCCGGGAAGCCCCGAATTTTTAAGGAGGTGGTCTATTGTTTTGCCCATGGGTTCGGCTCCACTCGTGGTCTTACGGACCTGTTCGCGGCACGGAGTCGGCCAGCATGGTGCCCGAGGCCGGGTGCGTCAAATCATTTCTCCGCGCGCGTCTTTTTCGCGCTTGTCCCGGACGCGGAATTCGGGTATACTGCAAGGACAAAAGAAACCGGAGGGTCCTGTGAATACAGCCGGTCGAATCATCGTGTCGGCCTGTGCGCTCCTCATATTCTCGTCCCAGGCAAACGCCGCGCCCCGGCACGCGCTCCTCGGCGCGGTGCTGACCGCCCATGTGAGGAACGGCCTCGTGGACTACCGCGCGCTGAAACGCGACGAGCGCCTCATGCGCTACCTCGAACAACTCGCCGCGACCGACCCGGCCGCGCTCCCCTCCGGCAGGGACCGGCTCGCCTTCTGGATCAACGTCTATAACGCCCAGACGCTCAAACTCATCGCGGACAATTACCCCGTAAAGAGCATCGGCGAGCTCCACTTCGGGAAGAGTCTCGTGCTGGCCACGGCACTGCGCAAAACCGCCTGGCACACCCATCGGTTCATCGTCGGCGGCAGGGAGTACAGCCTCGACGCGGTCGAGCACGCGATTCTGCGCCCGGTGTTCAGGGACTTCCGCATCCACGCGGCGATCGTATGCGCGGCCGCGTCGTGCCCGCCGCTCCGAAGCGAGGCGTACGAGGGCGACACGATCGACCGCCAGCTCGACGAGCAGATGCGCCTGTTTTTAGCCAACCCGAAACTCAACCGCTACGACGCCGCGGACAACACGCTCCACCTCTCGAAGATCTTCTCGTGGTTCGAGAAGGACTTCACCGGCGGAAGAAAGACCATCGTCGAGGTGCTGCTTCCTTATTTCCCTGCGGAAACGGACGAAGCATTGAAAGCGAAGGGCCGGGATACTGCAATCAGGTACATACCGTACGACTGGGCGCTTAACGGGCGGTAGGATGAGTGCGCGCGTTCAGGCCTTTCTATCCATCAAATATGTATTGATAAAATATTCAGTCGAAGGATTTATATCCCCATGCTTACGGTATCCGGAATCCGCAAGAGCTTCCCGAAAAAAAAGGGGATGGTTCTGTCGGACATATCTTTTACCATAAATAAAGGCGAGGCGGTCGCGCTGATCGGCGAAAACGGCGCCGGGAAGACCACCCTGATAAGGATTTTTTCGCTGATTCTGCGGCCCGACGCAGGCTCCTTCTCGCTCAAGACTACAAGCTTCGACGCAGACCCCGGATACATAAGAAGCAAAACCGGCACCCTGTTCTCCGGGGAT
>JADFDB010000122.1 GCA_018263175.1 Spirochaetota bacterium
CGTGAAGAAGATCGGCTTCAATCTCACCAAGGGCCGGAAAATTCCGAAGGTGCCGCAAGACGACCGTGTGGTGTGGTGGAACGACATGATGAGCGGCTCGTATCCGGCGGTAAAGCCGGCCGATATGGGTCCCGACGACATGGCGGTTGTTCTTTATAGCGGAGGGACGACCGGAGTGCCCAAGGGGATCATGCTCTCCAACTATAACTTCATCAGTGAAGGCCTGATGGTCGCGCACTGGGGCGGAATGGATCGCACGAGCTCGGTTCTCGCGATTTTGCCCATCTTTCACGGCTTCGGCCTGGGGGTGTGCGTCAACGCGGCGTTTATGGGCGGCGGGAAGAGCATCCTCGTACCTACCTTCACCCCGGAGGATGTCGCCAATTTAATAAAATCAAAGCGCCCCACCTTCGTGATCGGCGTTCCGACGCTCTTCATGGCGCTGACGAAAAATGAAAAGTTTAAAAAGACCGATCTCTCGTGCCTCAAGGGATGTTTCAGCGGCGCCGACACCCTCCCACGCGTGGTCAAGGAGGATTTCGAGGCGATCGTGCGCAAGCAGGGCGGCAACGTCAAACTCCTCGAAGGATACGGCCTCACCGAGGCGGTTACGGCGATCGGCGCGATGCCCATCAACGAGTACCGCGAGGCGAGCATCGGCGTTCCATTTCCGGATATGGTGGCGAAGGTGGTCAGGATGGAAACCATTGAGGAATGCGCGTTGGGAGAGGAGGGCGAGCTATGCCTGTACGGTCCGGCCGTGATGATCGGCTATCTCGACCAGCCGGAGGAGACGGACCGTGTATTGAAGAAACACGCGGACGGCAGGCTATGGCTGCATACTGGCGACATGGTGAGCATGGATGAGGACGGGTTCCTGTACTTTAAGCAGCGCATCAAGCGCATGATCAAGTCCTCGGGAGTCAATGTTTATCCGGGCCAGGTGGAGGACGTACTGCGCCAGCACCCGGCCGTGGACATGGCATGCGTCATCGGGGTTCCGGACAGGGCCCAGGTTTCGCGGGTAAAGGCCTTTGTGGTGCTGAAGGACAAGTCCAAAGCCTCGAACGAACTTGTGACCGAACTCATCAATCACTGTGCGGAGCACCTGCTCAAGTGGAGCTGCCCGCGTGAAGTCGAGTTCCGGGACGACCTCCCGAAGACCCTGGTGGGCAAGGTCGCGTTCAACACGCTCGAACAGGAGGAAAAAGCGAAACTCCGCGCGGCAGGCCAGTACGCCGGGGACTGATCCTACAAGCTCAGGGGGGCCTTTGGCCCCCCCTCCGTTTCCGTTTCCGGTAGAATCTTCAAACACCTTCCAGCTTTTGCGGCTTCATACGGGTTAAATCAAGCGCTCGCCGGCCCGTCGGGCTGCATTTCACCACCAGCCACGGAATTTGTAAACAGCGAATGCCTGAATCAGGGTGCCATATCCTTCTTGACAGGGGTTTTCGCCCGGTCAATGATCCATTAACTCTCTACCCGCGAGGTATTCCATGCTGCTTGGCATTGACGTGGGGGGCACCCATACCGATGTGGTCGTTGTGGACGCCAAAGGCGTTCGGTCCGCCGCGAAGGTGGTCACCAACCATGAGAACCTTTTCGAATCGGTGAACGACGGAATTGCGTCGATGCTCCGCGAAGTCGATGCCGCGGCGATCGATCGGATCAACCTCAGCACGACGCTTTCCACCAACGCGATCGTGGAGGGTACGACTGAAAAGGTCGGCATGATCGTAAGTGCCGGACCCGGCATAGATCCCGACCATTTCAAAATCGGCGATCACTACCATCGTATCGAGGGAGCCCTTGACCACAGGGGTACCGAAATTCTGCCGCTCGACACGCGCCAGCTAGAACGGGCGGTCGCATCGTGCGGGAAAGCCGGCGTTCGATCATACGCGGCGGTCTCGAAGTTTTCGCCGCGCAATCCGGCCCACGAAAACGCGGTAAGGGATGCGCTTGCCGGCGGATCGGATTTCGTTACGCTCGGGCATGCCCTCTCGGGGCACCTCAACTTTCCACGGCGCGTCGCGACCGCGTATTACAACTCGGCCGTGTGGCGTCTCTACAACCGCTTCGCCGACGCGGTGGAGAAGGCGCTTGTCGGGTACGGTATCAGGGCTTCCGTCAATATTCTCAAGGCCGATGGCGGCACCATGCCGCTCTCCGTTTCGCGCACACTGCCGGTCGAGACCATACTTTCCGGACCGGCGGCAAGCGTGATGGGAATACTCGCGCTCTGCGAAATCCGCACCGATTCCGTGGTCCTTGACATCGGTGGTACCACCACCGACATCGCCGTGTTCGCATCGGGCGCGCCGCTCATCGACCCGGAGGGGATTGCGCTCAACGGAAGGCTCACGCTCGTACGTGCGCTAAGGACGCGCTCGATAGGGATCGGCGGCGATTCGCTCCTGAGGGTGAAAAACGGCGCTGTGGAGGTGGGGCCCGAACGGCTCGGCCCGGCGGTGGCCGACGGCGGGGTTCTCGCGACGCTCATCGATGCTTTTAACTGCCGCGGGAGCGTCAGTCACGGGAACGTTGAGGCGTCGCGAAAAGCGATTGCCGAGCTCGCGGCCAAGTCGAAAATGGTGGCGGACGAACTCGCCCAGGCGGCAACGGAACGGGCGATCGCGACGATTAAATCGGCGATCGACGAGCTTTTGGAAGAGATCAACGAAAGACCCGTATATACCATACACGAAATGCTGGAGGGACGGGAAATACTTCCCGAGCGCATCTATGTGCTCGGAGGGCCGGCGGAGGCGTTCCAGCAGGACCTGGCATCAGCCTTCGCGCTGCAGGTGACGGTTCCGCGCGATTACGCGGTCGCGAACGCCATCGGGGCGGCGCTCGCCCGCACCACAATGAGCATCGAGCTCCTTGCCGATACGGAGAAGGGCATGCTCATCATCCCCGAGATCGGCGTAAACCGCGAAATCCCGGCGTCGTACTCGCTCGAAGACGCGGGCGAGGACGCGCGCCGGTATCTTGTCGGACATCTGGGCAGAACGGTTCCCGGTGAGACCATTCACGCGGAGGTCGTCGATGCGGCTTCCTTCAACATGGTGCAGGGATATTTCACTACCGGGAAAAACATCCGGGTGCGCTGTCAGGTGAAGCCGGGCATTCTGGAGGAATTCGGAAAGGGGGTGCGGCAATCATGCTGAAGGCAAAGAATAAACTGGGGCTCATCTTCTTCCCGGCCTTTGACTGGGCCATAAGCCCGACCCATCCCGAGCGGCAGGAACGTTTGCTTTATACGCAGGACCAGCTGGTGGAGGAGGGCGTATTCGACATTCCCGGAATCAAGGAGTACAAGCCCGATCTCGCCACGATCGAAGACGTCGAGCGCACGCATTTCTGTTTTCCCGACGTTCCAAGCATCCTTACCGAATCACACCTCGTTTCTGCCGGAGGAGCCATAAAGGCGGCAAAACTAATCATGGAAAAGCGCGAGGACCGGGCATTCGCGCTCGTTCGCCCTCCGGGACATCATGCCATGAAGGTGGTGCACGGCTCCCGCGGCTTCTGCAACATTAATATCGAAGCGGTCATGATAGAGTACATCCGCGAGCACTACGGCAGGAAGCGGATCGCGATCGTCGATACCGACTGTCATCACGGTGACGGCACTCAGGACGTCTACTGGCACGATCCGGACACGCTGTTTATCTCGGTGCACCAGGACGGACGCACGCTGTATCCGGGCACAGGCTCTACCGATGAACAGGGCGGGCCCAACGCCATCGGCAAGACGGTGAACATCCCCCTTCCGCCCGAAACATCGGACGAGGGCTTTCTATACGTTCTGGAGAAGGTGATCCTGCCGCTCCTTGAGGAGTTCAAGCCCGACCTCATCATAAATTCGGCGGGCCAGGACAATCACTATTCGGACCCTATCACCAATATGCGTTTTTCGGCGCAGGGCTATGCCCGCTTGAACGAGCTCTTGAAGCCCGACATCGCCGTGCTCGAGGGGGGCTACGCGATTCAGGGCGCGCTTCCCTACGTGAATCTCGGTATCGTGCTCGCCATGGCGGGAGTCGATTATTCCTATGTGCGCGAGCCCGACTTCGGAAAAGAGGCGATACGCCAGGATTCCGACGTTACGCAGTATATCAAGAAGCTCTCGCGCGAGGTACTCGATCGGCACAAGCGGGCGCGCGATCTCGTGATGCGTGGAATGCCGGGCAATTATTTCGTACGAAAAAAATCGATCTACTACGACACCGACGGAATACGGGAAAACCAGGTCGAGTCGATCATGGTCTGCGACGATTGTGCCGGCGTTTTAAAGATCGAGACCATCTCTTCGGTCAATCCGCTCTGTCTCGGGATCGAGATTCCGCTGGGCTCCTGCGACCGGTGTAAAAGCGAAGGCTACCGCATCCTCGATGAGGCGCGGGCGAAAGGAAAGCATTCGCACATACAGTTCATCAACAGGAGAGACAGAGAATACTTCAGGTTTTAACGTCCCGCCGCGCAATAAAAAAACGCCCCGTGCATGGGGCGTTTTTTTTGCTTTTGGTTTCAATAATCAAAACTTACTTGATGAACAGCATCTCCCAGTGGTGAGGCAGCGGCCATATCTCGTCGTCGACCATGAGCTCGATCTCGTCCACTTTCGAACGGATCGCGTTCATCGTTTCACGAACCCTCGATCCGAAGCCCGCCGCCCTTTCTTCTCCCGATCCGAGCGACTCGACGTGTTCCACGGTTTTTTTGAGTTCGGCGACCAGTACGTACGTCGAGCCGATGAGTCCCGCGAGCGACGAGAGAACGGCCTTCTGCGGTTCGAGTGACGCAGCGCTTCCCAGCGCCTGGGCCGTAATCGTGATCGACGAGGCGAGCTCCTTCTGGTAGCGGATCGCCGCGGGAAGTAGCTGGCTCTCCACTATATTGCAGAGCGTTCCGGCCTCGATATCGATCTCTTTGACGTAGCGTTCGAGGCGGACATGATAGCGCGATTTGAGCTCGACCGAGGAAAGCACTTTGTGCTTTTCGAACAGAGTGACGGCTTTGTCCGAAGCCAGGTCGGGAAGCGATTGGTACGAGATCTTTTTATTGGGCAGCCCCCTGCGGTCGGCTTCCGCCTCCCATTCCTTAGAGTAGTTGTCACCCATAAAGAGGACTTTTTTAACCGCCTTGATCTCTTCTTTCAGAACATCGAGCGTGGCCTGCCTGGTGTTCTCACCCTTGGCCGATATTTTTTTGGCGAGCACATCGAGGCTTTCCGCGACGATTGTGTTGAGCACCGTCGTCGGGAATGAAATCGACTGCGATGAGCCCACCATGCGGAATTCGAACTTGTTGCCGGTAAAGGCGAACGGCGAGGTCCTGTTGCGGTCGGTATTATCTTTGGAAAGCAGGGGCAGTTTCGATATGCCCATATCGATGATAACTCCGTTGGTGCCGTTGGTCGTCACCCCTTTTTCGATGTCTTCGAGTATTCCGCTGAGCTGTTCACCGAGGAAGACCGATATGATCGCCGGCGGTGCCTCATTCGCTCCGAGCCTGTGATCGTTTCCGGAAGAGGCGACGGTGGCCCTCAGGATATCGGCGTGGTAAAAGACCGCGCGGATTGTCGCCACGAGGAAAACGAGGAACTGGATGTTGTCCTGGGGGGTCGTGCCGGGGTTGAGCAGGTTATTTCCCTGGTCATCGGCCAGCGACCAGTTGAGGTGCTTGCCGGAGCCGCTAATGCCCGCGAAAGGCTTCTCATGAAAAAGTACCGCCAGTTTGTGTTTTGTCGAGACCGTGCGGATCGTTTCCATGAGGATATGATTATGGTCGACCGCGAGATTGGCCTCTTCAAAGAGCGGCGCGAGCTCATACTGGCTCGGAGCGACTTCGTTATGGCGGGTCTTGGCGGGAATGCCAAGCTTGTAGAGCTCCTCCTCCACGTCGTGCATGAACGAGAATATGCGCTCTTTGATGCTTCCGAAATAATGATCTTCGAGCTCCTGACCTTTCGGCGGCGCCGCGCCGAGAAGAGCCCTTCCTGAAAGGAGAAGATCCTGGCGTTTATAAAAATAGTCCTGGTCGATAAGGAAATACTCCTGTTCGGGCCCGAGTGTCGCATAGACTTTCCGGGCTTTCCTGTTGCCAAGAACCCTGAGAAGATTGAGCGCACTGGTATTGATCGCCTCAATGGAACGGAGGAGCGGAGTTTTCTTGTCGAGCGCTTCGCCGGAATAGGAGATAAACACTGACGGAATACAGAGAACGGTACCTATGCCTCTGTGCAATATGAACGCCGGGCTCGAGATATCCCAGGCCGTATAACCGCGCGCCTCGAAGGTTGAACGGATGCCGCCGCTCGGGAAACTCGACGCGTCAGGTTCGCCCTGTACCAGCTGCTTGCCCGAAAAACGCTCTATGGGAGCCCCCTCGTCGGTAAACTCGATGAAGGCATCGTGCTTTTCGGCGGTGGCCCCGGTCATCGGCTGGAACCAGTGGCAGTAGTGCGTGGCGCCTTTTTCGATGGCCCACTCCTTCATGGCGTGCGCCACGGCGTTCGCGGTTTCGAGGTCGAGCTTTTTACCCCGTATAGTAGTATCTTGCAGCCGGTTGAAAACGGCCGCGGGGAGCTTTTCCTGCATGGTTTTGGCGCTGAACGTGTCTTCCCCGAAATACTGGGAAATCGGGACGTTTTTCTCCCTCTCCGCAACATAGCTTCTATCGGCGGCGATGACCTTATCGGTGCGTTTCATGACTCCTCCAGAAAGGATTGGAACAGGCTTGTTGCGAATCTCAGGGATATCGGTTTTCCTCCTCCGCCTCCTGCGTCGGGGGAAAACCGGCCGTACTTCCCAATTATGCCACAACCTGAATCTGTAGCAACTAAA
>JADFDB010000123.1 GCA_018263175.1 Spirochaetota bacterium
GAGCGAATGCCTTTTCCAGCGACCCGAAATACGAGGCCATCGCCGACGCGGCGTCCTTTCCGAACGTGGAGGCACAGAACTCCGCGAGGAGCGGACCCGGATCGGCGTCGGCGTTCCAGGCCAGGCGCGCGAATATCCACGCATTGGGCTGTGCGCTGACCCAGGGGTAATCTCCCGTCATGAGTGCCTGCACCGTATGCGCGCCGGCCGCCCGGTAGAAGGCGAGGTCGCGCCGCATCACCCCGGCAAGCGGAGGAAGCACCGATTTGAACAGCACCGCATCGAGATAGTATTCGAAGACGCGCGCCGGCTCCGCCCCCCTGGCGCGGAAATAATTGACCTGATCGGCGAAACCCCTGGTGTATCCCGGCGCGTTCACCCCGCAGGCGTCGCCCGAAAGCCCGTGCGCGTAGCATCGCTTGCGGGGCGCCCAGAGCATACAGATGTTCGGAAGCGGCTTCACGTTCCGCGGCACCGCCTCAGTGTCGTAATATGAAAGGAATGAAAGCTGGGCGCCCGGGTTCACCTTCTGCAATACGGCCGCGACGGCATTGGCCGCAAGGAGCGCCTGCTCTGATGTCGTATAGCGCGCGCACTTCGGGCACGAGCACCAGCCGCCGCCGAGTATGTCGTCGGGCCAGGCGTGGAAGACGTCGGCATACGGGTGCCTGCAGAAGTATTCCTTCGCGTTTCGCCGGACAACGGCAAGGGCCTCCGCGCTGGAGGGGCAGAAGTTATAATCGGCCGTTCGCCGGCCGCCGGTCATCCGGAACATGCCGGGATTTTTTTTAAAAAGCTTCCGCGGCAGAAAGGATGTTAGACGGTGTCCGCCGTATTCAATCACCACCCCCCGGTCTTTCATCAATTCGAGGACGGCCTCGCGCTTTTCAAGCCACTGTTTCTCCGGGGCGGCACCGAACGCGAGCGCCTCGGTGGTCACATGAAGGAATATGGTGTTGAGGCGGTTGTGCGCGGCCCATTCGGTCCATCCCTCTGCATCGGCCATGAAGGCCGCGTGACCGAGGATGAGGCAGCGTCCCTTGAACGACGGTCTCTGGCGCGCCTGTGCCCGTTCGAGGAAAAGCGACGTGCCGGAGGGCAGACGCTCGCCGCGCCGGCCCGGCTCGACCCAGCGGCAGCCCAGCGCCTCGAGGAAATCGTACACGCCGTACAGAAGGCCCCTGGCGCCGTCGCCGGCAATCTCCACGCGGTCGGCGGCGGCGTGCCAGCGGAAGGCGTCCCCGTCCCGGCCGTGCGAGAGTACGATCGCCGGGCCTCTGCGGTCGTCGGACGGAACGACCCGCAGCCGCTTCCGCGTTATGCGCTCGAGCGTCAGTGCGAGCTCGACCGCGGCACAGCGCGCGACCCGGTCGTTCGACGGGGCGACGACGCGCCAGTCCCCGGCCATGTCGAGCCGGACGGCCTCTGGACCGGTCCGCCGCGGTGCGGGCGGGGCCGCATTCTCAGCGGCCACCGGACCCGTACCCGAAAGCAGCGCCAAAAGCGCCACCGCCACGACTCCCTGTATGCGCCATCCGGACATTCCTCACCTCGTTGATATGCGCGTCCGCCTTCACCCTAAACAATCACCCGGAAAACGACATGGCCCCGCCGGAAGGCGGATGCCTTTTCATGCACACGGCCGGTCCATTGACGCGGGAAGCCGCCGGGAATGACCCGCCCCCATCCTGAAAAAACCGCACCTCGTTGCGACACAGGGTGAATTGATGATATGCAAGCATTATTTCGGAGACAGGGCAATCAAAAAACCGGGCCGGATCATCCGAACGCGTCGAGGAGCGCTTCCACCAGGCCGTCTATGGTATACTCCGACGCCTCTATATCCACGCGATGCCCCGCGTCGCGGACCGCCCCGGAGGTGATGGGACCTATGCTGGCGTGCAGTGAATGCGACTCCCCGATCATCGCAAAATAATTTCGTGCCGTCGACGAGCTCGTAAAGGTGACAAGGTCGGCGTCGCGCACGGCGTCGAGGAGATCCCCGTCCGGCGGCTCCGGGCGCACCGTGTCGTACACGGCGATTCTTCGCACCTCGGCGCCGAGCGCAGAAAGCCCGGCCCGGAGGGCGTCGCGCGCCTCCCCGGCACAGGGCAAGAGCACACGCGTTCCCGCGACCCCGGCACCGCCCATCGCCGACACCACGGCCTCGGCGATGTATTCGGCGGGAACGACGTCTGCACGGACCGAACGCCGCTCCAGCTCGCGCGCGGTTGCCGGCCCGATGGCCGCGATCCGTGCCGCGTGCAGACAGCGGGCGTCCCTTCCCAGCGCGGACAGCCGATCGAAAAATATTTTAACCGCATTCTGCGAGGTGAAAACGATCCAGCCGAACTCTTCGATCGAGCCGATGGCCGCGTCGAGCTCCTGCATGTCGGTCTTCGGCACTATGCGAATCGTCGGGAACTCCATAACCTCCGCGCCCAGTTCGGCGAGCTTTCGGGAGAGCACCGACGCCTGCTCGCGGGTGCGTGTAACGACGATCCGCTTCCCGAACAGGGGGAGCGTGTCGAACCAGCGCAGCCGGTCCCGGAGCCTCACAACGCCGCCGACGACGATGATCGCCGGCGGTTTCAGCCGCTCCCTGGCCACCTCGCCGGCGATGGTCGCGAGCGTTCCGGTCGCGACGCGCTGGCGCGGTGTGGTCCCCCAGCTCACGGCGGCGGCCGGCGTATCCTGCGGGAAGGCCTTTTCGTCGATAAGCGCCGCGGCGATGCGGGCAAGGTTTTTCATGCCCATCATAAAGATAAAGGTCTTTTCCGGATCGTAATCGGGATAGTTTATGTCCTCGTCGTCGGAGGCGTCATCGCGCCGGTGGCCGGTGATGACCTCGAACGCGTTCGCGTGGTCCCGGTGCGTTACGGGAATGCCTGCACAGGCGGGGGCCGAATAAAAGGACGACACGCCGGGGATGATGGAAAAGCGAACGCCCGCCTTCACGAGCTCTTCGGCCTCCTCGCCGCCGCGCCCGAAGATGAACGGGTCCCCTCCTTTGAGGCGCACCACGGTCTTTCCCTCGGCCGCCTTGCGCACGACAAGATCGTTAATCTCCTCCTGCGACAGGGTGTGGTCGCCCCCCTGCTTGCCGACGTATATCTTTTCACAGTCGAGAGCGTTTACGATCGCCGGGCTCGCCAGGTAGTCGTATATCACGCAGTCCGCCCGCTCGAGCGCGGCGCGCGCCTTCAGCGTCAGGAGCTCCGGATCGCCCGGCCCCGCCCCCGCCAGATAGACCATGCCTTTTTTCATAGCAGACTGTCGGCCCCCTCCTTCTTCAATAACTCCGCGAGCCTTTCCCCGATCAGGGCGGGGTCCCCGCCGTCGATCGATCTCCTGATGAGCCGCCTGCCGTCAATCGACGCCACGAGGCCGCTGAGGTGCAGCGCGTCGCCGGACCGGTAGGCGAGCGCCCCGAGCGGTACGTGGCAGCCGCCGCCGAAACGCTCGAGGAAACACCGCTCCGCCGCGACCGATTCCTCGGTCTCGGGATCGTTCAGACCGCGCATGATTTCATACACCGCCTCATCGCCCTCGCGCACCTGCACGGCCAGGGCTCCCTGCGCGGGCGCCGGAAGAAAATAACTGTACGGCAGCGTAAACTCGACAAGGCCGAAGGTGTCAATCACAAGGCGCGCCAGTCCCGCCCGCGCCAGCACGATGGCGTCGAAGTTTCCCTCGCGGAGCCGCCGGATGCGGGTCGTGACGTTTCCCCGGAGCGGCCGGATCTCGATGGACGGCATTATGTTGCGTAGCTGCGCGGCGCGGCGGAGCGAGCTCGTCCCCACGATCGCGCCGTCCGCGAGCGGGAGAGCGTTCCCCTCGAGGTAGCGCTCCGTGCGGACAAGGAGCACATCCGAGGGGTCTTCCCGCCGGATGACCGCGGCTATGACAAGGCCCGGAGCATGCTCGGTCGGCAGGTCCTTCATCGAGTGTACGGCGGCGTCTACATCACCCGAAAGGAGCGCATCCTCTATCTCCTTGGTGAAGAACCCCTTTCCTTCCATTTTATCGAAGGAGACGTTCTGGATGCGGTCGCCTTTTGTCTTTATCACCACGATCCGCGAGCGTTCTTTCCCCACGAGGTCGGCCACGTGGTTCGCCTGCCAGAGCGCGAGCTCGCTTCCCCGTGTTCCTATCCGTATCATGTTTCGCTCATCCGGCCCATTTTGCATATCGCACCCTATGCGGCGCTGCGCCGCTTGTCAAGTGCTTCTGAACGGCCCTGCCGCGCAAATAGTAATTGCAAAACCGGTCGCGGTTATTCATGCTGATGAAAACTTCCCGGTCTTGACCGGCCGGAAGGCATAACGGAGGCGCGAACGGACCATGGACCATATACGAGTATGGAGCGAGGTCGACCTCGCCGAGATACAGAACCACATCATCACCGTCGACGACAAGTTCGGCTTCTGTCCGGGCTGCAGGGAGATGGGCATTAAACTCGAGGGATTGAAACAATGCCCGAAGTGCGGCAGGGAGTTCAGGTATGTCACGGCCCATGACTCGAAGGGGCCCAAGGGCTTCGAGATGGTCGGACGCATCCGGAGAAAACTGCCGCACCTTGTCTTCGTCGATTACGACGACTACGAGCGCATCAGCGGGAAGAAAAAGGCCGAAAGCCTGTTTAACGTATGAAACCCGAATATTATTCTTGACGTAAAGGGCTTGAGGGTGCATATAAAGCCGTGCTTTCGATGCGAAATGACATAGCCCGTGCCGTACCCAAGTGGCTGGCGGTCTGCTGCGCGGTTGTCGTATTTCTTCTCCCATCCGCCGCGCGCGCGCAACAGTATCTGGGCGTCGGTTTCCATGTGGGCGCCCACTACGATGTCGGCAACATGTCATCGTACAATCCCGGCTTCGAGGTCGAACCGCAAATAAGCTACATCCTTGGCGTCTCCTTTAAGGCAAACTACGATTTTCTGTTTCTTCGCACCGGCGTCGACATCGCCTTCCCCCTGCTCGGCGGCGACGTGCTCGAAAACTCCGACCCGACCGACCCGATTGAGAAATATTCCATCAGCTACACGGGGCTTCCGCTTTTCGTCGGCCTCAACTTTCCCGTCTTCGATATCGGCGAGTTCTATCTGGGAGGCGGCATCGCGTATTTTCTCGCCACCGGCACCGTTACGCACGGCGGGGCCGAGGACGATATCTCGGCCTCGGCGCTCGGCTTCGGCTTCATCGCCGGCATGCAGCTGCATCTGACGGCATCGACACGGCTCTATATGGAATGGGAATACATCGACGCGCGCTCGGGGGCGGCCATGAATACCGTCACGGGTCCGCAGGCATGGGACAACCTCTACATCGACTTTACGGGACACCGCATACTCCTGGGGATCATGTACTATGCCATCTGATAAAATATACATTCTGCGCATAGCGCTGCTCATCCTCCTGACGGCGGCCGCCGGCCCGCTTTACGCGGCAAGCTTTTCGGTCGGCGCGCAGGCGGGATTCATGCCCTCGCTCGGCGGCAACCTGCATTCCTCCACGCACGAGACGATCGGCGTACACAACGGCATCGACGGCATCAACAGGTCGCTCGACGGCTACGACACCAGCACCATCGACCGTCTTCTGGGCGCAGGCGGCGGGATCGTGCTGAGGGCGACCTTTTACGACTATTTCTTCGTGCGTCTGGGCGGCAATTTCATCAAGAACGCGCGGGGCGGCAAGGGCACGACGCTCTACGATAACGCCGGAACGCCCGAACTTCTCGAAGTCGACTACTCGGTGTTTGTTATCGACACGCCGCTTACCGCGGGTCTTGCCGTTCCCTTCTGGAAGGACGTGCGCATAGCCTTCAGCGTCGGCGCCGCCTTCGCCTACGGCAACTACAAAAATTCGCTCAAGCCTGAATCCGGCGGGGACGTAAAGGGTAAGTTCCGGGGCTACGGCTTCCCGCTCGTGATACTCGTCGAGGGCGACTATTTCCTGAATGAAAAGATATCGCTTACCGCGTCGCTCGCCTATTACAAGGGGTCGACCGACATACGGAAAGACCGATACCGCACCGACGGCGATATCGACTTCGCCCGGATTGATTTTACCGGATACCGGTTCAGCATGGGAGCAAGCCGGCATTTTTATTCGCGGTAGGCGGCACGGCAGGCCTCATCAGCCGGCGGCAAAAAAGCACAGGGGTGGCGACGGTACGTGGAAGACACCATGAATATGGCAAAAAAGATCATCCTGCGCGTCATACTCATCGTGGCGATCGCGGCGGTGCCCGGCGGCGCGTACGCCATCGGCGAGATCGGCGTGGGCTTCAACCTGGGCCTCACCTACGCGCCCAACAATACCGACGATCTCATCGCCCGCTATAACCGCGAGATGGTAACGACTGCGGGTGCCGATGTAGACCAGCTCGGCGCGCCCTATGTGCCGGTGGTGGGCATCAACCTTCGCTACCAGTTCAACTATGTACTCTTCCGGCTCGGGTGCCATCTTGCCGCTCCGATCATGCCGACCAAAGGGAGCATTACGGTTGGCGGTCAGAAAAACACGATTCGCGTTTCCGCTTTCCAGAATTCCATCCCCGCCACAGTGGGACTTCTTCTACCGGTCAAGAAGCGTACCTATTTCTACATAGGCGGCGGAGGAACGCTGCACCAGGCCTATATAAAAATCAGCCAGTCCGCCCCCGACGCCGCCGGCATCGACATAGGGGACGACAACCGCAAAGACAGCTATTTCAAGACCTTCGTCGGCTACCATCTACTCCTCGGCGCCGAGGTCCCCCTCTCCGAAAAGGTGACGATGACCACCGAGTGGATACACCAGGAAGGCCGCTCGTACCCTATCAACAACCACGGAACGGACTCC
>JADFDB010000124.1 GCA_018263175.1 Spirochaetota bacterium
GGCCTCGAGGCGTCACAGGCCGCACGGCTCCTGTCCGTACTGGTTTTCCCGGCGGCCCTGGCGGCCTTCAGCGCCGGCCTCATCGACGGGAATATCCGTTTTAAGCGGGTGGGGACGCCCGCTCTTATCAGGAAGATCATTATCGGATCCGTATTTCTCGCCGCGTCCTTTGCACTTTGCCTTATTGCGCTCATGAACGAAGCGCTGGAGCCGGTGCGCTGGCACGTCTTCACTCTCGCACTTCTCTGTATCGGGCTGCAGGTGGCACTGGCCCAGATCGGGAAGCGTCTGATGTGCGTCTATCTGAGGGGGAAATAATCCGATCTGCAGGTTTACCTGTTGAGCTTGGCGGAGGAGATGTCGATTATTAATAGAGTTGCTGCATAACCTGGAACTAAGGCCGGTTTTCCCCCGCCTATGGCCGGGGGGAACCCGATATTTCAAGGATTCGCAACAAGTCTGAGATGCCATCCCCGCCGTACAAAGAGGTGCAGCATGAAACAGGACGAACTGCTCGTCAATGCGCTAGTTTCGAGCGCCCGGACCGATATAGGCCGGGGTGTCAGGAAAGAGGACATATTGAAATCACTGTCATCCCTTGTCGACCCGGAGCTCTATCGCAGGGTGCGTGATCGGCTCTAACGAGGCTTTCTCGAAGTGTAACTACCGGCCCTGAATCCAAAGAAGCGGCCCGGAGCAATCCGGGCCGTTCAACGATCGATTCGGGATTATGAGCCAGCGACCAGAGTCGAACTGGTGACCTGCGCATTACGAGTGCGCCGCTCTACCAACTGAGCTACGCTGGCGAAAACCGCGAAGATAGAACAGTCTTTACCGGCCGGGGTGATATTTGTCAAATATATTTAGGGGATGGAGCCGTTCGCATGGGGGAGAAAGCCTCTTGTCTTCGTCCAAAAAATACAAATATTCATTTACATAATGTTATCTTATCATTAATAAATCTTGACAGGATTTTCCTCAATTGTACCATTGACTCCATAGGCGTATCGGTTTTTAAGACATTCTTTCTTTAAATTTGTTTCGTTTCGGGGGAATTCCGCAGGGTTCCCCGGTGGCGGGAACAACTCTATTAAAATCTTACATGAGGGGAGTGGGCCAATGAAGATAGTGGTTTTGGTCAAAGAGGTTCCGGATATGGAATCCAAGTTTAAAATTATTGGCGATGCCAAGATCGACGAATCCCAGATTGCATTCAAGATGAACGATTTCGACGAGTATGCCGTTGAGGCGGCGCTTCAGCTCAAGGAGAAATTCGGCGGAGAGGTCGTTATCCTGTCCTCCGGTCCCGATCGAGTGACCAAGGAAGTGCGCCAGGCGTTCGCGATGGGAGCCGACTGGGGCATCCATGTAAACGATCCGCAGATCGATGAGGGCGACAGCTATGTCGTCGCCGGCGCGCTCGTGAAGGCCATCGAGAGCCTTGGCGGAGTAGACCTGGTGATGACGGGCGTTCAGGCCGAAGACGACCAGGCGGGTCTGACGGGCGTTTTCGTGGCCGACATGATGAGTATTGCACACTGCACGAACGTCGTGAAGATCGAGGTCGGCGGCGACCAGAAGTCGCTCACCGTCAACCGCGAGCTCGAGGGCGGCCTTAACGAGGTCCTCGAAATGGCCATGCCGGTGGTGCTCACCATCCAGTCCGGCATTAACCAGCCGCGCTATCCCACCCTGCCCGGTATCATGAAAGCGAAGAAAAAGAGGCTGGATCTCAAGAAGGCCGCGGACCTCGGCATAAGCGCCCTTGGCGCCGACGGCTCCAAGACCAAATTTCACAAGATGTTCTTCCCGGTCTCCGAGCACAAGGCCGAGATCATTCAGGGAGACGCCAAGACCGCGGCGAAGACTCTTGTCGACAAACTCAGAAATGAAGCGAAAGTGATATAAGGGGGTACATGCACATGGCCAGAATACTCGTAATAGCGGAACAGAGAGACGGCAAGCTGAGCGAAGCGACTATCGAGCTTTGCAAGGCTGCCAAAGAGATTGCTTCGGGGCTGGGTGCGACCCCTGCGGCCGCGGTTTTTTACAAGGACGACAGTATCGCGAAGGAAGTCGCGAAATATATCCCCGAGGTTTTTGCGGTTGTCGACGCAAAGCTCGGCGCATACGACGCCGACTTTTACACGCAGGCGGTCAAGGCCGTCGTCGAGGCGCAGGACGTCAAGGGCGTTCTCATCCCTCACAGCTATGACGGCGTCGACTACGCCGGGAAAGCGGCGCTCGCCATCGGCGCCGGTATCGTATCCAACTGCAACAAGGCGGTTGTAGAGGGCGGAGCGGTCGTCTTCACCCGCAACACCTACAACGGAAAGATCCAGGAGCAGAAGTCGGTAAAGACCGACAAGTTCGTCGCCACCTTCGAAAAAGGCGCCTACGACAAGGAAGCGGCCGGCGGGGCCGGGAGCGTAACGGCCGTTGCGGTATCGCTCGGTGATTCCCGCCGCAAGATCAAGGAAGTCATCGCCACCATGGCCGGCTCGGTCGACATCAGCCAGGCGAAGATCGTCGTTTCGGGCGGGCGCGGCACCAAGGAAAAGGACAAGTACAACGACGTCATCGTCAACCTCGCCAAGAAGCTCGGTGGCGAGTACGCGGCCTCACGTCCCGTCGTGGACGCAGGCTGGACCGACGCGGCGCGCCAGGTGGGACAGTCGGGCAAGACCGTCGCTCCGGTTCTTTACCTGGCAGCCGGCATCTCCGGCGCCATTCAGCACGTTGCCGGAATGAAGGGTTCGCAGTGCATCGTCGCCATCAACAAGGACCCCGAGGCGCCGATATTCAATATCGCCACCTACGGAATCGTCGGAGACCTTTTCGAGGTCATCCCCGCGATGATGGAAGCGCTTGGTTAGTCTCTAACGGGAATTTGAGTGAAAAGAGCCGCGAGTTGATCGCGGCTCTTTTTTTGGTGTGCGCCCCGCACGGGGAGGAGTCAGCCGGACGGCAAAGGTGCTCTGGGTGAGGGAGGCGGTCCTCAAAATGTTTTGAACAATACACCCGAGCGTATGGCGGCCCCGTAGAGGTGATCGGACGATTCCTCGCCGTTGCTGAAGGTGGTGAGGCAGCGTTCGCCGGTCAGCGAGACGAACAGGTCGGTGAACCGGCCGATAGCGAATTTGATCTCGAAGCCCCCGGCGACGGCGAACTGGGTGCTGTTGATATAGTTTAAAACATCGGTATCGGAACCGTCGAAATTCATTGAGGCCGCCAGGTAGTGGGTCAGGTTGAATCCGGCGAGCAGGCCGAACGAAAGGCGCCGCCAGTCGGCAGAGGCGAGGAGCATGAACGGGAGTGATACTCCCTGGATGTTCGCGGATTCGCCCTCTTCGTATTCAAATTTAATCATCGAATACCAGAGCCCCGAGTGAATCCCGAAATGGCGGCCGAACATCGACTCAAACACGAGCCCGCCGCCCAGCGCGGTCGAGGAATCGATCGCGCCCGGGCCGTCGCCGGGGTCGGCAACATCGTAGGTGCCCGCAAGGGCCCCCACGCCGAAGGACAGCCTCGAAGCCCCGGGTCCGGGGTTATCGGCGGCAAGCGCGGCCGACATGCCCGGCATAGCCGCAAGGAGCGCGGCCGCCATAACGATTATAGAACAACGTTTGATGTGCATGCTTATGGGCTTCATGGCTTCTCGGTCATTATACAGGTTCCATTAAAAATCGAGCCCTTCTCGATGTAAAGCTCGGGGCAGACAAGGTCGCCGTTGAAGACACTCTTGTTGAAAAGCTCTATTCTCTGCGCCGCCCTGATCTTTCCATTGCAGGTCCCGTTCACCGAAACGACGCCCGATCGTACATCGGCGCTCACCCGGGCCTCCTGGCCTATCATGAGATGGCCCTTCGTCTCGATCTTCCCCTCGAAGAAGCCCTTTATCTTGAGCGAATTCTTGAAGACGAGCCGTCCGCGAAACTCGATGTCGTCGGCGATCACCGTGGTTATTTTATTCTCGTCCTCGACGATCTCTTTTACCTCGTTCATTCGATACTCCTTCTGGCTATTGTCCCTTGTTCTTAATGAACGCCCGGCGGCGCGGTGTCAATCGTATTTCAGGGACGCCGCATAGTACCGCGGCGGCGCGGGATATGTCAAATTAAAAAGGACATCCCTGCGGTAAACCGGAATGGTGCAAATAAATCCATAAAAAATAATATAAATATGAGAAGCCATATTATACAAATAATAATATATGGTGATATACAACAAAATAGTAAAATATACTTGAAAAAGCCGGATAAGCCATAAGCATTGGCTTGATCGTGCGCGCGGCGGTTCGTCCGGTACGGGACATGCCCAGGGGGGTGTGGCCTTATGGCCCGGACTCGCGGGGGGTTCCGGGGCGGGAACATCCTGCCGAGCGGGAGGTCGGGCAAACGCGGCATCTTATAATCGAGGAGGGCGTATATGGCAAGCTTACTGGTCGAAAAGCGTGACATCGATTTTATTCTGTACGAACAGTTCGATGTTCTCGAGCTGACGAAAAAGGACAAGTTCAGCTATTTCTCGAAAGACGAATTCGATATGACGATCGAGCAGGCGCTCAAGTTCGCGGAAAACGAACTTGCCCCCATCAACCAGGACGGCGATCGCATCGGCGCGAAATGGGACAACGGCAAGGTGACCATCCCCCCATCTTTCCACGGGCCGCTCAAGACCTACGGGGAGGCCGGCTGGGTGTCGGCCGCCGACGACACCGAGGTGGAGGGGCAGGGGCTTCCGATGTCCGTGTTCACCGCCTGTAACGAGATGTTCCACGCCGCCAACACGGCCATCAATCTGTATCCGGGTCTCGCGCACGGCGCCGGGAAGCTCATCGAGCTCTACGGGACCGACGAGCAGAAGAAAAAATACCTGGGCAAGGTGTACTCGTTCGAGTGGGGCGGAAGCATGTGCCTTACCGAGCCGGGTGCCGGAAGCGACCTGGCGCACGTGGCAACCAAAGCCGTGCAAATAGACGACAAGCATTATAAGATCTCCGGCCAGAAGATTTTCATCACCGGCGGCGATTACGACGCCAAGCCCAATATCGTGCATCCGGTGCTCGCGCGCCGCGAGGGCGATCCCGAGGGGATCAGGGGGATTTCAATCTTCATCGTGCCGAAATACAGGGTGAAGGACGACGGTTCGATCGGCGAATACAACGACGTCGCCTGCGCCGGTATCGAGCACAAGATGGGAATCAAGGGCTCGGCGACCTGCCAGCTCAGCTTCGGCGACAACGGCGACTGCGTGGGCGAGCTCCTGGGGCAGCCGAGCCAGGGAATAGAGATCATGTTTCACATGATGAACGAGGAGCGGCTCAACGTGGGAGTACAGGCCCTCGGTATCGCCTCGACGGCCTACCTTAACTCGCTGAAGTACGCGCAGGAGCGTCAGCAGGGGACCGACATCCGCCTGAAGGGGAAATCGACCAAGCTCTTAAACCTCATCAAGCACCCGGACATTCGCAGGAGCCTGCTCTGGATGAAGTCGTATGTGGAGGGGCTCCGCGCCCTTAACTACTACGCGGCCTTCTGCATGGACCTTCGCAATGCCGAGACCGACGAAGCCGCGGCGAAGACGGCCAACGGCTTTCTCGAATTTCTCACTCCGGTCTGCAAGGCCTACTCGAGTGACATGGCCTACGACGTCTGCGAGCAGGCCATACAGATATTCGGCGGTTACGGCTTCTGCGGCGACTATCCCGTTGAGCAGTTCGCCCGCGACTGCAAGATCACCTCGCTCTACGAAGGGACGAACGGCATCCAGGCGATCGACCTTGTAGGCCGCAAGCTTCCGATGGCCAAGGGCGAATTCTTCAAATATATCGTCGGCCAGATGGAGAAGACCATCAACGAGGTCGGCGGCGACATGGCCCTTCAGAAGTACGCCGATCTGACCAGGAAGGCGAAGGACAGTATGGTGGATTGCGCACAGCACCTCATGGGGCTCATGCAGCAGATGCAGATTCCCGAGGCCTTCGTGTCCGCTACGCCGTTCCTCGAAGTGGTCGGCGACACGATCCTGGGCTGGATGCACCTGTGGCAGCTTTCGATCGCGCACAAAAAACTTTCCGAGATATTCGAGAAGGCGAATGCCATGACCGAGGATGAAAAAAAGGCGGTTATCAACGACAACCGCGAGGCGGCCTTCTATTCGGGCAAGGTCCACTCGGCGCGTTTTTTCATCTCGAAGATCCTTCCCCTGCAGGAGGGCAAGGTCAAGTCGATCAAGGACGACGACTTCGCCGCTCTCCAGATCGAGGAAGTGGCCTTCAGCGAAGTGGCCGTCGCTCCGGCGGGCGTATAAATCCGGGCACACGGGGCGCGCGGCACGGTGTCCGCCGCGCGCCCGTTCGTATTCCCCGCGCCGCTTGAAAAAATCCTTGCATTCCCGCCTCCGCGCCGCTTAATGACAGGCGGCGGCCGTCTGCGCCAAACGCCATATTCCCGGAAGTGCCCCATGGATGAGATATTAAATAAAGCGAACGAAATCGGCCTGATGATACACGGTACCGACCTCTACAGGCGTTACGAGGAGCTTTCGGTAAAGATGGACGCGGACGATGCTGCGAAGAAACTGCTCGAGGAATATGCGCGCATCAGCGAGGAGCTCTATGCAAGGGAGTCCTCGGGCGGCCCGATCGAGGCCGATGAGAAGAAGGACTTCCAGGAGCTCACCGAGAAGGTTTCCCA
>JADFDB010000125.1 GCA_018263175.1 Spirochaetota bacterium
GGCGGTGGCGGCCACCTGCATGCTGCTTTTCTTTTTGATGTATTATTTTCTTTATCGAAGGCATTACGTCCGTCTCTACTCGACGTTTTTCGTATACGTAAAACTCGCCCTTATTACGCTCGCCCTGTACGCGCTGTACACCACGCTCCTTTCCTCGATTTTTTTCATCTACTCGTTCATGATCGTCAGCGCGCTCTATGCGGGTGTATCGATACTTTTCCTTATTACAAAGGACGATATCCGGGTTCTTCAAGAGACGGTGGGGTTTAAGATTCAGGATTGGAAGATTAAAAGATTGCCGCCAGGTTGATACTCAGCGATTTTCGATGCACCCCGTCGGCCCCGGCGCTCCGCGCCACCCCCGGAGGGGGTTTTCGTACTAGCAGATTGGAAGATTAAACGATAGACGCCAGGCTGATAATCAGCGATTCTCCAATGTATTTCAGGAGACTCGTTGCATAGCTTGCGGATAGCGGGTTTCCCCCCGCCACGGGCGGGGGGAAACCGACTTATCGTTCATGATCGTCAGCGCACTGTATGTGGCCGTATCGGTAATCATCGATTCTCGATATATTCCAATATGTATCCAACAAACCGCTCGATATCGGGAAGGTTATTCCTGAAGATTCCATACACGATTTCATCATCGACTTTCTCGTAGTAATGAACGAGAAGGTTTCTGAACATCGCGATCTTTTCGAAAACCGGTAACTCCTGATCGGGAAGTATGCCGTTCTCGTTAAGGACGACGAAGGCTTCCCTGTACGTTGCCGGTTCTCGAAAGTTTTCATCAGAAATGATGTGATGGGCGATATCGATACAGGCTTCGATGATGACGTGCAGGGTGCGCTCGATAAACCTGCGCGAACGGATGTCCGATGTATAAATATTCCAGTCGATGTCACCGGCGTTTCGCAGCTCGCCTATATTGAGCTGAATGGTCGCAATCGCTTTCTCGACGATGTTCTTATTTACCATACCTCGCCCTTATGCCCCGCATATATATCGCATGCTGGTGGCGATAATCCTCGTAAAGCTTTCGGTTCCTGACCTCTACAGCCTTTCGTAATACCGGATCCACGTCAAGGATCAGCATGCCCCCGCGTCTCACCTCATGATACAGCGCCGGGGATGCATCATTCAGAATCACCACATCCACGTCTTTCCCCGCAATGCGCGAGAGGTCCGTCATTATGGTGAGCCTGTCTATCGCGCTTTTCCGAGCGGGGTCAAACAAGAGCGCCAGGTCGAGGTCCCTGCCTGCGTCTATACCCTTCCTCACGGCGGAACCGAACAGGTACGCGGAAGCTATTCCCGTAAGGTTCGCAACATGATCAATCACCGGCTGAAGTCTGTTTGTTCCGTTCGTGTTCATGGGGCTCCCGTGCACACCCGGAAAATAACGTCGATTTGCCGGATCGTCAATTCTTTTATCGGTGATTGATCCGTTTGCGCCACCGGCCCCTCGTAACGCCGAAGGGGGCAATGACCATGCTTACGGATGAGACGACGAGTATATAGCGGAGAAGTCCGATTGAAACATTGCAGCCATTATTTCTTCACTGCCGGGCCGGCTGTTTTCACTACCTTCGAGGCGATACGAAGGGCCCGCTCGGCGTCTTCTCTCACCGGCGAGCCAAGAGGGAGCAGCCCCTCCTCTGCGGAATAGCGTCCACGGTAGATGCCATCCATGAATACGATTTCATCATCCGCAAGAACGGTTTTAATTTTATATTCGGCGCACAGCGCGGCAAGCCGGGCGATGCTGTGTACTTTTTCAAGCATCCATCCTTTCGATAGTAAAGCGGCTTTCATGGCCTTCTCGACCGATTGCTGCGCATGGTAACAGGTCCCTTTGAAAAAATCGCCCCCGAGGAGGTACCGACCCGTTTCGAGCTCCTCTCGCGATTGTCGTATCCATTCCTGTGCCGCGTTTCTCATATACAGCAACCTGCCTTCGCTTTGAATGGTTGTTAAAAGCGGACTCCCACGGAAAAAATATTCCCTGAGAGACGATCGGGTCACGACAAAAGGCTCGATGGAAAATCTTTGATAGTACTTCTTCAATACCTTGAAAAGCTTCCGGTCGGTATCTGAGCTCTTACAGTCGTGATCGTCGATTACGATTAATAAATCAAGGTCCGCGCCCCGGCCCTCGCGGGCCACCGAGCCGAAAACCACGACCGAAAGCGGATCAACCGCCCGTGCGATAGATGATGCAGCCTCCCGCGCTTCCTTGATCGTAACCATGATAGCACTCTGTGTATCGTTCAAATGAAGCCCTGTCAAGTTAAGATTCAGGATTGGAGGATTAAAAGACAGCCGCCAGGCCGATACTCATCGATTTCCGGCGCACCCCGTCGGCCCCCGGCGCTCCGCGCCACCCCCGGAGGGGGTTTTCGTATCAGCAGAGTGAAAGATTTAAAGATTGAAAAATAATAAACCCAAGGTATCGTTGAGCGGACGTGTTGTGAGCCGGCGAAATGCCTGTCCATCCGCCGAAGGCGGGAAAACAGTCGTAATCCCCGGCCACGCAACATCTTTTAATTGTTCACAACCTGAACCATGAACGCACTCTACGCCATCATCCTCGCCGGGGGCCGGGGGAGCCGCCTCGGAGCCGGAGAGCCCAAGCAGTTCCTCGACCTGGCCGGAAGGCCCGTCATCGCCTGGTCCATGGAGGCCTTTGCCTCCGTGCCCGGCCTTTCGGGCATGGTACTGGTCGGCCCCGAGGACGAGCGCGCGCGCATGGAGGCCGTCGCCGCCGCGCACGGGCGCCGGCTGGTGCGCGCCATCGTCCCCGGCGGCGCGACGCGCCAGGGCTCGTCGTGGAACGGACTTTCGGCGCTCCCGTTCGACGACGACGACATCGTCCTCATTCACGACGCGGCGCGGCCATTCATCGAGCCCGCGACGATACTTGAATGCGTCGACGAGACACGGGCGCACGGCGCGGCTGCGATCTATGTACGCGCGACCGACACCGTTGCCGAGGGCGCGGACGGTTTCGTGCGGGCCATCCCATCACGCGAAAGCCTTTACTACGCGCAGACGCCGCAGTGCTTCCGTTACTCGCTCATACGCGACGCCCATGCACGGGCGCGCGCGGCCGGAACCGATTCCGCCACCGACGACGTGCGCCTCGCGCTCGACGCCGGGCACGATGTCAGGATCGTTTTGGGAGACGCGCGGAACATGAAGATCACCACAGCCTTCGATCTGGAGACGGCGCGGTTTTACGCGGAAGTGATGGAACGAGACAATACGAAAAAAAAATGAGGGGGCTTATCAACTACCTGCCGAAGCGTCAATTATTTTACGCGATGTCCGCCCTCGGATCATCGACTTCGACGGATTCGTTGTACAGGGTTTCCGGATCGATATCGATACAGGAGGCCTCGTCGTACCGGCCGCTCCGATCCCATGCCAGAGTGCCGTTCAGAACCGTGCAGCGATCGATAAAGAAATCGACATCCTCAAGACTCGCGAAGACGCCCTTCCCGGCGACCGGACGCGCGTCGTATCGTTTCACCCGGCCGTCCGAAAAATAAATGTACACCGTATAATCGGGCCGGGGAATAACCTGAAGCACCCGTATGGTCATTCATTTCTCCCTTTCAGCGCAGGGGTTCAATCTGCGCGATTTCTCCGTGCTCCATGGCGGATTTCCAGTTCACCATCAGCTCATCAGCATGCAGTTCGCACCAGGCGAGCACAAGCTTGAGCTGCCTGAGAGGGAACGCCCCCTTGAGCACCACTCCATTGGCGATATCGACGATGACAGTGCTCCCCGCGTATTCTGCATGAAAATGTGCCGGCATGTTCTCCTTCCAGTACATGTAGATTTTTATTCCGAAAAATTCCGAGATAAGAGGCATCGGGCATACCTGTGTTCCGTACCGGCGACCTGTGATCGTCTGAGTTTATACTGATAAACAAATATCGAGAGAGTCAAGCGGTTTTCGCCGGCAGTACGATCCGGCGATTTGCCGAGGTGTGATAAATTCCGGGGAATAGTATGTCATCGCGAGCCCCGGCCGTATCGGGGCGTGGCAATCTCTTTTTTATATCGAGTTCTGAAAATTTCAGCCTATTCCCTTTTTGAGATCGCCACGTCGCTACGCTCCTCGCGATGACGGGGCGCAGTTGCCTCACGAGATCGCCTCACTCGATCCTGAGCGTCTTGATGTTACCGAGTCTCTTGATGGCGTCGAAGAGCTGGCGGATGCTCGCGTCCTCGTCGACGCGGCAGTTGATGACGACCTCGGTGCTCTGGGACTCGACGTTCTCGGTGATGGAGACCTGCTTGAGGATGATATCGAATCCCTTGACGGTTTCGATGACCTGCTTGGGTCCGAGCTTCGCGGAATTGATCACCACCGTAAGCACGCGCATGTCCCTGCGCTCGAAGAAACGGTTCTCGACGCGGTCGAAGAGCTGCAAAATTACGACCAGTAGCGCCGTGGCGGCGAGCCCCAGAAAATAGAACCCGGCGCCGATGGCGAGCCCGATGGCCGACACGGTCCAGATGGAGGCCGCGGTGGTGAGGCCCTTTACGCTGAAACCGTAGCGGAAGATGGCGCCCGCCCCCAGGAAGCCGATGCCGCTTATCACCTGCGCCGAGAGCCTGCCGGGGTCGGCGCCGGGGCTTTCCTTCATGAACTCGGCCGGAATATAGATCGAGACGAGCATGACCAGACACGCCCCCAGGCAGAGCACCATGTGCGTGCGCAGGCCGGCGGGCTGGTAGTGCTGTTCGCGCTCGTAACCCACCACGAAGCCGGCGAACATCGCGATGAGGAGACGCACGATGATACTTGCAGGATGCGAGAAGCCGAGACCGGTGAGGGAATCAATCATGGGCGCTTCCGCCGAGTATCGCTTTTATCGCCTCGATCTGCTTTTCGATCTCGCCGCGCGCGGTGCTTCCCGCCGAGAGCTTGCGCTCGGGCGAGGTCTCGGGATTCAGGATTTCGCGGATGCCGTCGCCGAAGTGTTCGGAGAAGCCGCGCAAAGTTTCGAGCGGAAGATTGAAGAAGTCCGCACCGCTCTCCTCGCAGTGGCGCACGAGGCCGCCGACGATCTCGTGCGCCTTGCGGAAGGGCACACCCCTGCGGGCAAGGTAGTCGGCGAGATCGGTGGCCGTTGAAAAATTTCGGTACAGCGCGGCCTTCATGGCCTCCGTGTTGAGCTTCATCCCCGGCAGCATGGCGATCATGCCCTCGAGCGAGAGCTTCACCGTGTCGACCGAGTCGAAGACGCGCTCCTTGTCCTCCTGGAGGTCGCGGTTGTAGGTGAGCGGGAGGCCCTTGAGCATCGTCAACAGCGATACGAGGTTGCCGTACAGCCGTCCGGTTTTGCCGCGCACGAGCTCGGCAAGGTCGGGATTGCGCTTCTGCGGCATGATCGACGAGCCGGTGGTAACCTCGTCGGAGAGGCGGATGAAGCCGAACTCGGCCGAAGACCACAGCACGAGCTCCTCGCAGAAGCGCGAGAGGTGCAGCCCGAGTACGGCGGCAAAGTAGACGAAATCGAGCGCAAAGTCGCGGTCGCTTACGGAGTCCATCGAGTTCGGCGTGATGCCCTCGAGGCCGAGCTCGCGGGCGGTGAAGGCGCGGTCGGTCGGATAGTTCACCCCCGCCATGGCACCCGCGCCGAGGGGCGAGACCGACGAGGCCCGCACAGCCGATTGAAGCCGTGTGCGGTCGCGGAGCAGGGCCCAGGCGTGGGCAAGCATATGCTGCGAGAAGCGCACCGGCTGGGCAACCTGCAGGTGCGTATAGCCGGGCATGACGGCATCGATATGCGTTTCGGCGAGGGCCGCGAGGACCGATACGAGCATCGCGATGCGCTTGTCGATTTCGGCGGCCTCGTCGCGGAGGTACAGCCGGAGGTCGAGCGCAATCTGGTCGTTACGCGAGCGCGCCGTATGGAGCTTGCGTCCCGCGTCGCCGATGCGTTCGGTGAGCACCGCCTCGATGTTCATGTGAATGTCCTCGAGCGAGGCCGAAAACTCGAAACGCCCCTCCTCGATTTCGCGCTCTATCTCGCGAAGTCCCTTCTCTATCGCCCCGAGCTCCACCGCCGTGAGGATTCCGGTTTTCTTCAGCATGCGCGCGTGGGCGATCGAGCCCCGGATGTCCTGCCGGTAGAGCCGCGCGTCGTACTGGATCGACGCGGACATGCGCTCGGTAACGTCGGAGGATGCTTCGGCAAAGCGCCCGCCCCAGGGTTTTTTTGCCTTTGTATCGGTTTTCTTTTTCATCGATGGTTTCCGGTCAACTCATCCCCCCGGCTCATTTGCTGGATACCCCCCTCTCTTTCGTTCAAAGAGAGGGGGACAGGGGGTGAGTCAGCCCGTTCCTGATTCAATTAACAACAATTCAGTATGCACGTCCCCGGCTTCATTTGTAAACTGAATAAATTTCATTAAGTGGTTTGATTCACCAGGAAATTGTATCAACTCATCCCCCCGGCCCCCTTCTCTTCGGAAAAGAGAAGAGGGAGCATCAGCAGCGAACTCATTTTCGGGATCCCCCCTCTCTTTCGTCCAAAGAGAGGGGGACAGGGGGTGAGTCAGCCCGTTCCTGATTCAATTAACAACAATTCAG
>JADFDB010000126.1 GCA_018263175.1 Spirochaetota bacterium
GCGTGGGCCAAGGAAGTAAAAGACCCGGAGTCGGCGGTGATAGCGTCGTGTGCAAAGCTCTTCGCGAGCGAATCGGCCACCCAGATCGCGAGCATGGCCGTGCAGGTTTACGGCGGGTACGGTTACATAAAAGACTTCGCTGTCGAGCGCCTGTACCGCGACGCGAAGCTCGGCGAGATCGGCGAGGGGACTTCGGAAATACAGCGCGTGCTGATAGCAAAGAGCGTGCTCGCGCGCTTCAAGAAATAGAGGAGGGGCAATGGCGATCGATACAAAATTCATCGGGAAGACATGGCCGGATCTCTCCTACGACGTGTGCAAGGAGAAGATACGCGAATACGCTAAGGCCATAAAAAACCCGGACCCGCACTTTGTCGACGAGGAGTTCGCGAGGAAATCGAAGTATGGCTGCATCATCGCGCCGCCGACCTTCTGCGTGGTGTTCGGAGGGGCGCTGATCGAACCGATTTTCTTCGACAACGAATTGAACCTCAATCTCATGATGCTCGTACACGGGGAACAGGAGTTCGAGTTCTACGAGGTGGTGAAGGACAAAGACACCATCACGAGCACGGCGAAGATTACGGACATCGTCAACAAGGAGAAGCTCGATGTAATGACGGTCGAGGTGCTCAGTAAAAACCAGCACGACCGCAAGGTATGCAGGGGAATCTACACTTTCGTGGTAAGGAAATAGCCATGGCGGATAAAATATCGAAGGGGACGACGTTCGAGGCGCAGGAAGTCGTCGACAAGTACCGCGCCATCTATTACGCGGGCGCCTCGGGGGATTTCAACCCCATACACATCGACCCGGAATTCGGAAAAATGGTCGGGCTCGGGGGCGTCATCCTCCACGGTCTCTGTGCGCTCGGCTTTGTCGCCAAGAGCGTGACCGACTGGGCTGGGGATCCCGGCAAGCTCAAGAAGCTGCGATGCAGGTTCGCGACGCCGGTGCATATAGAGGATGTAATTACCGTTACCGGCGAGGTCCTCGACGTTTCGGGCGGCAGGGCCTCGTTGAGCCTCAGGGTTGCACGGCAGAACGGCGACGAGGTCGAAAAGAACGTGATGGCCGAAGTCGAGGTGTGACGGGAGCGCGTGAGGCGATTCGGACAATCCACATCCCCCTGGTGAACGCAGGGGGATGTTTGTTTATGGAGGGATGTGATGGGAACGACCGCATATCTGTTCGACCCGATTTATCTTGAGCACCAGACGGAATGGGGGCACCCGGAACGGGCCGAGCGTCTGATCGCCATCGAGACAATGCTCCAGTCGAAGTCGTACTACGAGGACCTCGTGCGCGTCAAGGCGCGTAAGGCCGAGATACAGCACATCGAGCTCGTCCACGATGCAGCGTATATCAGGCGGGCGCGGGAGGAGATAGAGCGCGGCGACGAGTATTTCGATTCGATGGATAATTCGGTCTGCACGCGCAGCTTCGAAGTCGCTCTTTACGCGGCGGGGGGCGCGCTCGCGATGTGCGACCAAATAATGGACGCTAAGGCCGATTACGGGTTCTGCGCCGTGAGGCCGCCCGGGCACCACGCCGAACGCGGGCATGCCGCCGGTTTCTGCATCTTCAACAACATCGCGATTGCGGCGCGCTATCTTCAGAAAGAGCATAAACTTAAAAGGATCGCCATCGTCGACTGGGACGTGCACCACGGCAACGGCAGCCAGCATACGTTTGAAAAGGACAACACGGTGCTCTACGCGAGTCTTCATCAGTTTCCCTATTATCCGGGGACGGGCTCGGGTATGGAAAAAGGGCGAGATGAGGGCGTTGATTATACGCTCAATATCCCGATGGACGCCGGCAGCGGAGACGAGGAGTATCGCGCGGCATTCAGGGAACGCATCATCCCGGCGCTGGACGCCTTCAGACCGGAATTCATTCTTATCTCCGCCGGCTTCGATGCGCATCGAAACGACCCGCTGGCCGGAATAAACCTCTCGACCGGCATGTTCGGGGAATTCACGACGATGCTCATGGAGGCCGCCGCGAGGCACGCGAAAAATCGCATGCTTGCGCTGCTTGAAGGAGGCTATAACCTCGATACGCTCGCCGCAAGCGTGGAACGGATGATGCGCACCTTCGTCGGCGCCTGAACCGGCGAGCGAGCGACCGGGGCGCACATCATAACGATCGCGTCAGAGGACCGCGGACAACCGGCCGACGGCGGTGACAGGGAGTTGTAGTGCATGGCCAACGTAAAAAAGAAAAGCCGCCCTGTCGGGCGGCTTTTTCAACGTGCAGTTGACGAGAAGACTTAAAAGTGATCGCAGAGAAGCTCGAAGTACGCCTTGGGGTGGTCGCAGGCAGGGCACTTCTCGGGCGCTTCGGTTCCCTCGTAAATGTATCCGCAGTTGCGGCATTTCCATTTTTCATTGGTGTCCTTTTTGAATACTTTGCTTTCCTTGAGGTTTTTAAGCAGGGCGCGATACCGCTGTTCGTGATGCACCTCCACCTCGGCTATCTTGCGGAAGAGGAAGGCGATTTCCTTAAAGCCCTCCTCCTCGGCGGTCTTCGCCGCTTCGGGGTAGAGTTTGGTGTGCTCCATGTTTTCGCCATCGGCGGCTTCCTTGAGGTTTTCCGCCGTGGTGCCGATTACACCGGCCGGGTACGAGGCGGTGATTTCGACCTCGCCGCCCTCTAAAAACTTGAAGAAGCGCTTGGCATGCTCTTTTTCGTTTTCAGCCGTCTCGAGGAAGAGGGCGGCAATCTGCTCGTAGCCTTCCTTTTTTGCCGCCGACGCGAAATAGGTATACCTGTTTCGCGCCTGCGATTCGCCCGCGAACGACGCGAGCAGGTTCTTCTCGGTTTTTGTTCCTTTTACGCTTTTCATCGATCCTCCAAATAGTTGACTTTCCGCGAATCCCGGAAATATCGGGGTTTCCCCCGCCCGCGGCGGGGGAAAACAGGCCTTGGTTCCAGGTTACGCAACAGCCCTGTTGATTGTGTACGGCAGGCTCGTCGCATGACCTGGAAAGAGCGCCGCGTATTCACCGCCTGCGGCGGAAATCACCCGATGATTTCGGGACTTGCAGCGAGCCTGTTGGTAGATACAGCGGGAGCGCCGAAGCCTCCCGCGTGTTTGTGCAAAAATTGATTGACCCGGAATCGTTCTACGCTTTCCAGAGCCCGTGCAGATTGCAGTATTCCCTCGCGACCGGTTTGTCGGCCGAAAGCTTGAAAAGGGCCTCGGGTGCGTCGCCTGGTTTGAGGAACTGCCGATAGCTCTTGCCGTCGGCGATGAGCTGCACCCACATTATCCAGTGCTTGTCCTCCATCGGATGCGGCACGCTTCCGACCTTCACCTTGAAGCCGTCGGCGGTCTTCTCTATCTCGGGAACGTGCTTTTCCTTCGCGGCGTCGGCCGTGTTTTCGGTGAGGAGCTTCATCGGCTGGCCGCAGCATACGAGCTCACCGCCGCCGACATGAAGCACCTCGACGATGTTACCGCAAACATCGCACTTATAGACTTCCAGTTTTTCTTTAACCATGTTGCCTCCGTTCAATTTTTTATTAAGAATACCGTCCAGCGCCGTACGCGCGCAGGGCCTACTTCGCCGTCATCACTTTTCCCCGGAACACCCGGTACACAAAGGCGGTATACAGAATGACGATCGGCATGCCGATAAGCGCTATGATCAGCATGACCGTAAGTGTTTTCTCGCCGGATGACGCGTTGAAAATGGTTATATTAAGCGCCGCGTCGCCGGTGGCCCTGACCAGATTGGGGAAATGGGTGGCGCCGACGATTCCCCACAGACCGGCAAAGCCGAGCGACGACATGCCGAACGAAAGCCCCATCCTGCCGGCCGAGGCGAAGCGCCTGCAGAGGAGCCAGGCGGCGATGACCACGGCGGCCGCGATCCAGACGTACGGGCCCGCCAGGCTTTCGGGCATATAGATGACGGTTGCCGCGAAGGAAAGGGCCAGGCTTATGATGAATATGGCCCAGACTTTTACGAAGAGACCGCGGGCGCGTTTCTGTACGGCTCCGTCGGTCTTCATGGCGACGAAGGTCACCCCCTGCATCAGTATCGCGGACAGACCGAGAAGGCCGATCGCGAGGGGATAGGGCCGAAGAAGCGTAAAGAAGTTTCCGGTAAAATCCATGGAGACGGCGAGCGGAACGCCGATGATCACGTTGCCGAGCGCGACTCCGAAGAGAAGCGAGGGGAGAAGGCTCCCGGCTACGAACGCCGCGTTCCACAGACCGCGGCGTTTTATATCGTAATACCAGAACTCGATGGATACCGCGCGGAAGATGAGCGCGAACAGCACAAGCATGAGGGCGAGATAAAATCCGCTGAAAACCGTCGCGTACGCGTGCGGGAACGCGGCGAAAAGCGCGGCCCCTCCGGTGACGAGCCAGACCTCGTTGCCATCCCAGAAGGGCCAGATCGAATTGAGTACGGCGAGCCTCTCCTCATCGTCTCTGGCCAGAAAGGGAAGCAGGGAGCCGGCGCCCAGGTCGAATCCATCGAGGATCGCGTAGCCGGCCAGCAGAATCCCTATGATGATATACCAGGACGTCTGTAAGAATGCCAGTGTTTCCATGGTGGATCTCCTTAGTAATTCCCGTTACGGTCAATAAGCCTCGGCGGCTCCGGGGCCCTTCTTCACGATCTTCAGAAGTATCGCGACGAACACGACAAAAAGAAGAATATAAATCAGAGAAAACATGGCGAGCGAAAAGAGGACCTGCCATGCCGGCACGACCACGGAAACCGCATCCGCGGTTTTGAGTACCCGGTAGACGGCCCACGGCTGGCGGCCGACCTCGGCGGCGATCCAGCCGAACTCGTTGGCCAGATGCGGGAGCGGGATTGCGGCGATGAGCGCGACAAGGAACCATCTGGCGGTATATACCGTTTTGCGTATAAGCATCCAGGCTCCGACGACCGCCAGGAGCGCGAACAGGGAGCCGAGCGCGATCATTATATGGTATGAGACGTAGGGAAGGAATACCGGAGGTTTTTCGTCGGGCTTGAATTCGTTGAGCCCCAGCACCTTCGCGTTCGGATCGAAATAGGCCAGGAGACTCAACAGCTTCGGGACCGAAACCTCGAGGTATGTCTTTTGTTCGCTTTCGACCGGTATGCCGAAGAGCGCCAGCGGCGCCCCGTCAACCGTGTGCCAGAGCGCTTCGAAGGCGGCCATCTTCTCCGGCTGGGTTTTCGTCACCTGCACCGAGCTGGAGTGTCCGGAGACGAACTGTGTCAGCGCCGCGAAGATATAGATGATGAGCGAAACCTTCAGGAGTATTTTAGAGAAGGCCTCGTGGCGCTTGTTGAGCAGGTACCAGGCGGCGAGTCCGGCGAGGAAGAGCGAGCCCGTTATCCATCCGGCGAGCATGGTGTGCAGAAACCTGATGACGGTTGATGGATTGAACACGGCGGCGTAAAAGTCCGTGAGCACCGCGCGCCCTCCCTCCATAAGGTAACCGGCCGGGGTCTGCATCCATGAGTTGGCGATGATGATCCAGAAGCCCGAAAGGTGCGCTCCGAAGAAAACCAGAAACGCCGAAAGCCAGTAGACCTTTTTAGAGACCCGGTTGCGGGCGAACAAAAGCACCCCCAGAAACACCGATTCGAGGAAGAACGCGAATATCCCCTCCGCGGCAAGCGGCGCACCGAAGATGTCCCCGACCAGACGCGAATACTGGGACCAGTTGGTGCCGAAAGAGAACTCGAGGACAATTCCCGTCGCCGTTCCGACCACGAAGATCAGGCCGAGCATTTTAATAAGGAACGAGGATATCGTTTTGTAGATTGCCTCGTCCGATTTAAGGTAAAGCGTTTCGAGGACGAGGATAATGAAGGTAATTCCGAACGTAAGCGGCGGGAAGATAAAATGAAAGCCCGCCGCAACGGCGAATTGAATGCGGGAAAGAAGAACAACATCCATTGTATACCTCCCGGTCGGGCCGAATTAATTCTCGGGCTCGAATAAATCCTTTTCAACGCCGCAGACCGGGCACACCCAGTCGGCGGGGACGTCCTCGAAAGCGGTTCCGGCTTTAACGCCGTTATCGGGATCCCCGACGGCGGGATCGTAAATATAACCGCACACCGTGCATACGTATTTCTTCATGTAGTCCTCCCGGCAATTGATATGATTGAACTTGTTGCGAATCCTGAAAACATTGAGTTTTATCCAGCCGCAGGCGGGGTAAAACCGTCCGTATTTACCGGCTATACGGCAATTCTATTGTATTCATTACAACAATGGAACGGCAAACACGCATCCCCTGGGGCTGATTACTTCGCCTCGGGGGTGTAACCAGCGCTTTTTATCGCCTCGACGACGGCGGCGACGTCGGCCGTGCCGTCAACTTCGACGAGTTTTTGCTCCAGATCGATTTTCACTTCCTTCACGCCATCGAGACGGCTGAGCGTGTCGTTGATTCGCCTGACACAGTGCTCGCATGACATGTCCCGTACGATAAATTTCATTTGGCGATTTCTCTCGTCCGTATTGCGTGTACGCCTTTGTCGAAACCTGCCATTAAGGATACGGCAATTCCGTCTTGAAATCAAGCAAAATATTCATCTTGCCGCATGATCGGGTGTGCTCGGGAATTCCC
>JADFDB010000127.1 GCA_018263175.1 Spirochaetota bacterium
ACTTGGGCGTCAAACCCGGCGACACCTTCGCCATGATCTCCCAGGGCTTCGACGGCTCCATCGCCGCGGAAAAGCTCACGGTGGCGGGGCTCTTCCGCTCGGGCAACCCCGAATACGACAGGGCCCTCCTCATCATGCCCCTGGCACAGGCGAAGGAGACCTTCACGATGATGGGCTATGTACACACCCTCGCGCTGCGACTGCATGAGTCGTCCCAGACCGGTGCGGTCAGGGCAGGACTGCTGAAGACCGTCGACCGGGAACGGGTCGAGGTCATGGGATGGGACGAGCTTATGCCCGAACTGGTGCAGTTTATCGTCATGGACGATGTGGGCGCCTATATCTTCGACGCCATACTCTTCATGGTGGTGGCCTTTGGCATACTCAACACCATTCAGATGTCCGTCTTCGAGCGCACCCGGGAGTTCGGCGTGATGCTCTCGATCGGGACCAATCCGCGTCAGATCGTCTCCATGGTGCTGGTCGAGTCCGTTTTCATATCTCTGCTGGGGATCGCCCTGGGGCTCCTCTCGGGCTACGGGCTGAGTTACTATTTCCAGCTCAACCCCATCGACTATTCCAGTTTTTCAGAGGAAATGGCCGTATGGGGTATGGCCACCACCATGTTCCCTGCCGACACGACGGCGCTTAATCTGGGCATGACGGCGCTCATCACGATGACGCTTGCGATGCTGTTTTCGATATTTCCGGCCCGGCGGGCGGCGAAGTTGAATCCGGTCGAGGCGATCCGTCACCTGTAAAACGGGGCGGCCGATCTACTTACAGGAGTTTGTCTATGAAAATAATTTTATCCATAGCCTGGCGGAACCTCTGGCGCAACAAGCGGCGCTCCCTCGTCGTCATCTCGTCCATCTCCCTGGGGATTTTCGCGATGATCCTGTCCATGGGGATCATGAACGGCATGAACCGGCAGATGGTCGAGAACACGATCAGCACCTCGCTGGGGCATATCGCCGTGCACCGCGCGGGCTTCCAGGACAACATGAAGCTTGAATACAATTTTTTCCCCTCCGAAAAAATTATCGCGGCGGTCGAAAAGGAAAAGCGCGTGAAGGCCTATGCCCCCCGCATCAAGTCCCAGTGCATGCTGCGCTCCAGCGAGGCCTCCCGCGGCGTCATGATCGTCGGGATCGATCCGGAACGGGAAAAAAAACTCACGAAGATCTACGAGTATATGTTAAAAGACAAAGAGAGCGCCTTTCTCTCGGGGCCGGGGGATGACGCCATTCTCATCTCGAAGTCCCTGGCCAAGCGGCTCGACCTCCTGGTGGGCGACAAGCTGGTGCTGATGATCCAGGACCGCGAGAAGGAGATCGTGGGCGTAGGAATGACGGTCAGGGGCCTCTTCGAATCGCCCGTGGACAGCTTCGACCAGTTCGTCGCCTTCACGGGCCTTTCGACCCTTCAGAAATTAACCGGGCTCGAAAAGAACATCTCCGAAATCAATATCCTCCTCTACAACAAGGAAGACGTCGACCAGGTGAAGGCCGGCCTGCTGGAAGGCCTTGCCGATAAAAATCTTGAGGTGCTCTCGTGGAAGGACATGGCCCCGAGCCTCGTAAGCGCCGTTAAGCTCTTCGACACGATGATGTATATATTTTTTGCCATCGTCTTCATCACCGTCATCTTCTCCATCGCCAACACCCTCATCATGGCCATCATGGAGCGGTTTCACGAGATCGGGGTCATGAAGTCGATCGGGACGCGCCCCAACCGGATCTTTTCGATGGTCATGATGGAGGCCGCGGGCCTCGCATTCGTCGGCCTCGCCGCGGGCGTGGCGTTAGGCGGCGCCGTCACGGCGCTCCTCTCGGTGACCGGTATCGACCTTTCGTTTTACATGGAGTCCATGAGGTCCCTGGGCACCGGCAGTGTCATCTACCCGGCCATCAAGGCCATGGACATATTCATGGCCATGGTGATTGTGCTCGTCACCACCATAATCGCCGCGCTCTACCCGGCGGTGAAGGCCGCGCGGATAAAGCCTCTCGACGCGCTGCATTACATCTGACGAAGGAGACTGAACCATGAGCATCATCGCCATAGAAAATCTCGAAAAGGAATATAACACCAACGGCATCGTCGTCAGGGCCGTCCGGGGAGTCGACCTGTCCATCGAACCGGGCGAATTCAGCGCCATCGCGGGGCCTTCGGGCTCGGGGAAAACGACCCTTCTCAACATCATCGGCGGGCTCGACCGTCCCACCGGGGGCGTGGTGAAGGTGGGAGGAAGGGACCTCTCCTCGATGACGGCGAAGGAGCTTTCGGACATGCGCCTGCAGCGCATCGGGTTCATCTTCCAGGCCTATAATCTCATCCCGGTGCTTTCGGCCATCGAGAACGTAGAGTACGTGCTGCTGCTCCAGGGGCTTGGAAAAGAGGAGCGCACCCGTCGCGCACGAGCGATCCTCACGGAGGTCGGACTCGAAAGCGAGATGAACCGTTTGCCCAGGGAGCTCTCGGGTGGACAGCAGCAGCGGGTCGCCGTCGCGCGGGCCATCGTCTCTGAGCCCGACATCATCCTGGCCGACGAGCCCACGGCCAACCTGGACCAGGCGACCGGAGCGGGCCTGCTCGACCTGATGAAGGGGCTCAACAACAGCAAGAAGATCACCTTTCTCTTTTCGACCCATGACCCGATGGTGATGGAGCGGGCTGAACGGCTCATCTACCTGACCGACGGCAGCGTGATGTCGGACACGAAGAAGGCGCGCGGCAAACGCACAGGCCGGAGCGCAGCCGCTAAAAAACGCGCGCCGGCGAAAAAGAAGTAGGAGTATCCGGTGAAGACACGGCTCATCGCCCCCTTGAAAGGACAGCCGGTGGCCCATAGAAACCGTCACCGCAGAGAGTACGCTGCACGGCCACAAAAAAGTCTTTCCGCGCCCCTGGCGGGGCTTGTGCTGTTGATGGTTTTCTGCGCCGCCTCCCTCCATGCCGAGGACACCGAACCGGCCCCCGCACCCGGCGGCCCCGGCGACATCTTCACGCTCAGGGGGCAATTCCGCGACCTGTTCGTGTATTACCCGGTGGAGACCTATTCACTCACGGGCAGGGAGAAGAAGCTGGTGTCCGACCTCAAGCGGCTGCGGCTTTCCCCCGAGCTCAACTTCTCGGAGAGGCTGATCATCCACATGGATTACGACAATGAAATAATCTCGGGAAGCTACCTCGAGAGCCCCGAGTTCGACGAGCTGTGGCGGCCCTCCGGCTACAACGACTTGCTCAGAATGAGCTGGGAACCCTCTTACGACGACGACCTGTACTACCGCACGCGCATTCACCGGCTTTACGCGAAGATCGCGGCAGGAGACTTCACCGTGACCGTGGGGCGGCAGCTCGTGCGCTTCGGAAGCGGGCGTCTCTGGAACCCGCTCGACGTAATGAATCCCATCTCGCCGACGGCACTCGAGGGCGCCGAGGAGCAGAAGGGGATCGACGCCCTCAGGGTCGAGTATTATCTGAACGCCACGACCGAGCTCGGCCTAATCGTGGACCAGAAACGCTACCGGAACCGGGATTCCCTCGACGAACTCTCCACCGAAAACACCAACGCCGTGGGGAGGCTCAAGATCTCCCTGGGCGGCATCGAGCTGTCCGGGCTCGGCGGACGGATATCCCACCGCGCCACGGGCGGCGCCGATATATCCGCCATTGTGTTGGACGGAATGTTACGCGGAAGCCTGCTCTACTCCGATCCCGAGGAGGGTGCGTCCTTCGTACAGGCCGGCGCCGGTTATGAATACAACTTCGCCATGGGGCTTTACTTCCTGATGGAATACTTCTACAACCAGAACGGGCTCAACTTCAACGGCGATTTGAAAAATCTTTATCTCGAAAACCGCGCGGGCGCCATGAACGAGGAGATCTTCCGCGGCCTTTCAAACCAGTTTCTGACCTATAACCGGCACTACGCGGCCCTTGCCCTCGGATACGACATCACGGCCCTGCTTCGGGGGGACTTCTTCATACTATACGACTTCCAGGGACGCGGGGTCTTTCTCAACCCATCGCTCACCTACAACGCGTTTCAGAACATCGATGTCTCGCTCGCCGTCATGCGGGCCCACGTCTTCAGCGACGCTCCCGAGGAATCGGATTTCGCCGCCTTCGAGAAAGACGTTCTGGTGTTCGCTTCCCTGGTGTGGTATTTTTGATGTGCCACGGCCGCACCCGGCAAGCCCGCCGCTCCATCACCCCCGATAAAAAGATAATTGACGTACAAAATTGAACCCATGTATAGTGTATGAGGAGTGGATACGGGCCCGTTTTTCGTTCGTTCCCCGTTTTACAACAATCGGGGCCTGCAAGTCCCATAATGAATTATTTCCAGAACTACAGCCATATTCGCAGTTTGATTGACGAGCGGGCCCGCGCGGCGGGACGAAAGCCGGAAGATATACGAATAGTCGCCGTATCCAAGACCTTCGCGCCGGAAACGGTACAGGCGGCGATCGACCAGGGCATCCGGCTCCTCGGTGAAAACAAGGTGCAGGAGGCGAAGGGCAAGATTGCCGCGCTTAAGGGCGATTTCCGCTTTCACCTCGTGGGCCATCTGCAGTCGAACAAGACCAGGGACGCCGTAAGGCTTTTCGATTGTATCCATTCAATCGACAAGGCGTCCACCGCGCGCAAAGTCGGCGAGGAGGCATTGCGGCTCGGGAAGACGCAAAAGGTGCTGGTCCAGGTGAACACCTCGAACGAGGACTCCAAGAGCGGGACCGAACCCGCCGGCGCCGGCGAACTCTGCGGTGAAGTCGCCGCGATCGCGGGCATCGAGCTTCTCGGCCTCATGACCATAGGCCCGCTGGAGGGCGGCGAGAGCGCGGCGCGCACGGCGTTCGCCCTGCTCAGGGAACTGCGCGATGATATAGCCGGACGCCTCGGGATGCCCCTCGGTGAACTGTCGATGGGAATGTCGGGGGATTATCCGATCGCCGTCGACGAGGGCGCCACGCTCGTACGCATCGGCAGCGCGATTTTCGGACAGAGGAGCTACGGAGAATGAGTCTCGCCGGGCATACCATCGGCGTCATCGGCGCCGGCAACATGGGCGGCGCAATCCTTGCTGGGCTCTCCCGCGCGCCGGGCGGGGCGAGCCTGCGCTGCCATGACACCGATATGTCCCGCTGCGAGGCGCTCGGGAAGGATCTCGGCGTGGAGGCCGCCGCCTCGATCGGCGAGCTGGCCGGCGCGTGCGACATCATCATCCTGGCCGTCAAACCCGACGCGCTGCAGGCCGTGCTCGGCGAGCTCAAAAATATTTCGCCCGGCAGGCTCGTCATCTCGGTTGTGGCGGGCGCATCGACCGAACTTATTGAAAAAACCCTGCCGTCCGCGCAGAAGCTCGTCCGCGCGATGCCCAACACTCCCGCGCTTGTCGGCGAGGGGATGACGGTGCTCGCGGCCGGCGCGCACGCCGACACGGCCTCGATGGCGCTCGCGGAGGAACTGTTTTCGCATATCGGGAAGACGATGGTGCTGCCCGAACGCCTGATGAACGCGGTGACGGGGCTTTCCGGCAGCGGCCCCGCCTACGCCTTCACGATGATCCAGGCGATGGCCGACGGCGGCGTAAAGACCGGCATCCCACGCGGGCAGGCGCTCCTCCTCGCCGCGCAGACGGTGCTCGGCGCGGCGAAGATGGTGCTCGAAACGGGCGACGACCCAACGGTGCTGCGCGGCAGGGTGGCCTCGCCGGGAGGGACCACGATCGAAGGGCTGCACGTAATGGAGCGCGCCGGATTTTCGGGCATCGTAATGGACGCGGTCGAGGCCGCGGCGCTGAAATCCGCAAGGCTTGGAGAGAAAAAGTGAGCGGCGGCTGGCCCATCACCAACTACCATATCTGGCAGGCCAAAAAGGCCCTGAAGGCCATCGTCTCCCTTTCGGCCATCGTCATCGTTATGGGGAATATCATCGCCGCCGTATTCATCTCGAGGGTGCGCGTCGACAGCGCGGCTTACCGGATCCGCGAGGGCTTCCCGGTCTTCACCGCTCACGATGAGTACGTTCGGCTCATAAAATCCTATCCGCACAACCCGGGGGTCAAACTCGTCATCCATACCATGCGCCTGGGCGAGTCTTACTGGGACGTGGCGCGGCGCTATCGTGTGTCCATCGATACGATCCTCGCCGCAAACCCCTTTCTCGAATCCTTAGTCGCGCGCGAGGGCGCCACTATAGCGGTCCCCTGCGAGGACGGCGTGCTCTTCACCATTGACAACTTCTACGACGCGCACCGCATGGCCCGAATGCTCGATCACGACGACGGCATCAGGGGCGACTACCGTCAGTCGATATTCAGAATAATCTCCCCCGACGATATCCGCTTCGCCTTTCTCCCCGATGCCCGTCCGGCGCTCGTGAGCGAGAAGCTCCAGACGCTGTACAACATCAGGCGGATATTCCAGAACCCGATTCGTGTCGCCGTTTACTCCTCGCTCTACGGGGACCGCGTGGACCCGATGCTCGAAGGCATGGCCTTCCACAACGGCATCGATATCATGGCGCGCATGGG
>JADFDB010000128.1 GCA_018263175.1 Spirochaetota bacterium
TCCCGTGTCATGATTTCATGATGGCGATCGAGCGAACATACGACCTTTCCGATTTCGATTTTCACCTACCCGAAGAGCTGATTGCGCAGGAACCCGCGAAGGAGCGCGACGCCTCCAGGCTCCTCGTCATGCGGCGCGGCGGCGGACTCGAGCACCGCATGTTCAGGGACATCGTCGGTTATCTGCACGAAGGGGATGTGCTCGTATTCAACGACGCCCGCGTGATACCGGCGCGCATCTATTTCCTCCGGCAGAGCGGTGCCCGCGTGGAATTCATTCTTACGGGCCGGCTGGACGATCTGCACTGGACGGCCATCTGCAACAGGACCTCGAGGATACAAATCGGCGAAACCCTCCACGCCGAGCGCGACGAGAATATCGCCATTCGCATACTTGCCCGGGAGGAGGGGCATTTCACGATTGAAAGCGGCATTGCGCTGGATGACACAGTGCTGAACGCGATAGGGGAGGTGCCGCTTCCTCCGTATATCAGACGCGCGCATTCGGCGCTTGATGACGAACGCTACCAGACCGTGTACGCCCGGGAGGCCGGTGCCGTGGCGGCGCCGACGGCGGGACTCCACTTTTCGGCGGAGCTTCTTTCGGATATCGCCGCGCACGGGATCGAGTTCGTCTACCTTACGCTCTTCGTCTCGTGGGGCACCTTTCAGCCTGTGCGTCATGAAGACCTGTCGCTCCACCGGATGCACAGCGAGCGCTTCATCCTCCCCGAAAATTCCGCCGCGGCCGTCAACAGGGCCCGTGCCGAAGGGCGCCGCGTCATCGCCGCCGGCACGACCTCGCTGCGCGTTCTCGAAAGCACCTTCCGCGAAGGCGCAAACCGGGCCGGTGAGGGGGTGACGGATATTTTCATCCATCCGCCGACCGTACCGCGGTCGGCGGATGCACTGCTCACGAATTTCCATACTCCGCGGTCCACGCTCCTCATGCTGGTCGCCGCCTTTGCCGGATACGCGCCGATTATGGAGGCATACCGTTGTGCCGTGGATAAAGGCTACCGCTTCTTTTCGTACGGCGACGCCATGCTGATCGTGTAACGGTTCGGCGACGCCGGTCGTCCGTACCCGCTGCCTTTACGCGGCCGGGGGCCTGAAATACACTTAAAAGGGAGGATACCGATGAAGATCCGCGATGCATGCACCTTTCTCGACGGGCGCTTCCCGCTCGCATTGCAGGAAAAATACGACAACGCGGGCGCTCAGGTGCTGTTTCCCGATGACGATCTCCGGGGAGTGCTTGTTTCGCTCGATTGCGATCGTGCGGTGATCGACGAGGCGCGCGCGCTCGGCTGCAATCTCATCGTTACGCACCACCCGATTTTCTTTCGTCCGCTTCGAAATCTAACGGGCGGCGAGCCGAAGTCCGAGCTGGTGTTCGGACTCGTCGAGGGCCGCATAAGCCTGTATTCCGCGCACACCAACCTGGACAAGATATACTTTGATCGGCTGGGCTCGGCGATCGGTCTGGCCGAAATGAAACTCCTGGTGAAAACGGACGGGCCGCGGGCTGACGGGGGAGAGGAATACGGTTTCGGGGTTCGCGGAGAGTTCATTCCCGCCGTTCCTTTCGATGATCTTCTTCATCGTGTATGCGAGCGGCTCGCTCTCCCGTTTCTCGTATACGCCGGGAGTGCCGCCATGCCGGTGCGGCGATGCGCGGTGAGCGGCGGCGCCGGCGGCGGCTCGATTGAACGGATTCTGCGCGAGTGCGACGTCGATTGCGTTATCACGGGCGACGTGGGCTATCATGACGTGAAAACGGCCATTGATCACGGCGTCGCGGTCATCGACGCGGGTCATTTCGGCACGGAAAGGATTTTACTGGATTTTTTACGAGCAGACATCCAAGACTACTTGACAAAAACTCCGGCGACCGGGCAAATAAGGGCCTGCGTCTCCCGGGTGGAGGCCAATCCTTTCAGCGTATTTCTGCCGGACCGGAAATGAACAGCGATATAGTCAGGATGATCGAGCTGCAGCGGTACTGGGACACGGTGCTGCGATGCCGCGAGGACATTGAGAAGAGCGCGGGCTCCATCGCGTTCTGGGAAAAGCGGCTTGAGGAAAACCAGGGCCGCGTTCTGGCCCTTCAGGGAACGATAAAGCTATCGAAGAGCTCTCTCCGCCAAAAGGAGATCGATCTGGCAGCGATCGAAGAAAAGATCGTGAAACTCCAAACGCGCAGGGACGCGGTCAAGAACGAACGCGAGGCGGCGGCAGTGGCAAACGAGCATGCCGCCGCCTCGGCGGAGCGCGGCGGCATGGAGGAGGAGATACTTCTTCTCATGGACGACATCGAGTCGAAAAACTCCCTGCTGGCGGAAGCCGAAAAGGAGGCCGCGGACGTGCTGGAACAGTCAACGGCGGACATCGCGATGCTCGAGGAGCGTATCGAGCGTTTCCGAAAGCAGATGGACGAGAACCGGGCGAAATTTGATGAGGGCCTTCCGAGCCTTTCCGCCGCCGTGCGGGCGAAGTTCCAGAAGCTCACCGGCTCCGGGAATGGAAAGGCCATCGTGCGCATCGACGGCGAGACCTGCGAGGGCTGCCGCGTACAGGTGCCGGTCCACCTTGCCGGGGACGTGTCGAAGGCGGACCGGGTGATGTCGTGCAGCAACTGCGGACGGTTTATCTATAGCGGATAGGTCCACGGTCTCTGGACTTGTTACAAGCGGTTTCAGGGCGCGCCGAAAGCGCCTGCCGGCGACGCGTCGGGTTAAAATTACGAGGGAACTATGCTTCTGAGTATTGACAGGGTTTTACAGCTTTTGGCCGAAGGCAAGAGCGTGCAGAAGATCGCGGAGCTTTCCGACGTCGATGTGTCGGAGGTCTGCGCGGTAATAGAAGAAGCGAGGACCATCCTCGAAACCAGCGACAAGGCGCGTTCGCGGAAGAAGATCATCATTCGCCGTAAAAATCCGGCCGATGATCCGTCGCCGGCCCCCCCGGAAGAGGCGGGGACGGAGCCGACCCCGGACAACGAGATTTTTGATGGTGCGGAGCTGTCGGCCGTACCGCTTGACTCCTCACTGGTGATGTATACCGACGGCGCGTCGCGCGGAAACCCCGGCCCGGCCGGCATCGGAATCGTCATTTACGACAGCGACAACCGGCAGGTCGGTAAGGTATCCCAGGCCATCGGGGTACAGACGAACAACTATGCCGAATACACGGCGCTTATCCGCGCCCTTCGGATTGGACGGTATTTCAGAGCGCGGATGTTGAAGATCCGCACCGACTCCGAACTTGTCGTGAAACAGATCAAAGGCGAATACAGGGTCAACCACGAGAATATCAAGGGCCTTTACGCGGAGGCGATGAAGCTCAAGAAAACCTTCGGCAACTGCAGGATTGAACACGTTACGCGTAACCTCAACGACAAGGCCGATTATCTGGCCAAAAAAGCCTCGGAACAGAACAGATAGGCGCCGCCGGGTTATGGACACTCCCCGCGAGGAACAGGACCTCATTACGGAACTGTGCTCCAGGCTTGGCCTGGACGAGCTTATCGCCCGCTTGCTCGTCCGCCGCGGCCTCACGGACGCGATGAACGCGGAGGCATATATCAATCCCAGTCTGGCCATGCTGCACAGCCCGTTCCTGATGGAAGGAATGACGGACGCGATTGGCCGTCTGGAAAGGGCCGTTTCGACCGGCGAACGGATCGGCATCTTTGCCGATTCGGACCTCGACGGGCTTTCGGCGATGGCAGTGGTGGAGCGGCTCCTCGACTGGACAAACGCGCGGACGGACCGCGTGCTGCGCTATCCGGTTGAAGACGATGATTACGGCCTCAGCATGCGTGCCGTCGAGGAGTTCGGAGCGGAGGGGGTAAAACTCCTCATCACGCTCGATTCCGGGATACGCGATGTCGCCGAGATTCATCGGGCGCGCGAGCTCGGCATGGACGTGCTGGTATGCGACCATCATGAACAGGGAGATGTTCTGCCGGACGCGATCATCATCAATCCCAAAATGAGGACGTGCAAATATCCCTTCAGGGAGCTGGCCGGTGTCGGCGTGGCCTTCAAGCTGTGCTCTGCGCTGGTATACGCGCGGGAGGCCGATTACAATCGCCGATTTCTGATTATAAGCGGGGAAGGCGGCGCGGTTTTCGTTTCGAAAATGCGGAACATGGTGATCGAGTCGACCGAGGGTTTCTCGACGCCCGCAAGCGCCGGCTCCATCGGGCTTGGCGACGGCGATTTTGTGCTGCACCACGGGCTGGATGACGGCTTCATCGAAGAGCTGCACACCGCGCGGTGTGCAGCGATCGAGCACTTCCTCAGCTTTATGGAGCCGGATGGAGAAACCGGCCGCGCGTCCACCCTTGAAGACTGGTGCGATGCGTTTTCGATCAGGGCCGACCTGTATTCGCGCCGCATCGACCTCTTCGGCCGGATTTTTATGGAGCGCTGTTACGGCAGAACGACCGCGCTGGCTGGATTCGCGAGCTCGTCGCTCGACCTTGTCGCCCTCGGAACCATCGCCGACATCATGCCGCTTACGGACGAAAACAGGATCATGGTGCGTCACGGCATCGATGCACTCGGCCGCACGAAGCATATCGGGCTTCGTCTGCTGCTCGAAAAAAACGGCGCCGCGACGACGGCGCGCGACGTGGCATGGAAGATAGCGCCATTTCTCAACACGCCGGGTCGCTACGGCAAGAGCCACCTGCTCTCACGCTTTTTCCTTGAACGCAGTGAAGGCGGGCTGAAAGAGACCATCGACGAGATAACCGATATGAACGAGAAGCGCAAGGATGAGCTTTCCTCCCTGTATGCGAGGCTCCATGAAGAGTGCCGCACCGGAGAAAGGCATCGCGCAGGGGACGGAATGTACTTCGTATGCGATGCCGAAGTCCCCGATGGATTGTGCGGCCTGCTGGCCAACCGGCTTGCCGACGCGTTCAAACGGCCGGTGATCGTAGTCGCGCTTGCCGAAGGACGGGACGTGGTGAAGGGGTCGGGGCGGGCCAGCGGGAGCTACGATTTCTTCGCGCGCGTCGCCCCGTTTTCGTCCCTGTTCGAGAGAATAGGAGGGCACCCGCAGGCCTTCGGCTTTTCGATCAGGCTGGAAAAAATAGACGAGGCCAGAAGAGAGATCGCTTCGGCCCTGGCAGACGCTCCTCAGCGCGGAACCTCGCGAAGTTCGACGGCCTGTGCCGAGGTCCCGCCGGGCAGGATCGCCGACCTGAACACCGATTTCGTGGACTCCCTGGGGATATTCGAACCGGTCGGCCATCAGAACGAGGAGCCTCATTTCGTCACGCGCGGTGTACGTGTGGCGGGCTTCAGGGCCATGGGCGCGGGCCGAACGCACGGAAAATTCATACTCGGCGCTCCGGGGAGAATCGAGGCGATCGGGTGGGGGATGGCCGAAGAGATGGCGGAAGCGGCGAAAAAATCCGCCGTGGATCTCGTCTACACGCTTTCCATAAACGAGTATCGCGGGGAACGCAAACCCCAGATGCTCATAAAGAGACTGTTGAATGACGAGCGCGATGCCTTTGTGCGGAGCGCTTTAGACCGCGTGCCGGGTAATTAATAATAGTATTTGACTTTAATGAATGCCCCGGATACGGTGAAACGATCGCGACGCGAGAAACCATCTTCGAGGAAGCGCTATGAACATCGAAGTAAAAGAGGATGACGCCCAGGTGAGCGTTATCGTTAACGGCGACATAGAAATGATGACCATCAAGGAGTTTAAGGAAAAGCTCCTCAATCTCGGCCAGGGTACCGAAAAAGACATCGAGCTTGACCTTGCCAATGTCGAATATATCGATTCCTCGGGCATCGGTGTGCTCATAAGCCTGCTCAAGCTCCAGAAGAAAAAAGGCAAGGCGCTCAAGATACGAAAGGCCAGCACCAAGGTCCTGAACGTGCTCAAGCTGAGTTCGCTTTCGGATGTCTTCGAACTTTAGTTTCCCTGGCAGCCGGGGTGCGCCGTGGATGTGCGTGTAGGCATCGGCTTTGACGTTCATGCGTTCGCGGAGAACAGAAGGCTTGTTCTCGGCGGCGTGGACATCGATTATCCGCTCGGTCTTCTCGGCCATTCCGACGCCGATGTACTGCTCCATGCCCTCATCGACGCGCTCCTCGGTGCGGCCGCCCTGGGCGACATCGGAGGGCTCTTCCCCGATTCCGATCAATCCCTGCGCGATGCCGACAGTCTCGACCTGCTCGCACGGGTGTATGGCCTCCTTTCCGGACGCGGCATAAAAATCATCAATATCGATTCGGTCGTGATCTGCGAGCAGCCGAAAATCTTGCCGCACGTCGACGCCATGAAGGCGGCGATCTCCCGCGCGCTCGGGGGTCTGCCAGCCGGGCGGATAGGGATCAAGGGCAAAACCAGCGAGGGCCTCGGTTTCACCGGCCGCCGGGAAGGGATTGCCGCTCAGGCGGTGGCGCTGCTCGGGTTCGATTGATACGCTTCAAGCCGTTATCGAATACCGGCTGTCCGCCGGATAACAGGGAGTGAGCCATGAAAAAAACAGCAATCGCGTGTTTAC
>JADFDB010000129.1 GCA_018263175.1 Spirochaetota bacterium
ATGCCGCCGGCAATTTCATCAAAATGGTCCAGCGCATCCCCATAAAGATAGCGCTCGATCCCCACCCCGGCCGGGCGCTCCGCGTGGGACAATCGGTTGAGATCAAGATCAGGGTACGATGAGCGTGTCGACCACGCATGACATAAAAAGCAATTTTCCCGCGGATCTGCCGCACAATTACCGCTGGTTCGTGATGGGCGTCGTGATGATTGGTACGATGATGGCGACCCTTGACTCAAGCATCGTCAACGTATCAATTCCCGCCATCATGGCCGATTTCGGGGCGAACATCGACGACATCGAGTGGGTCCTCACCGGGTACATGATCGCCTTCGCCACCCTCATGCCCCTTACCGCGTGGATTCGCGACCATATAGGCTACAAGGCGCTGTACCTGGGGAGCCTGTTCGTGTTCACCCTCGGTTCGCTTCTCTGCGGTGCGGCATGGAACCTTGAATCTCTCGTCGGGGCGCGGATAATCCAGGCCCTGGGCGGCGGCGCCATCACCCCGACCGGAATGGCCATGATATCCGAAGTATTTCCGCCGGAGGAACGGGGCAAGGCCATCGGCATCTGGGGCGTGGGCGTCATCCTGGGGCCCACCATCGGACCGACCCTGGGCGGGTACCTCACCAAGACCTTCGGATGGCGCTCGATCTTTCTGGTCAACCTTCCTGTCGGCATCATGGCTTTCATCGCGGCCTCGGCGTTTCTTTTCAGGGACAGGCCCCACGAAAGCAGCCATCGGCCCTTCGATCTGTGGGGATTCATCTTCCTGACCGTCTTCCTGGTGTCGTTTTTGCTGGGTCTTTCAAAGGGAGAGAAAGAGGGATGGACGTCGGCCTATATTCTAACCTGTGCATTGATATCTGCCGTGAGCCTAATCATGTTCCTCGTGGTCGAGGGCGGTACGACCCACGGCATCATCGATCTGCAACTCTTCAAACATCCGATCTTTTCAATATGCACCATCATCATCGTGGTCCGGTCCGTCGCCCTCTTCGGCGGCATTTTCCTCATGCCCCTTTTTTTACAGCAGCAGATGGGATTCGACGAGATGCAGAGCGGCCTCATCCTGATGCCCGGGGCGCTCATGATCATGCTCTTTATGCCCATCACTGGCCGCCTCGGGGACCGGATAGGCCCCATGCTTCCTTCGTTTTTCGGCATCCTGCTCCTCGGATGGTCCATGTTCATGTACCGGCACATGGACGTTACGATGAGCGTGTTCAGCTTCATCATGCCGACGCTGGTCCGCGGCGTGGGTATGGCTTTCCTGATGGCACCGATAATGGCGGCGGCGCTCAATGCGGTGCCCGACCGGAAGGCGGGAATGGCCTCGTCGATGATGAACATCACCATGCAGGTGTCCGGCTCCATCGGCATCGCCACCCTTGCCACGGTGTTGAGCAACCGGATACATTATCACCTCGGCGTCGTCGGGGCCGCGGTCAAAATGGACTCCCCGGCCTTCATGGAGGCATCGCGGAATGTTTTTTATCGCGCGCATGAACTGGGGTACCCTTACGCGCAATCGAAACAGGTCGCCGGCGCGCTCATCTTCAAGAAGCTGTCCCAGTCGGCGGTCATCATGTCCTTTCAGGATGCTTTTATCGTCGGCGCTCTTATCGTCGCCGTGGCGCTTATCCCGGCCCTTTTCCTCCCCCGGAGCAACGCCATTCACAGGCCCGGCGGGGCCCCCATCGATGAAATCAAAAAAGAATCCGTCATGCTTGAATAACGATACGGGTACGGCAGCACGGTTTCCGCCGTGCCCGGCTCACTCATCGTCCCTGCGGGCTTTTGCCGCGGCATCGTCAGCGCCTTCCCCGCCTGCCCGGCCAGCCGTGCCATGGGCAGGCTGAAAAAGCCCATCGCGCACCCAACGTCGAGTACGACCGCACCCTCGCGCACATACGGACGCAGAAGCTCCATCGGATCGACCCGCAGCTTTCGAAGCGGACTGTGCAACAGATACGCGGCCCACCAGGGAAATACATGCTCTCGCAACATCCCTCCTCCCTTAAAACTGATTCCCGTCTACTGTACAGGACAGATCGCGCCCTATTTTATTGCATGTTTTTTCTTCCGACACGCCCAAAATTGATTTGCGACGCAGGCTAAGATGAGATTCCATCAAAGTGCTTTCTCAGCAGGCTTGTTTTATATTTTGCGAATATCCGGTTTAATTCCCAGTTATGCAACAACTCTACTATTCGCTTACCGAAAAGAGCATGAACCGATGAATAAACGATACACCCGCGCTGTCGCGACAAAGGTACCTTTTGCCTTCCTCGAACCGGGCTATCCTTTGAATTCGGGCAAGTATTTCTACAGGCCCGAGGGACGCCACTGCCCCGATTATCGCGACGACCTCGACCTGGCGCGGGAGGTTCTTCAAACCATGCTCGGCTTCGCGATGAAACGATAATCGTACGGCTTCCATGAACGGGCTTTCACCGATGAGCTCCGGGCAGGCCTCACTCATCCAGTGAATAGCGGCTCACGTCGTCAAGCGCGGCGATAAGCGCGTCCGCATCCGCCGTGGGCGCGCCGCAGACCGTATCGCGGCAGAGATATACGAGGCCTTCTCCCTGTGGCGGTTTTCCCTGCGCCATGGGCCCGGCATCGTCAGCCGCGGCGGCAAGAACGAGCGACGGGGCGAAGCGCCGGTACAACGCCTCCACGGCTCGGATGGATGCCGCCGAGGACCGTTCACCCGTAACCACCGCCTCGAAGGGCGGGCCGAGATAAAAATCGAGCGCGATGAGCATCTGTGAGAACGCGGACGGCTGTCCTTTCATGAGGACGGACGAGGCGCCGAAGATGCCGAGCGCACGGTCGAGATGCGCGTCCCTGCGTGTCAGACGATGGAGCCGGAGGAGATTGAGCGCCGACACCGCGTTTGCGTTCGGCATCGCCCCGTCGTAGAAATCCTTGATTCGGGCTATGAGGTGTTCGGCGTCGCCCGACGTGTAATAGAAGCCTTCGTTTCCATCCGCGAACAGGGCGTTCTGGGTTTCCTGCAGCCGCTCCGCAGTCGAGAGCCATCTCGTTTCAAAGCACGATTCGTACAGTGTAATGAGCGCCTGTATGAGGAATGCGTAGTCGTCGAGCGTCCCACCGTGACGCACCTCGCCCTCAATGCAGCGGCGGTACAGTACGCCATCGCGATACAGGATTTCCGTGATGAACCCGGCCGCGCGAAGTGCCGCGTCGAGATATGCCCGGTCCCCGAGCGCCCGATAGCCGCGGCAGAGCGCCTCGATCATGAGTGCGTTCCACGATCCGAGCACTTTTTCGTCGCGCCGGGGACGCTCCCGCGATGCCCGAAGCGCGAGCAGCCTTCCGCGTAGCGCCGTGATCTCCGGCGACCCGCGCTCCTCCCACGCGACACCGGGCTGGAGGGCGAGCACCGTGGCGCCGTGCTCGAAGTTACCATCGGGCGAAAGGCCGAAGACGCGCCGGGCGGCCACAAGCTCGTTTTTGCCGAGCGCTGAGCCAAGTTCGTCCTCTTTCCATACATAGTATGCACCCTCAATGCCGCCGCTGTCGGCGTCCTCCGCGGAGTAGAAGGCCCCCTCCGGAGAGGTCATGTCGCGGAGTACGTAGTCGAGCGTCTCGCGCGCGACCGTTGCGTACAGTTGATTTCCGGTAAGCTGATACGCCTCCGCGAAGGCCGCGGCGAGGAGCGCGTTGTCGTAGAGCATCTTCTCGAAGTGGGGAACAAGCCATCGTTCGTCGGTCGAATAACGCGCAAAACCGCCGCCAAGCTGATCGTAGATTCCGCCCCTCGCCATGGCCTGAAGGGTAAGCTCGGCCATGGCGAGGGGGCGCTCATCGCGCGTACGATGATGCATGCGCAGCAGCAGGCGGATGAGCATGGACGGGGGAAACTTCGGGGCCGCGCCGAAGCCGCCGTGCTCGCGATCGAAACGGGACTCAGCCGCACGGAATGCGGCGCGAAGCAGGTCGGCACCGGGCATCCCCTCCGGCGTCGCTGATGGATACGGACGGCGGAGAAAATCATGCAGGGCCTCCCCCTGCTTCAGGAGCGCGGAACGTTCGCCGCTCCACAGGCGCGAGAGCTCGGTGAGCAGATATTCGAATTGTGGTTTCGGAAAATAGGTGCCGCCGTAGAAAGGCTTTAGCTCGGGCGTGAGAAATACCGAGAGCGGCCAGCCGCCGCGCTGTCCCATGGCCTGCATGGCGTTCATGTAGAGTCCGTCGACGTCGGGATGCTCCTCACGGTCCACCTTGACGGCGATGTAGTACCGGTTGAGGAGCGAGGCGATGAGCGCGTCCTCGAAGGATTCGCGCTCCATCACGTGGCACCAGTGGCAGGCCGAGTAACCGATGCTGAGGAAAACGGGCCTGTCCGCCTCGCGCGCCGCGTCGAAGGCCTCGCTTCCCCAGGGGTACCACCACACCGGATTGTGCGCGTGCTGTCTGAGATACGGGCTCTTTTCGCCGCCCAGGCGGTTGCCCTTTCCCTTCATCGCCGGCCTCCTGATGCGCATCATCGCATCGAAACATACGAAAAGCGCACGTAAAAGGCGAGTAAAAGAATTGCCTGACGGCGAACGTCACAATCCCCGTGCCGCGCGGTTCACGCTTATCGCGAACGGCGAAGCGAATCGATCATGGATTCAACGCCCTGGCGATAAAGGCTGTCGAAACCCGTTTCGGCCAGCAGGGTGCCCCGAAGTTTTTTGAAATGGGCCACTCCGTGCATCATCCCGAAAAATAAGAGAGCATACTGTCGGGAATCGACGCGAGCGAAATCGCCGGCTCGTATCCCCGCCTCAATCGCATCGCTTATGGGGGAGAGCGCCCTCCCGCCGTATTCGTCGATACGCGACTTCATGTCGGCCGGAAAGATCGTTCGCGGGGAAGACATGAAATAATCCAGGAAATCGTAATAGGCCCTGTGCTTCACGCTGAAATCGAGGAGCGCGGCGCCGATGGCGCGGAGCCTTTCAGCCGGCCCCGCATCCGGAGCAAACGCGCTCCGGAGATGTTCGTGCAGAAGGTCGAATACCTCGATGGAGAGCGTGGCATAAATCTCCGGTTTGCCGGAGAAATACGAATAGATCGTGCCCGCCCCCAGTTCGCTGATCGCGGCGATCTGGCGTATCGAAACGGCATCGTAGCCCTTTTTCAAAAGCAGGCTGCGCGCGGCCTTGAGGATGGCCCGCCGCCTGTGCTCCTTCTCCTTCTGTTTCCGACCTGACGTTTCCATGGCGATACGACATCCCCCCTGCCCTGCATCCCGGGAAATTCCGACCCCGGACATCATGCAAGTCCTGGACCGCAGGGGCGGCGGTACGCGCGAAGGCGCCGCCCTGCGGCAATCGAAGAAATCATCTACGCAAAATCACACGGCCATTTCAAAATCGTTTCTCTCCCCAGAACTTTAAAATCTTCAGAAGCGCGAGAAACACGAGCATCAACCCGAAAAACACCACGAGGGTGAACTCCATACTCCAGTTCCAGATCAACGGTGCGCTGACCAGAAGCATGCAGCTGAGCACCGGTACCGAGGAGAAAATGGCCTGGAAGCCGAGCTCCATCGCCACGGTGGTGCGAAATTCCGGGTCCACAACCCGCACCAGCAGGAGCCCCGAGGCGGCCGTTCCGGTACAGATCCCGTAAATACCGACCATCCTTTCGATGTTCAGCGCCCAGAGGCGGTTCCCGAGATAGATGATGCCGATGGTTGTGAGGACGCCGACCACGAGCGAGATCGCACCGATGGGCAGGGCATAGTGCCACACGATCGCGGGCTGCACCGCCATCACTGTCGCCACGATCAGAAAGTCCACCGACCACCCGGTTATTCTTCGCTGTACTCCAGGGTCGACCATGTGCCCGTAGCCGATTCTAATGATGACGCTCCGCACGAGGATTGAAACGAGCAGGCCGATGAAAAAGAAGAATCCCCACAGCGTCGCGGCAAGCTCGGGCCTGAGCAGACTCGCAATCCCGTATACAAGGGCGTAGGTCAGCAGGTAGACCAGCCCGACCAAAGCGGACTGGAAGGCAAGGGTATCGACGTTCCCGGAATGCATGGTAAGCCTGCCCGCTGGTTCGAGCTGCGCTCCCTTCGGCGCTACCCCCACGAGAAGGTCCCTCGGCAGGGTCTTGGGAGCGTGTTCAGCCATGCCCCTGCGAATCCCCCAGTTCGCCAGCGGCACCCCTACGAAGAAGGCGAAGAGAAAGCCGATGGTGGCAAAGGTCAGCCCTATGGTGGCGGCGTTCGCAAAACCAAGGGCCTCCCACGCCTTTCCGAGCGAAAGCGCCTGTCCCGGTCCCTGGAGAAAGCCCAGCGGGGCTAAAAAGCCGAAGGTCTTGAAAAGATTGAAACCGAAATAATTGAAGGCGAGCACCATGCCTCCCCCTATTATGGCCTGCATGGGCATCATGACGCCCGACACCAGGGCCATCCAGATGGATCCCTTCAACACCTCCCGGCCGCCATAGGCCTTCTGTTCCTC